>CAZAMA010000519.1:0-1503 GCA_964485645.1 uncultured Acidimicrobiaceae bacterium | reverse complement strand
CTGCGGCTACAGGATCGGCACCTATTCGGCCCGGTACTTCCGTCCGCCAGCTGCGGACCACGCCATAGCCGAGCACGGCGAGGCTCATCTCCGCGGAGAGCGGCAACACGCCAAATAACGGGAGTAGCGATCGCCTTGCAAGTCCCCGGGGCGGCTACCTCACCACCGGCAGTATGACTCCGTGACCGATAAGGCCGTCGAACTGCGCCGCGAGGAGCCGCGGGACCTCGCCTCCGCGGACCAGGAGACCAAGCTCCATGTTGCGGTCAAGGGCGTACCCGGTCAGGTTGGCGCTCGTGACGAAAGCGAGCAGGTCGTCAGCTATCGCAGCCTTGACGTGAAGGCTGGCGTGATGCGGATCGTGCTCGGGGAGCAGTGTCGGAGGCCACGTGTACACCGTTATCCCCGGAGCCTCGTCGAAAGCTCGGGCCGCCTCGGTGCCGCCGTCGAGCACCAGCCTGACCTCCACGCCGGCTCTCGCTGCGGCCGCCAGCGCCTCGACAACCTCCTTGACGCGGTAGGCGGCAAAGCTCAGGAGGGTCAGGCGTCTCTGGGCCGATCGGATGACCTCGATGAGCACGGAGTAGGTGAGTCGGACATCTGCCTCGCCCTCGGGACCGGTCCACACCACCTCCACCTGTGAGTCAGCGCGGGCCGTCTGGTTAGCCGTGCTCGCCGACCGCAGCGCAAGCGCCACGGCTTCACCGTCGATCTGAGACGCGTTCCCCCAAGCCGCGACGAGTTGGTTCACGGCCGCTCGAAAGGGCTCCGTCGGCACGAGATTACTGAGGGCGCCGAGGGCCGCTCCCGGGCCGTGCAAATGCTCGAGAGCAGTTGCGACCAGTTCCAGTTGATCGCACGGTAGCGATTTAGCCACGCGGGCAAGGACGACCACGAAGTCCGGCGTAGTCACGATGAGAAGAGACCAAGACCTGCCTGCGCAAAGGTCTCCACCACGAGAGTCCGATCGAGGTATCGATTGCCGCGCTCGCAGGATGTCTCGGGGGAGAACAGACAGGCATGGCAGGCGGCGCCATGGAGGGTGTCCTCGTGCGGCGACGGCAGGTGCTCCGCGCACATTGGGTCTGACGCGCAGAGCCGACCCCGACGTAGCGCCTGGCCGACGATACGACCGAGGAACGCCTGTTCGGCCAAGCTCACCAGTCCCCCGAGAGTTCCCTCGCTGTCCGAAGCCGCGGTGTAGAGAAGGATGCCCGCCATTTGGTCGGGCTCGCGCCTTGCATAGATGCGCTCACGAATGCTGGCAGACCCGTAGCCACATTCAAGAGCAAGCTCTCGCATGAGCAGATGACTGAGGCTGTGCAACGCGATATAGCGTGCGCCTGGCCAGCCATCTTTGGGATCCAGCCGGCGACGAGCTCGCCATCGCTGATGAGCTTCATTCAAGCCTGCCAACCGAGCACTCTCAGCGACGTAAGCCTCCCAGCTGCCGATCGCATCCTCTCGAAGCTGGATGAACAAGCCCTCCCCCCGGACTTCGGT
>CAZAMA010000518.1:0-1503 GCA_964485645.1 uncultured Acidimicrobiaceae bacterium | reverse complement strand
GCTCGCGAAGTCCAATGCCCTCCAGCTCGTCACCTGGAGCGCGTTCTCCGAGGGAACCGGCGGAGTGGTCACCTACACGGCCACGCTCGGAGTCCTCGGGACCATCCAGTCAACCCGGGCGACAAGATTCGAGGTGCTCGGCAAGTGAAGCTCGACTCGATCAACCTGAACGCGCTGAAGCGGCCGTTTGTCCTCGTCACCGTCGGGGCTCTGATCCTCGTGGCGGCCCTGTGGTGGCTTTTGTGGATGACCCCTGAGGCGAACAAGCTGACCACGGTGCAGGCTCAGCAGACCCAGCTCAAGAGCCAGCTCGATACCTTGAACCTCACGCTGCAGCTCGACAAGAGGCAGGCAGCCAAGGTGAAGCAGTACGCCGGGTACCTCTCGATGTTCGCGGCGGCTGTGCCCCCGATTCCTGAGGCACCGCAGCTCACCACCGAGCTCGCGAACCTTGCGAACGTGACGAGCGTACGCCTCACCAGTCTCTCGGACGACACCACGGTTCCCGGCGCTCCCCTCAGCACCATCCCGATCACGATGAGCGTGCAGGGGCCCCGCCAGAATGTCATGGCCTTCCTGCAGGGCATCTACAACCAGAGCCTCATAGCCCGGCTGATCACGGTGAGCGCGTTCACGCCGACTCCGTCTGGCGCGAACGCCAGCGCGAATGTCCTCAAGCCCTCGCTCGCGCAGTACACGGCCTCCATCACGGCCACCGCCTACTACGATCCGAGCATTGACCCCTCGGCGTCCACCACGGCGACGACGACCACGAGCGCGGTCGGCTAACAGCTGGCCTTCGCGCAAATGCCCGCCGGCGTGAGCGCTCTATAGCGGCAACCACGCCGACGGGCATCTTCGTGTCCGTAGCTCGCAATTCCTATCCGGCCCTATCCCGGCCCTATCCGGGCGGAAATCCCGTCGTAGCAATCGCGGCGGTGGTGAGAGTCCCGCCATCGTGAGACGCCGCGAACATGTTGGCCTTGCAGTCCGCCGGCACCGTATGGCGCTCGACGAAGAACGAGGTGCCGGGAGCAGAAAGCCCCTGCACGGCATGTGATTGCTGGACCGGGATGTCGAGGATTCCCCAACAGTCGTTCGTTCCCTTGGAGAACGCCGTCAAGATGAGGTACGTACCGCTCGGCGACGTATAGAGGCTGACGAGATGCGCCCCCGTCGAGCTCGCCGTAGTCGTGAAGCTCAGACCGGTGGCAATCTGTTGAATGTCGGACGTCTTCCCACCCGGGATGGTCACCCCTGTATAGGTCTGCCCACCGTCGGTGTAGTACACCTTTGCCCCTGTCAAAGCTGTCTGCAGGTTGTCCTGCGACGCGGTGTTGTTGGCGCCGTTGGTCACCGCCAGATAGGTCGGTATCGCGATTGCCAGCAGGATGCCGATGATGAGCAGCACGACGAGCAGTTCTACGAGGGTGAAACCCTCTTCGGGACCTTCCTCGCCGCGCGTGCGAAACCGCAGAGCGACGTGGTGATTATGAAGAACCA
>CAZAMA010000517.1:0-1503 GCA_964485645.1 uncultured Acidimicrobiaceae bacterium | reverse complement strand
TCACCGCGCGTCCTGGGCCGGCTCCTGCCCGGGCAACAACGTCACGGGCGGCAAGCGCCACTCGGGCAAGACGACCAAGGGCGACCTCTGGCTCCAGGAGATCCTGGTCGAGTGCGCCTGGGCAGCGGCACGGGCGAAGGACACCTACCTTGAGGCCCAGTTCTGGCGCCTCGCGAGACGCATCGGCAAGAAGAAGGCCGCCGTCGCCGTCGGTCATTCGATCCTCGTCATCTGCTGGCATCTTCTGAGCGAGGGCTGCACCTATGACGATCTCGGCGGAGACGTCTTCACAAAGCGCGACACCGACCGCCAGCGTCAGCGCGCCGTCACCCAGTTCGAAGCGCTCGGCTACACGGTGAGCATCGAACAGGCGGCGTAAGCATCGGGGCTGCCGCCCCGAGCGGGGCTTTGCCCCGCACCCCTGCCTCCTCGAGTGCGCCCAAGCCGCTTGACGGTGCAGGTGATTCACTTGTCAGGTGTCCGAGCACTTCGCCCTCCCGCTGCGCCGGATCGGTGCTCGCCTCGTGATCGACTCGCACCCGGCTGACCGGGGGATGAAGGGCACCTTCGCCGGCGCGATCTGTGCGAACGGCAACCTGTATTGCCCCGCCACGCCAAAGGCGCTGCTCGGCCTCGGACCGCTTCCCCGGGGTGCGAGCCCTGAGGAGGTCGCCGCGCATGACGAGGAGACGAATGAGCTGTCGCGCTACAACTGTCCCGCCTCACAAGCGACGACCAAGACGGCTATCACTGCGTGGGCTGTCCGGCGGTGGCGCCCAAGTGCCGCTGCCCGCTGCGGCCGGCCTCGATGGCCCGCCCCCGGCGCCTGCCGGAGATCCTCGAGCCGCCACCGGTCCCACCGGCCTGCTGCACGAAGCAGAGCCTCACGGTCCCCCCGGCCGTCAACGCGAAGACCGCGCAGGCCCACGACTACCCGTCTTCGGCCTGGCGCTCCTCCTACGCACGGCGCAGCGCCGCTGCGCACTCGAACTCGCGCCTCAAGGACCCGGCCGGGATCAACCTCGACGTCCGCGGCGGGTGCAAGCTCCTCGGGCTCACCCCGCTGGCGCTGTTCCTCGCGTGTGCCTGCGTGATCGTGGACTTCGGCCTCGTCGACGCCTTCGAGGCCCACCAGGCCGAGGACGCCCGCCGCAGCAGCCCACCGCAGCCGAGACCGCGAAAGCGACGCCGGAGAACCCTCGCCGACCTTGCCCGGACCGCTACCGACGCACCCCACATAGTCGCGACCAGTCTCGGAGGAGAGCCCGGCACCAGGTGAGCGCGACGCGCACGGCGACAAGAACGAGCGCGTCACCAGCCGGTCGGTGTTCTCGAGCAACCCCGAGACATAAGAGTCACACCCCGGCGCGACGATGGCGGCGCCACAAACGTGAACATAGGAGAGGTCCAAACGTGAAGACCTCTTGGTGGGCCGTAGTCACTCGTACTCGAACCTGCCCGAGCTGCAGGAGCGCATCAGGTCCCTGTTCGGAGACTGAGACT
>CAZAMA010000516.1:0-1509 GCA_964485645.1 uncultured Acidimicrobiaceae bacterium | reverse complement strand
CTGGGGCGACACCGTTCCTAAACACTGAGCAGGAGTGAGTCCTGTCCGGCGGGAGACCTCGAACGGTCTTGGGTCTCCTGACCGGTATGGTCCCTCCTTCGGAGGCACTCGCGGTGGCTCGTTGCTCATCTACTGGTGAGATCCGAGCGCTCGTGCCCCGTCTCCGGAGTCGCTGACCGAGTCCGCGCCTGCCGATCGCTACCGATGCTGCGTGATGGCCGGTCAGGCGGTGCTGGGGGTGTTGCGCCTCGAGCGGGGCGAGCCAGTGCTCGGCTCCCCACTTCGAGGTGTAGGCGGGAGCGACGGCGATGACCGCGACCCCGGCGTTGTAGGCCATCTGGGTGAGCCGGTCGCGTAGCTTCGCGGTCGGCAGCCCCGAGATGTGCCGGCGGAACTTGCTTCCCCTCTTGCCTCGCGAAAGGCGGTTACCGACCTGTTCGCGCCCGTCGACGCGTGCTGCTGCGAAGTCGAGGTTCTCGATAACCACCGTCCCGGCGTGATGGGCGGCTGCGACCGCGAGCACCTGGGATATCGCAGCCCGGATGAGCCCGTCTCGATGCGACGCTTCCAGCCCGTCCAAGACGAGGGGGACCGTGGTCGGCACGCCGACCGGGTTGCCGTAGCAGTCGAGGACCGCCACCGCCAGATGCCCGACGTTGAGATCGACACCTACCACAGGGCCCCGGCGCAACTGCTCCAAGGAGGCGATCGGAGAGCTGGCGGTCTTTTACGACGCGTCGATGTACCAGCGGTCCTTGGACGGGTCGTAGCAGATGTCGTAGCGGACGGCTCCTCCGGCCGCTTGGGCGGCGACCTCGTCTCCCGGTGAGGCCAGGAGACCTGGCACGCGGCCCGGTAGCGTCCGTGCGGGCGGTTCGCGAGACCGGCGAGCGGTTCGCGAGACCGGCGAGGGGGCCGGGAGCTTGATCTCCAGCCACCGATCGGCCGGGTGCCAGCGGATGGTCTCGTTGCCCCACGCCTTGCCGGCCTCGCCATCAGCGGTGATGAACCATCGGGCCGCCTTCCACTCCTCGCTCCACTCGCCGACGCACTGACCTGCGGCTATTAGGTCGTGGCGGTTGCGTGCGAGTGCCTTGCCGCCCCGGCAGATCGAGTAGACACCGGTCGCCAGCTGGGCTTCGACATCGGCCAGGCGGGCGGCGAGCACCTGGCATCGGCGCTGCTTGCCCCAGCGCTCCCCGCCGCTCGCGTAGCCGTAATGCTTCCCCTTTTTGTCCCCGGGGGAGACCTTGACCCTGGCGGTGATCGTCTTGGTCCTGGCGCGCAAAGAGCCCCGCTCGGCTTGCAGGTTGCGTTTCGCCAGAGCACCGAGGTGGGTGCCGAGGGCTTCTAGGACCGCCCGGTCGGCGTCGTCGACAGCCAGGCGTGTGCGTACCCTCGCCCCGCCAGGAGGGGCGATCACGAACGGCTCGGCTATCGGGCGCAGCCTCCGGCCCCGGTGGCTCATTGGGCCATTGTCGCATTCGGGTGTAACAGCGCCCTCGGACC
>CAZAMA010000515.1:0-1513 GCA_964485645.1 uncultured Acidimicrobiaceae bacterium | reverse complement strand
CTACGCACATCTTCGGATGCTCGCCAAGACGAACCATATCCCGCGCCGGCGTATCGACGAGGTGCTCGAGCTCGTCGGCCTGACATCGGTGGCCCGCCAACGGGTCGGCAATTTTTCGCTCGGCATGGGACAGCGACTCGGTATCGCCGAAGCGTTGCTCGGCGATCCGGGGGTGTTGTTGTTCGACGAACCGGTGAACGGTCTCGACACCGACGGGATCCGTTGGGTCCGCGGCCTTCTCCGGCGGCTCGCCGCCGAGAGTCGGACGGTCTTCGTTTCGAGCCACCTCATGAGCGAGATGGCGCTCACCGCCGACCAGGTCGTCGTCATCGGGAAAGGCCGGCTCCTTGCCGAGATGCCGATCGAGGAGTTCACGTCCCGTAACTCTCAGCGCTGGTCCGGGTGCGCTCGCCCGAGCTCGGCGCGCTCCGCCTTGCGCTCGAAGCCGCGGGCGGCTCGGTCGCGGTCGGGGGCGACGGCTCGCTCACGGTGCGGGAGCTCGACGCGGAGAAGATCGGAGCGGTGGCCCTGCGGGAGTCGATCGTGCTCTCTGAGCTGGCGCCCCAGTCGGCAACCCTCGAGGAGGCCTTCATCGAGTCCACCGAAGGCGACCTTGAGTACCGAGGGGACCGGCCCCAGGCTCCAGGCGACCCGAAGGGAACGAGCGAGTGACGGCCGAGACCATGAGCGAGCCGGCGAGCACACTCGGCCCGATCCCACCCGGGCGCTACGGGATCGAAGGCGTGCTCGCATCGGAGTGGACGAAGCTCAAGTCGGTGCGCTCGACAGTCTGGACACTGCTCGTGACGGCGATAGTCGGCATCGGACTTGGCGCGATCGTAACCACCGCGCAAGCGGCGCGTTGGTCGAGCCGGACGCTTGCCGAGCAGGCTAGCTTCGACCCAACCCGTTCGAGCCTTGCCGGACTCCTGTTCGCGCAGCTCGCGATCGGAGTGCTCGGCGTCCTCGTGCTGAGCTCGGAGTACAGCACTGGCACGATCCGTGCCACGTTCTCCGCGGCGCCGCGGCGACCGCTCGTGTTGATGGGGAAGGTCGCCGTCTTCGGTACCGTCACCTTGGTTGTGGGCGAAGCCGTGTCGTTCGTTGCGTTTTTTCTCGGCCAGTCCCTCCTCTCGGGAAAGACGCCGACAGCCTCCTTGTCCGACCCGAGCGTGGTGCGCTCGGTGATAAGCGGCGGGCTCTACCTCTTCGCGCTCGGGCTCCTCGCCCTCGGGCTCGCGTCGATCGTCCGTCACACCGCGGCGGCGATAAGCACCTTTGTCGGCCTTCTGCTCATTCTCCCGATTATCGTCGCCGCGCTGCCGTTTTCGTTCTCAAACGACATCGGCCGTTACCTGCCAGCGAACATCGGAACCCTGATGCTGAGCGCGCACTACCACGGCACCGATCCGTTCGGGCCATGGACCGGCTTTGGGCTGCTGTGCGGCTATGCGGCGGCCGCGCTTGTCGTCGGCGGGGTTGGTGTAATGAATATCATGCTTGTTTCGGTGAC
>CAZAMA010000514.1:0-1522 GCA_964485645.1 uncultured Acidimicrobiaceae bacterium | reverse complement strand
CGGCGACGGCAACCGTCATCGTCGACCCGGCGGCGCGCCGTCGGGTGCTCGCCGACTTCGTCGAGCAGTTCAACCAACACAATGGCCCGGACAGTCCCTGGCCGGAGGCCATCCTCGACGAGTGGGTGGACCACAGCCCGCTGGCCAAGGTCACCTTCGCGGAGGTCGACTAAGAGGAGCGGAGGCGATCCGACGCAGTCCGAAAGGTCAATACGGCCGGTAGCGTCCGCTTGTGGAGAGCCATTTGACGGTCGAGTTTGTGAACACGCGGCCGGCCAAAGACGGCACGCGTGAGCTGACCACCTCACTTGGACCTCCAGCCCTGGTCTCCTATATGCGCCTGAGCTGGACGTTTGTCAAGCGGTCGCACCGGGCGGTCCCTGCCATCCGCGTCCGATCCCACACCCGGTTGGTACTGTCCAAGGGTGATCAAGTACATCGGCTCCAAACGCCGCTTGGTCCCGGTGCTGGGAGACATGGCCAGACACGCGGGCGGCGAGACGGCGTTAGATCTGTTCACGGGCACCACTCGGGTCGCGCAGGAGCTGAAGTCCAAGGGATTCGTGACGACGGCGGTGGACTCGGCCCGATACTCGGAAATCTTCGCTCGCTGCTACATCGAGACTGATGCCGGAGACGTCGACCGCCGAGAGTTAGCCGAAGCCATCCGGTATCTATCTGCCCTGCCGGGCGACGCCGGCTACTTCACCGACACCTTCTGCGTCCAGTCCCGCTACTTCCAGCCATTCAACGGTGAGCGGGTTGACGCCGTCCGAAACGCCATCGAGGCGGAGTTCAAGGGAACATCTCTGTATTCACTCCTACTCACGAGCCTCATCGAGGCGGCGGATCGCGTCGACTCGACTACGGGTGTCCAGATGGCCTACGTCAAGAGTTGGGCGCCACGGTCGTTCAATCCACTGGAGCTTCGACCGCCGGAGTTGCTGCGCGGCGCCGGACATGCCATTCGGGGTGATGCTTGCGAGCTTGCCGGCTTACTCGGCGAGTTCGACGTGGCGTACCTTGATCCTCCGTACAACCAGCATCGCTACTTTACGAACTACCACATATGGGAAACGCTCGTGGCCTGGGATACCCCTGAGTTTTACGGTATTGCCTGCAAGCGTCTCGACTCCCGAGAGAGCTCTACCAAGAGCGTCTTTAACGCCAAACGCGAGATGCCAGCGGCCCTGCGCCAGGTAGTGCGAGAGGTTCGCTGCCGCGTCCTAATACTCTCGTACAACGACGAAGCCTGGGTCACGCGTGAAGAGCTTGAGGACATGTGCTCCTACCACGAGTTCGTCGAGACTTTAGCTTTCGACTCGAAGCGTTATGTGGGTGCGCAAATCGGCATCTACAACCCAGAAGGAAAAAAGGTCGGCAAGGTCTCCCACCTCAGCAATCTGGAGTACGTGGTCGTCGCCGGCACGCCGCGTGACGTTGCGCGAACCACGCGGACCTATGTCGGCCGCACTTACCCAAAGGTTGGCAACGCTCAGCTGTTCGATCTATGAGCGCCAAG
>CAZAMA010000513.1:0-1525 GCA_964485645.1 uncultured Acidimicrobiaceae bacterium | reverse complement strand
CAAATCTGTCATGGCGCGGGACGCCGACTTGGCAGGCTGTCCGATAGCAACTGTTCAGCCCCCATGGCCCCTGCGGGGACGTCGCGTAGAGCCGTAAAAGTGCGCGGTGCTTTCGACAATGCCGCGCTCGTGGAGAAGAAAGCCCTGGTACTCGGCAAGGAAGATCTCCACCGCGCCGCTCGGTGCTCGCACCGTCGGCTGCTCGATCACACCGAGCTGACGCAGGTAAACGAGCAGCGGCTCACGCGATCGCGGTGTCAGCACGTTCGAGCTGCCCTCAGCCCGGCGCAGCTCGAAGAAGGCCACGGCGTCGTCGGGCCGAAGCTCATCGATAGCCTTCTCCCGAAGCCCGAGCCACCGGCCGAGGTGCACGGCGAGCTGGACCTGCTTCTTGGCAGCCGAAGCCGAGTAACCGAGACCGAGCAGATGGTCTCGAAAGTCGCTCAGCTGGGTCAGCATGCCCCCGTCATCGCATGGTCGCATCGTCGTCGCCCTCCTTCCGCCGGGAAGGAATGAGCATCCACCAACCCCTCGCGGTTATGTCGAGTCGGCGGCGCTCACTGGCCGGTCGAGTGCGGTTGCCGCGGCCTCGCTCGGCATGGCCGCGGTCTCTGCACAAAAGCCGATGCACGACGGAAGATCGCGCTCGCGCGCTTGAGCTCCCGACTCTCCTGCTCGCGGGCCTTGATCCGCTCGGCGTCTGCTGTCGTCGTGCCGGGCTTCGCGCCGTCGTCGATGTCGGCCTGGCGGACCCAGTTGCGCACCGACTCCTCGCCGTAGCCGAGCTGGCGCGCGACGCGCCTGATCGTTCCGTGCTCGGTGCCGAGCTCCGCGCGTAGCTGCCGGACGAGCCGGACCGCCTGTGCCTTCTGCTCGGGGCTGTAGCGCCGCGTTGACGGGCTCTTCGATTCCTCTTTCGTTGCGAGGACTCCACCCTCGTTTCCAAGGTCATCCCTGAGTCTCGATCAAATCCAGGAGGATTCACCTCTATCAACCAGATCTCTCCGCTCGAGCGGGCACTCGTGCACGACACGGCGCTCGCCCGGCGCTACGAGCAGTGGCTCGAATCCCGCAACCCAGCTGCCACGGAGATCTCCGTTCTCGCGGCTTGACGACGATAGGAGCATCAGCGTCGATCTCGTCGCGCTGTTGGCGGGTGGTGGTGGCGACCTGATGGGTCTCAGCGGCGATGGCCCGTGCGACGAGCTCAGGCGTGACGTCGTGGCGCTCCTGCGCTCGTCGGGACGACCGATCGCGTGTGTTGCCCGCGATCTCGGGGTGGCACTCGTAGCGGACCGACCCGATCGGTCGACCCACGTCGTCGCCGGTCGGTACCGCACGACAACTGAGCTCTGCTGACCAACGGCCGGTCCATCTCGGCGAGGACGTCGGGGGTGCCTCCCCACGGCGGTTCTTGGTTGCCGGCCCAACGGAGGGGGAGCGGCGGGCCGGCCGGGTGCTCGGGCATCGGGACCATTCTGCAAGGTTGTCCGGGGGGTGTGACCGCCAGTCGCCGACTCGTCGC
>CAZAMA010000512.1:0-1547 GCA_964485645.1 uncultured Acidimicrobiaceae bacterium | reverse complement strand
GAGATCCCGCAGGCGAGCTTGCTCGGGGCCCTCCCCTACGACGACGAGGCGGTCGCCTCCGCGCGACCGAACTGCCTCGATGACGACGTCGATGTTCTTGTACGACAGCAGTCTCGAGACGCTGAGCCAGTAGCCCGGGTCGAGCCCGGGCACCGGGCGATATGGCCCACCCGGGTCGAGGGCGGGTGGCGGCGGGAGCACCTCTGCCTCAATGCCGTACTGCCGATGTACCGCATCGGCCGAGACGCTCGAAGGAACTATGTACCTATCTGCCGATAAAGCAGCAGCGCGGTCCCAAGCTTCGAGATGTTGCCGAAGGGCCCTGAGAGTGACTCTCTTGAGGGCACCGCCACGAGGATCCGTGGGATTGCCTGCACCGACGTAGCGATCTGTCTGATACAACCAACGAGCCGGCGTGTGGCAGTAGACGACCTTGCGCCCTCTAGACGTGGCTCCGTGCGCCCAACCGCTCGAGCTGCAAAGCGCGACGTCTGCAGCAACCACTGTCGAAGAAAACGACCGCGCCAGCAACGGAAGGGCAAGGCGGTGGTGTCGGCGCAACCCTGGAACGCGATCCAACCAAGCTGTGCGCACGTCCAAGGACGCGAAGTCCGGATACGTCCCGGCGGGATCGTACAGCGACGTGAGCACGGGCGCTCCGGGAAAGGCCCTGCTCATCGCGAGAACAACTCGCTCCGCTCCTCCCCTCTGGGTGAGGTAGTCGTGAACAATCGCGACCTCAGCGGGCGGCGTCATTATCCCACAACCTCGTAGTGAGCCGTGCCGCTACTGATCGGACGGCACCGCGATCCGCGTCGGACGCGGCCCATTCTTGCTCTATCTTGCCAGCGCTCACGATATTGGTAGCTCCTTCAGCTCTCGCGGCTGCACTCTCTGTGTCCTGGGAGGGGCATCCGCGGACCGGGGCCACGTCGCCGCGCTCCGGACTGCTCGGGAGTTTGGACCCGAAGCCGTACGCGCCAGGACCGTGACCCGTCGCCACGAGACACGACCGACCCGCCATTTACATCGGCCTTCGTGCGCTAGGTTATAAGCAATTCGTAAACAGGGGCCCAGGTGTGCCCATCCTGTCGTGGCTCTGGGCGCGGGATGGCGACCTGTGTATTCCGGGAGGTATCCGCAATCACCTCAACAAAGCCATTTTTTCTATCTGTAAAGCCCCGGAAGGCGGCAAGGGCGGTGCGTAGGCCGAGTGGGGAATCCAAATGACGAGCCGTAACCAAGCCCTGCCCGCAATTGGCGCAGAACTCGAACCGAAGCGTCCTCGCTTGGCCAGGAACGTCCGGGTCGCACGACGGCGTGGCCCGATCGTCGTCGTCGCTCTCATCGTCGGGACCATCGCCGCCTTAGAAATATCGAGGCTCGCGACGGTGAAGTACCAGAGCACTGCGCTCCTTGTCGTCGCCGGCACTACCAACACCGCGACCGGTGCCAACACGCTGGCTGCTACTTACGCGGGGTTCATTCCCGAAGACAAGGGCGTGCAGCAGGCTCTCGCAGTTGCCAGCGGCGTCACCAGCCCTGCG
>CAZAMA010000511.1:0-1550 GCA_964485645.1 uncultured Acidimicrobiaceae bacterium | reverse complement strand
GGAGCCCGAGAGGGGATTCGAACCCCTGACCTGCGCATTACGAGTGCGCTGCTCTACCACTGAGCTACCCGGGCCTGGTCACGACGCCGTGCACCCGGAGACAACCTGGACCCGGGCGCACCACGCTCGCCGACCGACATCGTATGCGATCGGGCGACTGCCGATGCGAGGTGCATGGTCGTGCGTGAGGGGCCGGTAGGTTCGCTCGTGACCACGACGGCAAGCCAGTCGGTCGGCGACGTGAGGACGGCCACGTCGGCCCGCCTCCCGACGGCTGGGCATGGGAGGACCAGATGGCGAACGACCCGTCGACAGCGAGAGCACCGAGCCTCGAGCCCGACCAGGCTGCCGGGATGGTCGACGCCGGCGCCCTGCTCGTGGACGTGCGAGAGCACCACGAGTGGCGTGCCGGCCACGCCGAGCAGGCCATCCACCTTCCTCTCGCGGCACTTGCCGAGCGACTGCACGAGCTTCCCCGGGACCGCCACCTCGTCTGCGTGTGCCGTTCGGGAGGACGATCCAGCCTGGCCGCCGACACGCTGCACCGTGCGGGCTACAGCGCATGGAACCTCACAGGCGGCATGTCCGCCTGGGTAGAGCGTTCGCTCCCCGTCGTCGACGCCTCGGGCGAGCCGGGCGTCGTCGTCTAGCGACGAGACTCCATCCCGACGGCTATATGTCGTATGTCAGTAGAGCGTCGCGAGCTTGCTCGCAGGCTCCAGGTAGACCGTGTGAAGGTTGCCGCTCGCGTCGAACTGCTCGACCTCGAACGACGAGAAGACGTTGTGGTGGACGTTGAAGTTCTCGTTGCCACTGGCGCCCTGGTAGTTGATCTTGCGGTGCTTGTTCAACAAGGCAGCACAGCTCGGGTACGTGTAGCACTTCGTCCCGGGCGGGTTGGACACCTTGGTGATCTAGGTCCGCCATACCGTCGGGTTGGTCGAGTGAGCCGCGTCCATCGCCAGCGCGGCGATGACCACGGCGTCGTACATCGCCGGAGACGCCGGCAGAGGCGTCCTCGTGTGCCAGACCTTCTGGTAGGCGTTGAGGAACGCCGTGTTGGCCTGGGCGTAGGCCGGCGGCGCCGCCATCCCGGTCATCCAGTGCGCAGCGTCCGACAGCCCGACGGCCTGCGCGAGCTGGATCGACGCGCCCGTGTCGCCAGTGATGTAGGGGATGTCCATGTGGCCGAGCTACCGTACGTTCGCGAAGAACGTGCTAGCGGTCTGCGGGTCCATGTGGAAGAACGCGCACTGCGGCGCCTTGCCGCTGAACAGCTTCGCGACCGTCGACAGGTACGAGCTCTGGCCCGCGACGATCGTCGCGCTTGCGACGATCGTGCCACCGAGGCGCTTGAACGCCTGGGTCACGGGCCCTACTTCGGCCTGCACGTTCGGCCCGGAGTCGTAGATCTCCGCGACGTAGCGGCAGCTCTTCGCGTTTCGGGCGTAGTAGGCCTCACCAGAGAGCAGCTCGGAGTCGGACGGGAACACCCGATAGACGGAGGGGTAGTTCATGAAGTCGAGCTGCGTGGTGCCGCCCTCCATCAG
>CAZAMA010000510.1:0-1556 GCA_964485645.1 uncultured Acidimicrobiaceae bacterium | reverse complement strand
GCGAAACGCCTCGTCGCCGTCGGCTCTGGCAACAGTGCTCGCTGCCGCGGTGCCCGAGGGCATCTGCTCAGAGATGGCGGATCGTCTTGCAGTCGCGCATGACGCGTCACACTTCCTTCTCACACCTCAAGCGGTCGCCACGCCTAGGAGCGCTGAACAGGTTGCCGCTCTGATGCGCGCTTGCCAGCAGCTCGGTGTGAGTATGTCGTTCCGCTCTGGCGGCACCAGCCTGAGCGGCCAGGCGGTCACCGAAGGCATCCTCGTCGACACGCGGCGACACTTCGGGCGGATCGAAGTCCTCGATCGCGGTGCCCGTGTGAGAGTCGGGCCTGGTGCGACCCTCCGCCAGGTGAACGCCCGGCTCGCGCCCTACAGCCGCAAGCTCGGTCCAGATCCGGCAAGCGAGTTTGCTTGCACTATCGGCGGGGTCGTGGCCAACAACTCGAGCGGCATGGCCTGTGGCACGAAGTTCAACAGCTATCGAACGCTCGACTCGATGATCCTTGTTCTTCCGAGTGGCACCACCATCGACACGGGCCAACCTGACGCCGCGGAGCGGCTACGGGTTAACGAGCCCGATCTATATGCCGGACTCGCGAAGCTAAGGGACCGGATCTGTGGCGATCCTTCCTCCGTCGCTGCCGTCCGGCGCCAGTACTCGATCAAGAACACGATGGGATACGGACTCAACTCCTTCGTCGACTATCACGAGCCGGTGGACATCCTCTCTCACCTGATCATCGGCAGCGAAGGCACCCTCGCCTTTGTCGCCGAGGTCACGTTCACCACCATCGCTCTACCAAGTCACGCAGCTACGGCACTGCTCGTCTTCGACGACCTCCCAACAGCGATGGGGCACCTGCCTGAGCTAGCAGAGAACCAGCCAGCCACCGTCGAGCTGCTTGACGCGGCCTCGTTGCACATAGCCCAGAAGGCCTTGAAGGGGTCATCCCCGCTTCATGATCTCAAGATCAGCTCACACGCGGCCTTCCTCGTCGAGTATCAGGACGACTCGGAGATCTCCCTCGGCGCCCGCGTGGCCGAGGCGGGCCGACTGGTGAGCGCGTTCCCCCTCGCGATCTCATCGGAGTTCACCGAGGACGCCAAAACGCGCGCTGAGCTGTGGCACATGAGAAAAGGCCTCTACGCGTCTGTCGCAAGTGCTCGCCCACCGGGCACAAACGTGTTGCTCGAAGACATCGCCGTGCCGATTGAGGAAGTGGCGGGCACCTGCGGAGACCTCGTCAAGTTGTTCGAACGCCACGGCTATGACGACAACATCATCTTTGGGCACGCGAAGGACGGCAATCTGCACTTCACGCTCAACGAGCGGCTGACCAGCACTACCGCGCCACCTAGATATAAGGCCTTCACCGAGGACCTCGTCCACCTCGTACTGTCAAGAGCGGGCAGCTTGAAGGCCGAGCACGGCACCGGTCGCATGATGGCGCCCTTCGTGCGACGCCAATTCGGCGACGAGCTGTACGAGGTAATGGTGAGGCTAAAGCAACTATGCGACCCTCACGGGCTCCTAAGTCCCGGGGTCGTGATCACCG
>CAZAMA010000509.1:0-1572 GCA_964485645.1 uncultured Acidimicrobiaceae bacterium | reverse complement strand
TAGTCACTCCTGGAGCGCCGCACCCCTTTGAAATAGCACGAAGTGCCTTATCTTTTTTGTGGTGATTGCACCAGGCGATGTGGCGGCGGATCATCGAGTTCTGCTTGTCGTGGGTCTGATGATCGGTACCGTTGAGCGCGAAGTATCGCGACGCAGTGAAGTGGCACTCGATCCGGTTAAGGAAGCTCGCGTTGGTGGGCACGTAGGCCAACTCGACGTTGCAGTCCGCCGCCCAGTCACCAACCCGGCTGTCTTTCTGGTCTTTCTTGGTTGACAAGTGAGGGCTGAAGTTGTCCATCACGATCTCGATGGGCACCTCGGGCGGGTAGAGGCTGCGCAGGTAGCGGCAGAACTCCAAGAACTTGGTCCGGTTCTTCGTGGTCTTGATGTGGCCATACAGGCACGCGAGTACCTGACAGCCGTTCGCTTCCACGACGGCGTGGTCTGTCCGCGCTGCCAGAGACAGGTCGGTGGTCCGAGAGGAGAGCGGTGGTGGTGCTCGGCGTCCCGCCGGTGGTTCACCGTGACGACCGGGACGCTCCTCGAGCGCACGAAGGTCCCGTTGCGGACGTGGCTGGAGGTGGCATGGCACCTCGTCGATACGAAGGTGGGCGTCTCGACCACGAGCGTCGCCCGGCTCAGCGGGCTCGACTACCGCAGCGCCTGGGGGCTGTTCCACAAGCTCCGTCGAGCGATGACCCAGAGCGGCCGCGAGCGTCTACGCGGAGATGTTGAGTTCGACGAGACCTACGTGGGCGGCGTGGAGCAGGGCGCTCCGGGTGATCACGAGGCAAGAAGCAGCCCGTCGCCGTGGCCTGTGAACGGGTCTCGGACACCGCGATGGGCCGGATCCGCCTCGCCCGGCTTCCCGATGCGTCTGCCCTGGCGATCGCCGACTTCTTCGAGCACAACGTGGAGCCGGGCTCGGGTTTCGTCTCCGACGACTGGGCCTCCCTACGGCCCGGCGCTCGACGAGCTCAAGAAGAGGGGCGTCACCTACAAGCATCGGCCTACGTCGCTCCGGGCGAGCGGCGAGAGGGCGCACCGCGTCCATCCCCACGTCCAGCGGTTGGCGGCGCGCTTTAAGCGTTGGATGCTCGGACCTCGCCAGGGGTTGATCACCGACGACTACCTCGACGCCTATCTCAACGAGTTCGTCTTCCAGTTCAACCGCCGGCACTCGAAGGACCGTGGGCTCGTCTTCTGGCGCCTCGTGTGCGCGCTCGTCGGAGCCGATCCCTTCCCTCGCGCCGAGCTCGCTCGCCGCCCGTTAGAGCAAGCCAAAGCTGACCGCCAGCACGAGGAGCAGGTGGAGGCTTGGAGGCGGGCTCAGCGAGCCGCTCTCCAGCGCCAGCGTCGCCATGAGGCCCCTGAGGTCGAGGGACGCACCGTCCGCCCCTACCAGAGGCAGGCATCCGACGGGGCTGCGGGTCCCCACTAGCTTAGCCCTGTAACAAGCGAGAGAGTGCACGGCCGGACGATTGGGCGGCGCGAGACACTGCGATCTATCTGGGGTCTTGAGAAGCCGGCGCTCTCAGCCCGGCAGCAGCGAGCGGCGTTTCAGGTGAAGGC
>CAZAMA010000508.1:0-1573 GCA_964485645.1 uncultured Acidimicrobiaceae bacterium | reverse complement strand
AACGACCTGCCGTGAAAACGGCGTAGGTCACTGGAGAGCCACGTGCATTGAAAGGTGCCCGCGTGGTTCGGCGGGGAGCCGCGCGGAAAAGGGCCTGAGAAGGTACCTCGCCGCGCGGCTTACCCGGTACCTCTTGGAGGCGAGAGGGCTCTGCGTCTGGCTCGTGAACGCTCGCGACGTAAAGAACGTTCCCGGACGGCCGAGGACGGACAAGCTCGACGCGATCTGGTTAGCGAAGCTGAACGAGCGCGGCATGCTGCGACCCTCCTTCGTCCCACCGAGAGAGATCCGACAGCTGCGGGACTACACACGACTGCGGTCCGACCTCATTGAGGAACGTTCCCGACACAAGCAGCGAATCGAGAAGCTGCTCGAGGACGCGCTCGTCAAGCTCTCCACCGTCGCGACCGACGTTCTCGGGGTCTCGGGGAGGGCGATGCTCGAAGCGTTGATCGCGGGAGAGCGTGACCCCGAGGTTCTCGCCGAGCTGGCGAAGCGCCGCATGCGAGCCAAGATCCCACAGCTACGCGAAGCGCTAACGGGGCGCTTCGACGCTCACCATGCCGAGCTCGCACGGATGCTCCTCGACGAGATCGACGCGCTCACCGACAAGATCGACCGCCTCACCGTCCGCGTCGACGAGCTCGTGGACTCGCTCCCCGAGGCGCACCCGCCGACCTCATCGGGAGGTGGCGGTCTCTCGGTCCTCGAGCGTCTCGACGAGATCCCCGGCATCGGGCTGCGTGCCGCAGAGGTGATCGTCGCGGAGATCGGTCTCGACATGGCCCAGTTCCCGACGGCAGCCCACCTCGTGTCGTGGGCGAAACTCTCGCCACGAACGATCCAGTCCGGTCCTCGCAGTCGATCGGGCAGGACCGGCAAGGGCAATCCCTACCTGAAGGGCATCCTCGGCGAGGTCGCCTCCGCGGCCGCGAAGACCGATACCTTCTTCGGCGAGCGCTATCGGCGCCTCGTGCGACGTCGCGGGCGCCAGCGCGCGCTCGTCGCGGTCTCGCGCTCGATCCTCGTCGCCGTCTGGCACCTTCTCGACGATCCGAACGCCCGATTCGTCGACCTCGGCTCGGACTTCTACGAGCGCCGAGTCAACAAGGACCGTCGCACCCGCGACCTCGTCCGACAGCTCATGGCCCTCGGCCACCAGGTCACCCTCGCCCCGGCAGCCTGAGCACAGCCGTTCATCGACAGCCGGGCTTCGGGACTGCGTCCTGAGCGGGGCTACCCGCCCCGCACCCCGGTCGCGCGCGCCCACGTCGGTGCGCTACTCACGGATTATTTTCCGATCAGCGGCCTGTGCGTACGCAAGAGGCGCGAAAAACGCCCGTACTTGGTGGCGGGGGCGGCCTGTGAACTTCCGACCGCTCAGTTATGAGGCAGACGAGGAGCCGCCGATCGCCTGCCGACATTACCCTTGCGCTCAACGGTCCAACCATCCACGCACGGTGTCGTGGTGCACCGACCATGCCGCCCACGACGAGAGCACCAGACGTTCGATCGTCGCCGGGCGCTTCGCTGGCGGCGTCGCCGCCACGTCAGAGATAGTGACCAGGAAGTC
>CAZAMA010000507.1:0-1575 GCA_964485645.1 uncultured Acidimicrobiaceae bacterium | reverse complement strand
CGACGGCGTTTGGAGGTGAACCTTTTCCGCCATCCCCATCCGCACTCCGCCGGTGCAGCGAAGCTTCGGGCCAAGCTCACTGCTGTCGAGCAGACGATTGCGAGGTCCCGGTTGAGCGCTGGGCAACTGGTGATCGTCGACGAGGCGTCGCTTGCGTCGACCTTCGCTCTCGATGCACTTGTCAGCGCAGCCAAGCAAGCCGGCGCCAAGCTGCTCCTTGCTGGCGACGGGGCGCCGCTCGGCTCGATCGACGCCGGCGGCGCATTCTCGTTGATCGTCAAGGACAGAGGAGATCTGGCGCCGCAACTGAGCGACGTGCGTCGGTTCGTCGCCGACTGGGAGCGGGAGGCGAGCCTTGGTCTGCGCGTCGGTAACGACGCTGTGATCGACGCTTACGAGAGTCACGGACGCATCGCGGGCGGTGACCGGAGCGAGATGATTGCCGCCGTCTACAACGCCTGGCAGGCCGACGTTGCCGCCGGCAAGTCAAGCCTCATGATCGGTGCTGACGCCGGCACGGTGACTGAGCTGAACCGTTTGGCAAGAGCTGATCGAGTCACAAACGGCGTCGTATCGGACGACGGCGTGTGCATCGCCGACGGCCAGGTTGCAGGCGTCGGCGACGAAGTATTCACGCGACAGAACGACCGCCGACTCGCCGCAGGGTCGGGCTGGGTGAAGAACGGTGACCGCTGGGTTGTGACGGCTGCGAACGGTGACGGGACGATGGCCGTTCGGTCGGTGTCAGGTGGAGCGGACGTCACGCTTCCGGCGAGCTACGTCGCCATGCACGTCGAGCTGGCGTATGCGACGACGGCGTTCCGCGCCCAGGGACGCACGGTCGACACGGCGCACGCGACGGTTTCGCCGACGACGACACGGGAGGTGCTGTACGTGTCGGCCACGCGAGGCCGAGAGTCGAACCGGCTGTACGTCGATGTCGCCTTCGATCCTGACCCTGCGACTGGTCACGATGGCGCTGTCGCGCCGCAGACCGCTCGTGACGTGCTCGCTGGCGTGCTCGCGAACGAGGGCCGTGAGCTCTCCGCACACGAAGTCCTGGCTCGCGTTCAGCGCCAGTCGAACGACCTGGCAACACTCGCCGCCGAATACGAAGCGATCGCCCGCATCGCCCAGCAGGAGCGGTGGGATGCACTCCTCGATCGGTGCGGGCTCGGCCCTCGCCGCGCCGATGAAGTGAGGCGAAGCGAAGCCTATGGGCCGCTGATCACCGCCCTGCGCCGCGTTGAAGCATGCGGGCTTGACGTGGAGTCTGGGCTACGCGACCTCATCGCTGAGCGGGCGCTCGTCGCCGTGAACGACGTTGCCGCCGTGCTGCACCACCGTGTGGAGCTGTGGGCCGGCTCGAGGCGCCCTGAAGACGCGGCGATGGTTGCTGGACTGATCCCACGAGCCGCCGGCGTTACGGATCCCGACCTGGCGCGGGCGCTGGTGGAGAGAGAGACGGCCATGGAACGGATTCGGCGCGCGCCTGATGCCCCGCACCAAGCGCGACATCAACACTCGATGCCGCGAAGCGACCCGGCCAAGCCTGCCGACTCATGTGCTCATCGC
>CAZAMA010000506.1:0-1577 GCA_964485645.1 uncultured Acidimicrobiaceae bacterium | reverse complement strand
TCCAAGAGACCCAGGGCGGTTCAATCAGCCGCGCGGTCTGGTCCCGGCCGAGCTCGATCCCGGCGCGTCGTGCCGCCTTGTGGAGCTTGCGCCTGCCATAGACCGAGAAGTTGTGCTTCCAGAGCTCCTCGATGCGGGGTCCGAGCTCGTTGTCGCGAAGCTCGCGCGCGGACGGCGGCCGTGATCTCGCCGCGTAGTAGGTGGAGGGGGCGACCTGGAGCTGCTCCAAGATCGGCTCGACCCCCCATCGACGCCCACCGGTCTTTCGGTCCCGGTGGGCGTCGACGAAGGTGACTACTTCTTCGATCGGCGGTCGAGCTCCGCCCCGAAGAAAGTTGCCGCGGCTTGCAAGATGTCGTTCGCACGCCTGAGCTCGCGGTTCTCCCGCTTCAGCTCGACGAGCTCGGTGCGCTCCACGGTCGTCATCCCCCGGCGGCTGCCACCGTCGACCTCGGCCTGGTGGACCCAGGTGCGCAGTGACTCGGCGCCGACGCCGAGCTGGCGCGCGACGCGAGAGATCACCGTGTGGTCGTGCGGGTTCTGCTGGCGAGCTCGATGACCAGCTTCACAGCGCGGTCCTTCAGCTCAGCCGGGTACCTCTTCTGGGATCCGTTGTTGTTTGCCATGCTCCATCCTCACTTCCAAGGTATGGAGCCTCCAGGATTTCCAGGCCGGTTCATAGCCTTGGTAGGGATCCGACGAGTCGAAGGCCATTCGGCATACCACCCACCTTCACGCTATTGCCAACCGCCTCGATCGAAAGCCGCGCGTCGGACACGAGGAGGTTGTCCACCGAGATTCGGCCCAATGTCTCTGGAATGCCAGCCGCGCAGGACACGATGCCATTCGGGACGGAGGGCTCGAGGCGGAGCAGCGTAGTCTGCAGCAGCCAGAAGGGCGAGGCGGAGGCCCACGCCTGGGGGGCGCACGATGCCGGGTAGGGGATCGGGATCGGGAACTGGTCACTGTCGAAGCCACAGAAGAGCTCAGGTAGGCGGCCGCCGAACATGTCAGCCGCTCGGAAGATCCCGAGTGCCACCGCTTGGGCCTCTTCCAAGAAGCCGTAACGGGTGAGCCCAGCCGCGCAGATGGCACTGTCGTGTGGCCATACCGAACCGTTGTGGTAGCTCACCGGGTTGTACCTGCTCATCGAGCTAGCAAGGGTCCGGATTCCCCATCCCGTGAACATCTCCGAGCCGCAGAGCCGATCAACAGTCCTTCTCGCCTTGTCCTCGTCCACAATGCCACTCCACAGGCAGTGGCCAATGTTCGACGTGAGCGAGTCGATCGGGCGCTTGTCTCCATCGAGCCCCATTGCGTAGTAGCCCTCTGCCTCGAGCCAGAACCTCTCGTTGAAGGCCATCTTGAGGTGCGCGGCCCGTGACGTGTAGTCCTCTGCGGTTGGGACGTCACCGAGCGCCTCGGCGATCTCGGCGCGAGCAACATATGCGGCGTAGACATAGCCTTGGACCTCGCTCAAGGCGATGGGTGCCTCGGCCAGCGTCCCGTCGGCGAAGCTCACACCGTCGAAGGAGTCCTTCCATCCCTGGTTCACAAGGCCTCGTGCCGTCGTGCGC
>CAZAMA010000505.1:0-1579 GCA_964485645.1 uncultured Acidimicrobiaceae bacterium | reverse complement strand
GAGCTCACTCCGAACGAGGTTGCCGCGATGGCCGCGATCACCTCGATGTCTATTCGAGATGCGGCATTCGACATCCGTCCCTCTCGGATCCACCTCTTTTGCGCATCCCCGGTAGAATTCGCGGTGCTCGTGGGACACCGACTCACTTCCCTCCACGCCGACATCCATCTGTACGAGCGAGACGGTGACAGATACGCGTCGTCCTTAGTGATCCCGGGCAATTCGTGACAGGAGGAGAGTACGGGGTGAGCGGCAGTCCGACATCGTCGGGCATCTGGTCGTGCTCGGGGGCGGCAAGGTTGGCGAGGCGACGGAAGCGATGGTGAGGCTTGGCGCCACCGAGAGTCACACATCGGTGCTCGACGCCGTTCGAGCCGGATGGCTCATGGCCGAGCTCCGCGGCCGGCTCCGTCCCGGTGGGCCACCACAAGGAGCCCTGCTCGATCGAGCTGGTCACACCCTTCCACTTCCGAGTGAGCGAAGCTCAAGCGAGCAGGCGATCGAGCTCCGACGCGTGCTGACCAACCTGTCCGTGCGTCTCGGTCTGGAAATGCCGCCCAGCGGCTCGCCGGCGCCGGTTCCTTTCACCGAGAGGCTGGAGGACGCGGCCAAGACGCTCGATGACGCGCGCGAGAAGCATGAGGACGCGGGATCCGACGTCGCGTGGGGGGCGGTTGCCGAGCTCATCTACATATGGGACGCTGCCTTCCAAGACGCGCTCGCAGGGCAGTCCGTCGATGTCTCCAGGGCCTATGAACTCGGTCGGGCGCTCGCCGAGATGTACTGGGCCCTTGACCCCGAGGTGCCGGCTCTCGTATTGCCTGGCGCATCGAGATTGGCGCCGAACTGCTGGGAGTTTCTCTTCGGCACGGACCGTCTCAACATCGTCGACGAGCGACTTCGCAGCTTGGCACCCCGCTATCACCCCGCCACCGCCTCAGCAGTCGCAGAGACCGTCCACGCGTGGGCGGCCGTGGTGGCCAAGGGACAAGCACGATCGTCGAAGGACACCGCCGCCGTAGAGCAAGCACTCCGCCAGCAGCTCACCTACTGGCACGAGCTGCTCGTCGTCGACGTGGACCCCGAGACCCTCCTCAAGCCCTATGCCGTGCTTCGTTTCACGAAGATCACCCCGAAGGTCCTGCGGACGTTCGCGGCCGAGATAGCCATCGGTGTTGTCGGGCTCGCGGGGTTGATCGGCCTGGCCATCATGACGATCAAGGTGCAGGGCTTCCCGGGATGGAAGACCCTCGCGGCTGTTGTCGGCGCCCTCGGGATCTCCGTCGGCGGTGTCCAGGCGGCCCTCAAGAACGCCACCCAGTCCCTCATCGGACGACTGCGAGCCGACCTCTACTCCGACCTCGTCACGACCGCGATCAGCTCACTCCCCCCGATGGGAAGAGGGAAGAGGAGGGCAGTACGAAAGGCGATCCGGGCTCGGACCGTGACTGCCGCACTGCTCGGGAAATAGGCGTGCCAGCCTCGGTCACCGGGGCTACTCCTCTTCGAAGCCCTGGTCGCTGAAGTGGAGGGTGCGGGCGTTCTCGGTGACGGTACGGATGACCGGCTCGTCGAAGCC
>CAZAMA010000504.1:0-1606 GCA_964485645.1 uncultured Acidimicrobiaceae bacterium | reverse complement strand
TCGACGGCCTCCTGGGAGCGGTACTCGGCGACGATCTGCGCGGTCGGGGCCTCATCGACCGTCTTGTCGCTGAAGAGGATCCTCTTGCCGAACAGCTCGTCCTCGAGCGCGGTCCGAGCGTTCTCGTCGATACCGAAGCTGAGCCGCAGCTCGGCTGGGTCCTCGCCGGTGAGCGTGGTCGTCATCACCCGTGACACCCAGCGTGGGGCCAGGATCGTGGCGATCTCGGCCTCGACCTTCTCCCTCGACTTTCGGGTCTTGCCCCGGGCGAGGCGAACGGCTACGTCTGCGAGCTGACGGTGTGCTTTCGCGAGGGTCTGGGTAAAGCCCCGCAACTGCTTTTCGTGCAGGCCCTCGGAGTGGCAGACCACGAGGCGGCGCTCCTTGGCGAAGACGACCTTCGTGGTCTCGAACGCGACGAGACCGGGGAAGCGGTCGTGGTCGACGACCTCGTAGCGGCCCCGTGGAACCGCGAGCAGCTCGGGGTGGTCCGACGGCGGCAGCGAGCCGACGAAGTGAAGCGGTGTCCCGTCGAGCAGCTCGTAGTTGTCGTCGGAGCTCTGCCCGGCGTCATAGACGAGGGTGAGTCGTCCGGTGGCACCAGTCGCAGTCTCACCGTCAGCACCGCCAGCACCGTCAGCACCGTCACCGTCGGCCATCAGCGTCGCGAAGCGGGTGACGAGCTCGGTGACCATCGCGGTGAACTGGGTGACGTCGGGCTTATTGCCCGGATAGGCATGGCTGACGAGAGGGATTCCGCCGTCGACAGACACCACGAGGCCGAGCCCACAGATGCGCAGGTCGCTCCTCTTCTGCTTGGAGTGTCCCCGCTTGGCGATCGGGGCACGGCTGTTTGCCGAGTCGATCCAGGTCGCGAAGTTCGTCATGTCGAGCACGAGGCCCGACAGGTCGACCGCGAACGTCTCGACCATGCCCGTCAGGATGCGCCGCTCGATCTCTTTGAGGTCGTCCTCGCCGATCGCGTCCATTGCATCCCAGAACCTCCGGTGGTCGAGCGCACCCGGGGAAAGGGCCAGCCACCGGTCGCAGGCCGTCGTGTCCCACCAATCGGAGAACGCGAGCTTCGAGCAGGGATCGACCACCCGATTGAGCGTCGCGAGGGCGATGTAGGTCCCGACCGACGCGCCGGCATCGCTACGACGAGCACCGACGACCTCGTCGACGACCTCCGCGACACGAAGGCGTCGGAGCATCTCCCAGACTGCGGCGACATCACCGAAGGCGAGGTGGCGGGAACGGTCCGGCTCGCCAGGTCCGCCCTCTGACAGCCGGGCGGCGATCTCCTCAGCAGAGCCGAGGTAGCGCTGGGAGACGATCCGGGGCTTGCCGTCCACCCGGGCGGACTCGGCCAGGTAGTAGTAGGTCTTCCCGTCCTGTCTCTTGCCGGCAATGAATGCCATATCTAGGTACTACCACAACGCGCTACAAATCGCGAGTCGCTGAGCAGGACAAACGCGCTGGTCAGCGACCTGTTCTGAAGAAACTTCCCAAGCCGCTGAAGGTCACCTCAACGAGATAGCCCGGATAGGGTTCTCCATCTAACCGGAGTTGCTCAGGTCAGCGATCCGCCAAGGACGATCGGCCG
>CAZAMA010000503.1:0-1612 GCA_964485645.1 uncultured Acidimicrobiaceae bacterium | reverse complement strand
GACGACGGCGCCCCCGGCCCCAGCCAGCCAGTAGCCGGCACCGTCCGGTGTCGAGGCGATGCCCACAACCGGTTGAGAAGGGTTGGGGCCGCCCTTTGGGCCCAAGAAGCGCGCACCGCCGAACGCAGACACCTCACCGTTGCGGGCCACCACTCGGTATCCGGGCTCGGCACCGAGGTCTTTGACCGGGTGTACCACGTGGATCGCGTGCGCCGAAGGCTGGACGATCGGCGCTGTTGAGGATGCCCTGGCGACGCCGGATGCGACGGGCTGGGTGACCGACGAAACTGCAAGCGCCAGTACAAGCGCACAGGCTGCGCCATGCCTACGGGTACCTGTCGGCTTCGCCATCGCCGGTAACGCTAAGTTGCCGACACGGCAGCAACATGGGGGAGACTCCCTATCTTTAAGAAGGCAGCCCCTCATCTTTAGCCGGCGTCGAGGTGCCGCAGCCCGCGGTCACCGCCGCTGAGGCGCTTCGGCGCTCTCGCGCCCGGTGCCGACGCCGAATGCCTCTTCTCTCAGATCTGTCATCAGGCCGATGAACTCGATCCAGCCGGCGAACTCCACCGCTTTCGGGTGGTCGGGTCGAGTCACGCTCCCGGAGAAACCCGTGGAATGCTGCACACGTACTACGACCACGAGCTCCTCGTGCCTCACGCGATCACCTGTCTCCCGGCAACGCGGCACCGACATGCATGCCTCCATCGTTGCCACGGTCGCATCTGCGAGCATCAGGGAGCGACCCGGATCTTTTGGGCTGCTCGCCCGGCAGCCCTCGACGTGGGGTCGATGTGCAGTTGCGGCCCCGAGTCTCTAGCTCGAGCCGTGCCCAGGCTCGGTCCCGGGCTCTTGCAGCAGGGCCGGAACGTTAGGGAGCTCGCGCCTCGAGGAAATACCGAGCTTTAGGTAGATATGCCCAAGATGGCTCTCCACGGTCTTTGCCGACACGTAGAGCGTCACGCCGATTTCGCTGTTCGTCCGACCCGCGGCGGCGAGCTCGGCGATTCGCAGCTCTTGAGTCGTGAGTGCGCTGGGGGGATCATCGCGCCTTCGGCGCCTTCCTCCCGCCGCTCAGAGCTCGTCACCTGCCTGGAGTGAGAGCTTTTCACCGCTGCAGGTTCTCGCGATGCTTAGCGCTCGAGCCAGCACCGGCCGCGCCTCGGTCCGGCGCGACGAATGCCGAAGATACCGAGCATCGCCGAGAAGCACACGGCCGGAAAAGAGCGGCAGCGTCGTGGTCTCCAGCCACGAGAGAGCTTCGAGGAATTGTGCCTCTGCCTCGGCCTGGTCGACGCGGTTGGCGAACGCCGCGGCCTCGACGGCCGATCGAGCCCAGGGAACCACGAGGGGATCGCGTATGCCGGCTTGCTCTGCAAGGGGCCGGCACCGTGCCAAGAGATCCGCAGCCAGATCAGGACGTCCCTCGTCCACAAGGGAGTCGCCCTGGACCGCCCAGAGCCACAGCCACAGCAGCGGGTAGCTGTCCAGGTGGGAGCCAAGCGACGAGGCGATGGCCGTACATCGTGCGGAGACGGGCAGGCCGAGCTCCTGGTCTACATCGGCGCGGGCGATCTCGCACCAGGCGCTGCCGACCGGAACGAGCTCGACG
>CAZAMA010000502.1:0-1618 GCA_964485645.1 uncultured Acidimicrobiaceae bacterium | reverse complement strand
CCCACGACTGACGTGGACCGAGCCACCATACGGAAGGAGCCGACCGTGTCCACTCGCGATTCTGCCTGTCCGGAGACGACCTGGGTAGGTCTTGACGTCCACAAGGATTCGATCACGTCTGCGGTGCTCCCTCCGGGGGTCGAACTGCCAGTGGTGGACCGCTGGTTCCATGACGAGCCGAGCGTTCGGCGGTTCGCGGCGACGCTCGGGCGTCCGCGGCTCGTCAGAGCCTGCTACGAGGCCGGCCCGACGGGCTATGACCTGGCACGCCTCCTCGGACGCCTCGGCGTGTCCACCGAGGTCATCGCTCCTTCACTGATCCCGATCACACCGGGCTCCCGGGTCAAAACCGACACACGTGACGCTCGCAAGCTGGTCCGGCTCTATCGGGCCGGCGAGCTGACGCCGGTCCACATCCCGACCGAGGCGGAGGAGGCGGTCCGAGACCTCGCTCGGGCCCGAGCCGACATCGTCATCGATCGCACCCGCGCTCGACACCGGCTCTCCAAGTTCTTGTTGCGCCACGGCGAGGTCTACCGATCTGGCAGTTCGTGGACGATGGCGCACGAACAGTGGCTTCGCAGCCGGCATTTCGGCGACGCCGCCCTCGAGCGGACCTACGAGCACTATCGGGCCGTGCTCATCGGGATCGATGCGCATCTCGATGCCGTCGACGCCGATCTGAAGCTCTACGTCCACGACGGTCCCTATGCCCAGAGTGCCACCCGCCTCGGCGCCTACCGGGGCGTGACGGACCTCGGAGCCCTCGCTCTGGCCGCCGAAGTCTGTGACTGGCGTCGCTTCCCGAGGGCCACCTCGCTCATGGGATTCTGCGGTTTGGTGCCCTCCGAGTACTCGAGTGGCGAGTCCCGCCGACGAGGGTCCATCACGAAGACCGGCAACACCCACCTGCGCTCCTTGCTCGTCGAAGCGGCCTGGGCCTATCAGCACCGGCCCAATGTCGGGGCGCAGATCACCCGACGCCAGCAGCGCTGTTCTCCAGAGACCGTCGCTCGCGCCTGGCATGCCCAGCTCCATCTGTGCGCCAAGTTCCGACGACTCGCCGAGCGCAAGAACTCTCGCAAACTTGTGGTCACCGCAGTGGCTCGCGAGCTGGCCGGCTTCTTGTGGGCCGAAATGGCCGCCGCCTGAAATGGACGTCCAGCTCCTCTTCGTGGCACGAAGAGCGAGGTCTTCACCATGCGTCGGGAGACCGCCGCAGCAAGCACAGATCCCCGGCGACTACTGTGCGCCCTCCCGTCGCGGAGGGTGCGAGCTCAGTGAGGGGCACCGTCTTGCGCATCGCCGACCTGCGGTTCGAATCCGCGTACATCAGAGTGGCGGACAGCCAGCACACTCCTTCCCGGCGCATGGTCGAGCTCTCGTCCGTCCGCCACCGCTACGCGTCGGGGTCACGTAGCAGCCGTTCCCCGTCGTCAAGGCGATCAAGCAACCTTGACGACGGGGCCCCACGCCTGCCAACAGAACAAGAGCGGCAGCGAGCCCCTGGCTCGCCGCGCTCAGAAAACCTTCAAAACCTGTACCTTGACTGACCGATCCACATCAGTAGTGCATGGAGACGCCGCCGTTGGGGCTGATCAGCTGCCCCGTGACGAAG
>CAZAMA010000501.1:0-1619 GCA_964485645.1 uncultured Acidimicrobiaceae bacterium | reverse complement strand
GGCGTCCTCCGGGGTGATCCGAAGTCGCTCCATCAAGATGCCCTTTGCCTGACCGATGACGTCCCTCGACGAGAGCGCCTGGTGCAGGTTTTGGCCCAGGTGTTCGAGCGCCTCCCGTTCACCGACCGCCCGTGCGGCCACGGAGGCATGGGCAGCCAGGATGAGGCCAATTTCCCGCGCCTCATCGTCGAAGGCGTTGGGTAGCGGGGCGTACGCGTTGAGGGATCCGGCGAGGAGAATGTCATCCGTGCGCCCGGGCGCCCTCAGGCGGAACGACACAGCGGACTCGACACCGGATTCAGCCGGACGAGACGCCAAGGTGGGCCATCGTGGATCGGGGAACGAAGCTGCATAGACGACGGTTTCCTCGATGGCGTCGAGACAGGGCCCCTCATTCGCGTCATATTGTGCTGCATCGACATCGAGTGCCGTCGGCTTTGTCGAGGCGTGGGTATTCAACTCAGCCCCGTCCTCTCGGATGGTGATGCTCGCCATTTCACATCCGGCGACAGTCGATACGGCAGTCTCGGCGATTCGCGTCAGGACCTCTTCAAAGTCATCCGACTCGTAGAGATAATGCGCGATTTCGGCGAAGGCAAGAGCAAGTCCCGTTGTCGGCGCGCCTGCCTGTCGCCGCTTACGGGCTTCCTCTCGATCCGCATCGGCATTGTCGCGCTCGCTTCGGCGAGCCTCTCGGTCTGCACGAGCGCGGTCGCGCTCGGTACGTGCTTCACGCTGTTGCATTCCAGCGGTTTCGACTTCATCCCGGTTCCGCTCTGGACGGGCTCCCAATGCTGCAGCGCGAACATCCAGACTCCGTTGTCGATCGTCGAGCTTGGCTTCTCGTTCATCGGCGAGCCGTTCACGCGTGTTTGCAATGGTGTCCCGCTGGTCGGCGGCGCGAGCACGTGCATCAGCGACATCATCGCGACGATCAGCGACGAACTCTCGTTTGTCGGCTTCCCAGGCTCTTTCGTCGAGTCCTTGCTCTGTCATGACGTGGAGGTGACTGAACAGTCGAGATCCGCTGTGTCTGCGTCGACGCGATCCATTTTGCCTCCCCTGCCCGTTTGATTGCGCACAGCGGGTTGCGTGTGCTGGTCACTGGTACCTGGCCCTACGGGGGCAGGCCGACAGGCCGTTTGGCTCGTGGCTGAACCGGTAGGCACAATCTAGCGGCCGAGCCCTGACCGGTGAAGGCCGTAGCGCTCCGCGAGGACGTTGGTCGGGGCGAGCGCACGACGCCGTTTCCGGCCACGGTGGCACACTGGCGTACTCCCCGTATCGTGGCGTCGTGGCCGATGACCCCTGGGGTGGCCTGGCCCATCGGTTCGCCGACGAGGCCTATGCCTCGGTGAAGGGCTACGTGCGCACCTTCGTGATGCACCGGCACCTGCTCGACCATCTGCCTCCGCCGCCGGCTTCCGTGCTCGATGTCGGTGGTGGCGCGGGCCACCAGTCGTTTCCCCTCGCCGAGGCCGGGTACGACGTGACGCTTCTCGACTCGTCGCCGGCGATGCTGGACAAGGCTCGGCAGCGGCTCGGGCGCCTCCCCGAGGCGGCACGGCGACGGGTGACGCTCCTCGAAGCCGACGGGTTGCAGGCCGCCGACGCCGTCG
>CAZAMA010000500.1:604-1624 GCA_964485645.1 uncultured Acidimicrobiaceae bacterium | reverse complement strand
GGTGCCGGAGGTGCTCGTCGCGCTCGGCGCCCCGGCGCGCGTCGAGGCGCCGGAGCGCTAGCCGCACCGGGGTGGTGTCGTCCCGGCAGCTCAGATGGGCGTGCCGACGACGTAGCCGAGGTCGAAGGTCTTCGACCACGCGTCCGACTGGAGCGTCGTGGTCTGGCAGCCGTTCGGGACCGAGCACGTCGAGAGCTGCTGGTCGTTCTGGTAGGGCGAGTCGCCGGTGCTCGGGCAGACGAGGATGCTCCCGTCGCCCTGGTTCGAGTCGCCCTTCACGATCACGTAGCACGGGAGGGGATAGTCCGTCGGGGTCCCGTCCGAGGTGATCTTGCAGTTGCCGAGGTCGTCGAAGCTCCCCTTGTAGTCCTGGCCGCTCTTGGGGTAGCTGAAGCAGTCCTGCGACGGGAACTGGAAGTCCTTCCACCCGTTGCCGCTCGACTGGTCGCACGACGGCAGGGAGGTCTCCCACTTTCCGGTGTTGCCCGAGTTGTCGCACGACCACAGGTGCCACTCGCCGGACTGCTGGCCCTTGCACGCGAGCCAGACACAGGACGTCAGGTACGTCTTCTGCTTCCCGCCGTTGTCGCCGCTCGTCGAGCAGCTCGACGCGGAGGCGACCCGGGTCGAGAGGATCTCGACAGCGGGGACGGCCCAGACGAGCGTCGCGCCGACGGCGGCACCACCCTTCAGCACCTGGCGACGTGTCGCCGTATGGCCACGAGGCGTGGTGAGAACGTCACTACCCGCTACTTCGCTGGACACTCGGACCTCCTGCCGGAAGATTGTTGTGCACGCAGTGTAGCGGTCTTGGCGACTGTGTGAAAGATGCGCGTGGACCGGTCGCTCGAGGTGTACTCGTGCGCAGATCGCGTAGCCGGCCCGTCAATGTCTGGGAGACCCTCTTTCGCCGGCATAGGTGAGGACCGTGGCACGGTCAGAACGACCCCTGAAGTTGACGACGCGGTCGATGCCTACTGCGTACGCCGGGTGCGACAGACCAACCGTCCACCAACGAGG
>CAZAMA010000500.1:0-594 GCA_964485645.1 uncultured Acidimicrobiaceae bacterium | reverse complement strand
AAGCGGTCGATAGATCTGCGTTTTCTCCGCTCTCGCTGCGAAAGACCCAACTGAATAAGACAACTATAGATACAGGCTAGACAGCGAAATGCTCTGTCCGAGTTTCAACGACTGACGTGTTCATTGCGCTCGTTTACGATACACATTATCGACTCTATCACGTTAGCCTTACTGTTGCAAGGCGGGAGGTTGTCCTCGGTCCTGTTGAAGTGAGGTGGTGGTCCCCCGCCTGACGCCCTCTCATGGCAGGGTTTCGGGCGTCCACCAAGACACCGATCAAGAGGGGGACCGCCTGATGAAGAAGGTACCTGTCGTGGCTGTCGCCGACCATGCCGAGGAGGCTCGCCTCGCCTCGCCTCGCCGGGCTCGGCCTCGAGGCGACCGTGGCGCTCGCCGAGGTCGCTCGGTCGGTAAAGGACTGGCTGCTCGCGTTCGCGTCCGCCACCGGCCCTGTCGTGATGGCCCAGATGATGGAGGCCGAGCTCACCGAGCGCATCGGCTCTAGGCACGCGAAGATCCGGCTCCTCGCTGTTTCATGTCTCCCTTTCCGCAGGTCGGCTGACCGATATCTGGCGAATTAGGGGAGGGCTTCCT
>CAZAMA010000499.1:0-1629 GCA_964485645.1 uncultured Acidimicrobiaceae bacterium | reverse complement strand
AGCCACCCGTTCCGCGTATCCACCCTGACCCCCGGTTCCGGTCACCACTCGCCGACCGAGAAACTGTTCGTCGACACCGGTTCCGACCTCGGCCACCACACCGCCGACGCCGTTGCCCGGGATCATCGGTAACGCGCCCGGTGGTAGTGGGAACGGCGAGTGTCCACTGCGGACCTGAGTTTCGACGAAGGTGGTGTTGGAGAATTCCACCGCCACCACCGCCTCACCCTCGGTAGGGGCTGGATCGGGGGCCTCGCCCATCACGAGGACTTCGGGCGGCCCGAACTCTCGCAACCACACCGCGCGCATCGTGGGCCTCCTCATCTAGTCGGAGTGTTCGACTCCGACTACCTTATAACGGAGCGAATCGCTCCGCAAGGGGTAAGCTTGGACTTGTGGACACCAGGCCGAAGAAGGGACGCCAGGCAGAGGCAGCCCGCAACGACCTCAAAGTCCTCGAAGCGGCTCGCCACGTGTTCGCCACCCAGGGCTGGAATGCACCGGTCGCGGCGATCGCCACGCGAGCCGGCGTCGGCATGGGCAGCCTCTATCGCCGTTACGGCAGCAAGACCGAACTGCTCCAGTACCTCTGTGTGCTCTCCATGCGTCAGACCATCGATGCGGCCGCGATCGCTCTGGCTTTGGAGGACCCATGGGAGAGCCTCTCCAGCTACGTCGAGGCTTGCGTGGCCATGGGTGCCGGGGCCTTCGCACCGCTGGCCGGCGTGATCAAGGTCACCGAGGAGATGATTGCCACTGCGAAGAAGTCCAACCGCCTACTTACTCGAATCGTGGACCGCGCCCGCCGCTCCGGCCAACTCCGACCCGATGTCAGCGACACCGATATCTGGTGGCTTATCGAGCAGTTCAGTCGGCACAGCGCGAATCCTGATTCCACGGACGATCCGCATATACGTGCGCGCATCCTCGCCATCGCAATCGACGGTTTGCGTCCCCAATCGGGCCCACCGCTCCCCGGTCCACTGCCCGACCGCCACGCCAACGCCCGGCGCTGGATCAAGGCCAAATAGGCGGGACTCCTTCGTTATGCGCGAAGCGCCTGCCTCCGCTGGTTGAACGGTCCAAGACCCGCTGAACCATCTGGCCGAGCTCGTCCATCTACGGCTGATTGAGTAGCGACGAAGGTCTCGCTCCCCAGTGGTGAAGGGTGACACATCTACGCCCGTAAGCGGAACCCTCGACGTCACCATCCAAGCCGGGTACGCCCCGGTCCCGGCCGTTCCCACAAGACCCGCCCGGGGACGTTTCCCGCTCCCTATACGGGGCACCGGTGGTGGACGCGGGCGACTTCGAAGATCGGCGCGCGGTGTCGATCAGGCCATGCCGTGGTCGCCGCGTATGCGCGGCTCTCAACACCGCCGGCTGCGGCGACAGCGACCGGCATCGAGCGTCCGTGGCCGATCGCCGCTCAGCAGCACGAGCGCCCCGAGGTGCCGAGAACTCCGAGCGCCGTTGATCAGTGCAGCTGCATGGCGCTGCATAGGGCATGCCCTGTGCAGCGCTCGCACGCCGCCCACCTCGATGCGCGAAACGCCCGCATGTCGCCCCGCTCATGCCCTGGCGCGCCGCCTTTTTGCCCTATGCAGGAGTTGAGTAGGACCCCACAAA
>CAZAMA010000498.1:313-1630 GCA_964485645.1 uncultured Acidimicrobiaceae bacterium | reverse complement strand
TAGGTGAAGGCTTGAAGCTTGCCGAACGGCGAATCAGCCAGCTTGATGAAGTCCACGCCGTTCTTGACCTGCTTGCGCACGGCGACCTTCATCTCGTCGGAGGTGTTGGCTAGTACGGCGATGCTCCCTTCCGGCACTCCGACCGAGGTGGGGTACGAGTCGCCGATCCCGTTGCTGGTCGTGATGTAGCGACCGGCCGTGATCATCCGCGGACCGGCGATCATCCCGGCGTTGATCGCATCGCGGATCGCTACTCCGATGTAGTAGCTCCCACCGGGTTGAGCAATGCTCGTCACACCTGCGCGGAGCAACTTCTTCGCGTTCCAAGCCGCCCGAAGAGTCCGTGACTCGACGCTGGTGTAGAGGTCCTGTTCTTCCTGAGCCCGGCTCTCCCCGTACGTCAGGTGGCAATGCACATCGATGAGCCCGGGCAGCACGGTTCTTCCGGAGACGTCGATAACTTGCGCATCCACTTGCGCATCGCCGCTCTGCGGGGGGTGGCCCTCGCTGTCCGAGACAGAGGCGATGCGACCGTCTTCGATCAGGATCGACTTCGGGCCGTCTGCCTCCCTGCCATCTCCGTCGATAACGGTCGCGCCATAGAGAACAAGAGCAGACATGTTCGGCTCACCTCGACTCCCCGTGCTCTACCTGCTTCTCCCAGTCCCAAAGAAATCCGGCCCCTGTTGGAGAACCGACTTACCAACTCCGGAAGGGTGGCGGCGGCGAACCATGCGCCTCCTCCCAGGAGATCACTCGATTCCTCAACGTTCCGACTTTTTCGATAGTGCACTCGACGACATCGCCCGGTCGCAGGTACCACCTCTCTGCGTCGAGCTTGAACCCGGCTACGCCTGACACGGTGCCCGTGGTCAGCACATCACCTGCGCTGTAGCCGATCGGCGAGTGGTGAGCGACGATCTCCGGCACTGTCACGGACATATTGCCTGAGTAGGAGTGCTGACGGAGGTCGCCGTTCACCGACAAGCGCATGTCGAGAGCATGCGGGTCGCCCACCTCGTCGGGCGTGACGATCCACGGTCCGAGCGGGCAGAAGGTCTGAATCGACTTGCAGAAGGAGAAGACACCGGACTTCATCTCGCGGCGTTGAATGTCCCGGGCGGTGATGTCGTTGAAGATGAGGTATCCGGCGATGTAGCTCTCGGCTTCCTTCTCGTCGAGAAAGCCACCCGACCGGCCGATCACGACCGCCAGCTCCAGTTCGTGGTCCAGCTCTGTCGTCAAGTGCTCCGGGTAGACGATGTCGTCCTCGGGACCGATGATCGCATCGACGTTCTGAAAGAAGACGATCCACGG
>CAZAMA010000498.1:0-303 GCA_964485645.1 uncultured Acidimicrobiaceae bacterium | reverse complement strand
CTTCGGCGTGCTCCCTGAAGTTCCCCGCCGTATGGATGAGTTTCGTCGGTTTGATGGGGGCAAGGAGGCGCACGTCGCCTGTCGCGTAACGCTCGCCGGATGCCTCGCGCGCAAGGTCGAGCCGCGGATCTCGCTCGAAAAGCTCCCGCATCGAGGCGACACCCTCGATGGTCACGACCTCATCGGCGTCGATGACGCCGGGTCGTTCGAGGCCGTCTGGGCTCCTGAAGGTCACCAGTCTCATCACTCCACCTCACAGAGCCGCGCCGCCGCCAACGCGTACACCTTGGCGGTGCGCACAAG
>CAZAMA010000497.1:0-1630 GCA_964485645.1 uncultured Acidimicrobiaceae bacterium | reverse complement strand
CCGAGGAGCATGTAGACCGCACCCTGGGTGAGCAGGTTGGTGAGGTTGCCCGCAGAGAGGAAGACGGAGTCCTCGGACTGGAAGATGACGACGAGCAGGACGAGCCCTGCGACGACGGGAAGGACGCCGATGTCGCCGTTACGCACCTGCTTCAGCCAGGACCGGAAGAATCCAGCGAGAGTGTCTGCACCAGGGGTGTAACCGGACGACGAAGAGGCACCCTCCGGCGGTATCCATTCAGGCCTCGTCCATGGTCTCCAGCACCTCGGGAGCAGAGCGGACGTGGCGTGAGGTGCTTCGGCCGACGATTCGGTCGGGGAGCACGATGGCGATACCGCCGTCGAACTCATGGACGGTGGCGATCTCGCCTCGCAGATACTGCGGGTCCACGCGTTGATCGAGCCGGACGCGCGTTCGGATCTCAAGGAGCGAGAGGGCGGACCTCGTGCGGGAAGCGGCGATTGCGGGGATTGATGGCGGCGATGACGACAAAGAGGTCGGTGTCAAGCTGGCCGGAATCGATGGCCGAGCAGAAAGCGACGGCGTCGGTGAGAGGCCAGAGCGTCGATGCTTGGGTGGCGGGGCCGGGCTCAGTGCTCATCTCGCCAGTGTGGCTGCTCGAGAGCTGCCCCGCCTCAGGTCGTCGCCGGTGGCATCCATACGTCGTTGCGGAACAACAACCCGAGCACATGAAGCGCCCCGACGCCGTGCTTTCGCGCGGTGCCGATGTAGGAACGGATCTCGCCAAAGCACTCGGCGTGGCTTTCGGACTGGAAGACGCCTGAGACCTTGGCGTGCAGCTTCACCATGCGTAGCGAGCGCTCGGCCTCGTTGTTCGTCGCGGGGACTATCAGGTCCTTGGCAAAGCGCGTTGCCTCGGTCTTGAGCTTCTTGAGCGCTGTCGCGAGGTTGAACGAGTCGGCCTCGTAGCGGCTGCGCTTGCGCCAGGACGGCGGCTCTGGGTTGGCAAGAAGGCCCTGCTCGACGATCTCGTCGTAGCGGGCGAGGAAAGCCTTCAGCTGCCGGGGCCGAAGGCGTGTCCGGCCGGCTGCCCGTGCGGAGTCTGTCGCCACGATCATCTCTCGAAGCAGGTCCGACATCGCCTCGGCCCAGGGCTTTTGTGCGTCGACCGCTGCCACCGAGGCCAGGTCGCGCAGGAGATGAGCCGCACAGATCCCGTGCGCGGCGTCGCCGTAGTTGAAGTACATCGCGAGGCGGTCGTGCACCATGACCCCCCTGAACAGCCCGAGCACGCCTGCTTGGTCAGGTGCGGACTTGGCCCGGGTGCTGCTTGCGAACAGATAGGTGTACAGCTCCGTCGCTGCGACGTGGAAGTACCACCTCGTCGTCCGCACCTGGTCGAAGGTCTCGTCGACGTTGATCACCTCGGCGCGGATCAACAACGCCTTCAGTACTTCTAAGAACCCCGAGCGCCGGAGCTTTCCAGCAGCCTCGGGGAGAAGCGAGGCGACAAAGCCAGTCGAGACATCTACGCCGAGCATCTCCGACATCGCCTCGGCGGTGCGCTCGACCGAGAGGTGCTGGGCGTGCAGGAGGTACAGCGCTTGGGAGCGCACGTTCGGGCCGTAGCACGCCGGCGCCCTTGCCTCAAGCGGGAAAGCTCCCGAGC
>CAZAMA010000496.1:0-1632 GCA_964485645.1 uncultured Acidimicrobiaceae bacterium | reverse complement strand
AGGCCGCTTCGAGTACGACTTCGGCGACACCGCGGGCCTGACGCCACTCCTGCCCATGTACACGCTCGGGCACGACTTCATCCCACCGTCGATCCATGCAGGTGGGCTGCGCTACCACGGCGACTCGCCGATCATCTCCAACCTGGTGAAGGCGGGCCGTATGGAGGCCGTCGCCTACCCGCAGGAGAAGGTGTTCGAGGCGGCGGTCCAGTTCGCACGGACGCAGGGCACCATTCCCGCACCGGAGACCAGCCACGCCATCAGGGCAGTCGTGGACGAGGCCCTCAAGGCCAAGCAAGAAGGTGTCGAGCGTGTGATCCTGTTCAACTACTCCGGCCACGGCCTGCTTGACCTGACCGCCTACGACGACTACCTGCACGGGCGCTTCGAGGCCGAGCCGGTGGCCTAGCTCCGGGTCGACGTCCACGATGGCATCGCAAGCGTCTTGATCTCGCCGCGACGGGGAGCTCTCGAGAGGATCTCCGGTACCTCCTCGAGGCTGACCCTGCTCGTGATCAGGGGAGCAAGCGTCAAAGCGCCATCGCCCACGAGCTTCACAGCTCTCCCGTGGGTGAACGGATTGAGAAAGGAGCCTTGGACCTGCAGCTCCCGAGCGAACAGATCGAAGGGCCGCACCTCGACCTTCGTCTCTTGCGGTGCGGCGCCGACGACGACGACACGACCACGTCGCCGGGTGACTTCGAGAGCGGCAAGAAAGGTCTCCGGCACGCCGGCCGCCTCGAACGCTACGTCCACTCCGCCCGGGGCGATGCCGGACGTACCGGCGATCGCCGACACGACGTCCCCAGCCTCGGGATCGACGGCATGGGTCGCGCCGAGCGAGCATGCCATCTCTCTACGCTCAGACTGACGGGTCACGAGAACGACGCGAGTTGCTCCCGCGAGACGAGCGAGCTGCACGAGAAGCTGGCCCATCACCCCACCGCCAAAGACCGCCACTGCGTCGCCAGGCCGTATCGTGGCATGGTCGAGCCCGCGTAGACAGCAGGCGAGGGGTTCGCACAGCGCACCTACACCGAGAGGCACGCCATCGGGAAGGAGGTACGCCTGCCGTTCGGGGACTACGACGAGCTCTGCAAGTCCACCATCACGCTGGACACCGAGCGCGCTCAGTGACTCGCAGTGCGCGACGAGACCTGACCGGCACGATGCACAGCGACCACAGGAGATATTCGGGTCCACAGTCACGTGCTCCCCGACCGCCAGCGATGTCTCCTCGCCGGTCGCGACCACGGTGCCCTCGAACTCGTGACCCAGCGTCACCGGTGGCGTCGACGGATAGGTGCCTCCCACGATGTGTCGGTCACTGCCGCACATCCCGGCGGCATCCACCTTCACGAGCACCTCACCCCGAGGGACGACAGGATCGTCTACGGCCACGACCCTCACAATTCCATTGCCTTCGAACCGGACCGCCCGAATGGTCTGCTCACCACCTCTCGCACCTGCTCAACGACTACCGCGCTTCGTCCTTCGTATCAAGCGATGCTTGCCGTGGCTCTCCGGCTTGTCGTCGAGCGACAACGCCTGGCGCTTTACTGGTACGACATTCCCGGAAGGGCGCCATTCATTCCGTAGCCACCGTCTACATCGATACATGCGCCGGTCGTG
>CAZAMA010000495.1:0-1633 GCA_964485645.1 uncultured Acidimicrobiaceae bacterium | reverse complement strand
TGCCGGCAACGCACACCTTCGCACCCAGCTCGTCGAGTCCGCCTGGTCCTACAAGAGTGACTGCCTGGCGGTAGTTGCGCGGTAGCGCTTCGACCATTGGACGCAGGCAGCGCGCCAGCTCTTGGACCACGATGTTGGGCTCGTTGCCGGGTGACCGACCGTCGAGGCCGGCCACGAGAAGGTCGTCTGGCGAGTCGACGACCGTGGTGTCTCGGCGCTTACGATAGTGATCGATGATGGCGTGGCGAGACGTCGCGTACAGCCAAGCCTGGATATTGGTGATGGTACCGGGGCGAGCACGCTGGAGGCGCTCGAAGACATCTTGGACAATGTCCTCGGCCGCCTCGGGGCTTTCGACTCGACGACCGACGAAGGCGACCAATCGGCGCCGCACCTCGGCCATAGGCTCTGGGTGGCTTGCAACCACGGCGGTGAGGCTACCGGCAGCCACAGCTCGAAGAGCTGGGGTCAGCGCCGCAGCAGCTCCCCTTCTCGGCCGGCTCACAACAGCTCACCTGCTCGCTCGGGTCACAGCACCGAGAGGCTTGGGATGGACTCGCTCCGCTGCTCGCCGGAGTGCCTGGACGGGTGGAAGTGGTCATCTGTGGGCTCCCATCGGTTGAGGGTCACCTCTATAGACGTGACCTCGGCCCAAGGGATGCAAGTCTGATCACGCTGCATCCATTCGGAGCCACCCACGTCAGTAGTGACACGGAACACCGTCCAATGCACCAAGGAGCCCATGACCATGCAGACCAGTCGAGTCCAGCTTGCCCTCAACGTCGACAACCGCGAGGACGCTATCGGCTTCTACGCCAAGCTCTTCGACACGGTGCCCGCCAAGCGTCGCCCTGGCTACGCGAACTTCGCTGTCGTAGACCCGCCTCTCAAGCTCGTGCTGCTTGAGAACCCAGGAGAGGGCGGCACCCTCAACCACCTGGGCGTCGAGGTGGAGTCGGTCGACGCGGTCGATTCGGAAGAAGCGCGACTCGCCAAGGTTGGTCTCGCCACCCGCGACGAGCGCGAAACGACGTGCTGCTACGCCAAGCAGGACAAGTTCTGGGTGGAAGGCACGCCCAGTGGCGAGCGCTGGGAGATCTACACCGTCCTCGCCGACAGTGACACCTTCGGCACACCCTCTTTGGATACCAGCGGAGAGGCCTGCTGCGCCGCAGCCCAGACCACCAGCGCGGCCGGGTAGGGCACGACGATGGACGACACCACGAACATCCGGAACGCCGTCCGGCGCCGCTACGCCGCAGCTGCTATCGAGGCCGGGGTCACGCCGGCCGGGGCCACGTCGTGTTGCGGCCCGCCGGCCTTCCATTCCTGCGGGCCCGCAGGACAAGCGGCCTTCGGAGCAGCGCTGTACGACCAGGCCGGGGAGGCTGCCGCATCGGCTGCGGTCGCGGCCTCGCTCGGTTGCGGCGTGCCGACCGCCGTCGCCGACCTGCACCCCGGCGAGGTGGTCCTCGACCTCGGATCCGGAGGCGGCGCCGACGTGCTGATCGCTGCTCGACGTGTCGCCCCCGGCGGCAGGGCGATCGGACTCGACATGACCCCGGTGATGCTGGGGCTCGCGCGGCGAAACGCCGTTCTCGCGGGGGTCGATAACGTCGAGTTCCGCGAGGGC
>CAZAMA010000494.1:0-1633 GCA_964485645.1 uncultured Acidimicrobiaceae bacterium | reverse complement strand
CCGAGGTGCGCGTATGGCAGTGCCCCAGCTCCCTCTCGTCGAGCGCGACCTACTCCCCTCGTCGCTCGCCGCCCAGGTCAGCCGGCTCGACACCCTGGGCGCGGACACGACCTTCCACCGCTATGTCGCCCACTCTCCTGCAGCGGCGGAGTTCTACTGGGGAGACTTCTATGCACGCCTCTTCTTCGGCGGCACGGTGCCGGTGCGGACGAAAGAGGTCGTCCGCCTCGCGCTCGCGGCACTGAGCGGCTGCACCTTCTGTCGTCAGGGTGACGTCGACTCGGCCCGGGTCAACGGCCTCACCGACGAGCAGATCGACGGGCTGCTCATGCTCGATCCGAGCAGCCTCGCCGCGGCCGACGGGGTGGCCTTCGACGTGGCGACGCGGCTGTCGCCCTTCGGCGAGGAGCGGCCGATGTCCAGCGCTGATTGGGGGGCCCTGCGGCAGCACTTCACCGACGACCAGGTGGCCGAGCTCTTGCTGTGCATCTCCGTTCTCGCAGGCGTCGGGCGAATGCTCTCCGTCTGCGGCTTCATCCCTCGAACCTGCGCAGTCCCAGCGGACTCCCATGACTGAGCCACGCCGTCTCGCCATGATCAACTCCGACGGCAAGGCCCAGCCGCCCCTGTCCGACCCACGCGGTGTGGTGACGAGAACGTACGACATCCGCCTCCGGATCATGGCCCGGACGCCCTATGACCACCTGTTCACGGAGCTCGGCACCGTCGATGCCGCAGAAGCTGCCCTACGTGACGGATGTGACGCCATCTACATCGACACGTTCGGCGACTACGGAGCGGCACGCATCCGAGCAACCACCGCGATCCCGGTCATCGGGGCTGGAGAGGCCTCGATCGCCGCCGCAGCACAATGCCTTCCGACCTATTCCGTCGTCACGGTATGGCCGCGCTCGATGGCCTACCTCTACGACGAGCGACTCGGCGGGTGCCCCGGCGGGGAGCGGTGCCAAGGGGTGCACTACCTCTCCGACGACGACGAGCTCGACCGGGTGGGACAAACCGATGGGGTCAAGGCACGGATGACCCGCCACGAGCGTGACATCCTCGAGCGGCTCACCGAGCTCTCCCAGGGAGCCGTCGCCCGCGACCGGAGCGACGGGGTCCTACTGGGGTGCACCTGCATGTCCCCGGTTGCCGCAGGTCTCCAGGAGCGGTGCTCGTTCCCAGTGCTGGACCCCTCGCGCCTCGGCCTCGAGGCGGCGTTCCATGCGGTCCTCGCAGACCCGCCGGAGGCGCCGGCCGTCACGACGAGGCTGGCCGAGATGGCCAGTGACGTGGTCGCCGCGTACCTCGGCCATCGAGGTACGACCGGTACGACGGTTGACGAGTGCGAGGTGTGTGCACTCGCCCAGCCGATGGGGCGCCCCTCGACCTGACCGCGGGTGATGCACCAGGCTCGAGAGCTCGTCGTCATCGCTCGGCGACTCGGCCATCGCCCAGAGGAACTCGCGCGGATCATCACGACCCTGGAGTAGTCGGCAGCAAAAGCGCCCCCATCGCGCGTCACCTTCCGCTCAGCCTCCCGAACCGCTCACCTGTCCCGAACCGCCGGTTCGTCGGACTCATGCCAGGGTCGTGATGTCGGGATCGCTAGACGGCCACGGTCCTCGGC
>CAZAMA010000493.1:0-1647 GCA_964485645.1 uncultured Acidimicrobiaceae bacterium | reverse complement strand
GCGGTGGTCCTCGCCGTCGTTGCGGGCCTCTTGCTCTGCGCCTGGACCGGTTGGGAGCTGCGGAGCAAGACGCCGCTCGTCGATGTCCGGGCGGTACGGCACCCGGCGGTCGCCGGGGCGAACCTCGCCATGTTCGTCGGCGGGATCGGCATGTACCTCCTCCTCACGCTCATCACCCGGTACGCGCAGACGCCACACAGCGCCGGCTACGGCTTCGGGCTGACCACCTTCGTCGCCGGCCTCGTCCTTGTCCCGTTCTCCGTGCTGGGGTTCGTCGCCGGCAAGCTCACGCCTCGGGTGCGCGAACGGGTCGGCGCCCCCTTGCTCTTGGCCGGCAGCGCCGCCGTTGTCGGAGGCGGGTTCGTCCTCTTCGCCACCGCCCGGTCGAACCTGGCCGAACTGTTCGTGGCGATGAGCGTGCTCGGCCTCGGCGTCGGCAGCTTCTCGGCCGCCATGCCCGGCGTCATCCTGGCCGTCACCCCCAAGAGCGAGACCTCGAGCGCCATGAGCTTCAACTACGTCGTCCGTAGCGTCGGGTACTCGCTCGGCAGCGCCATAGGTGGCCTGGTCCTCGCCGCCGGCACCCACGTCGGCCACCTCTTCCCGACCGACGGCGCCTACACGACCGCCGCGCTGGTCGGCCTCGTGGCCATGGCTCTCGCGGCGCTGACGAGCCTCGTCCTCGCCCGCCGACGCGCGACGGAGACCGAACCGACCGCCACTGCAGCTGGCGAGCCGAGCCACGACGGGTCCAGGCGATGACCGCCTTGACAGACAGGGTGACGGCAGTACACGCAAGCAAGAGACCCCCGCCCAGGCAGCTCCGACGCGGGCGCTACCCGCGAGTGTGATCGTGTCACTCTGAGCTGTAACAGAACCGCTCGCGTCGTCACCTCCCGGCGTCCCGATGGTGCCGAAGGCGAACTCCCGGCCGCGGTCGGCAACGAAACCTTGCACCGCATCTCCCAGCTCTGCTCGGGCGTCACGTTGCGCCCGACGAAGACAGCGCCCACCGCGCTTGCCGAGACGCCACCGGAGGGAGGCCTCGGGGCGATCGTGCTTATCGCCGCCCCCTTCGTCGGTGCCGGAGGCTGGCCTGGCGACGAGTTCGAGTTGCCGAATGACCTTGGGGCGAAGTTGCCGCACGGGATACCGGCGCACGTCTTCCATGGACTGCAGGACCAGACTGTCCCGGCGTCGCACAGTGACCTGTACCGACGCGTGATCCTCCAAGCCACGTTGCGCGGTCGTGATCACCAGCTCAACAATGACCTACCGATGTCGCTAAGACGATCAGCTCTGACCACCATGGCACCAGCCAGCGATAGCGCCCGCCCTCAATGTCTCACTTCTGTCTGCGGTCATAACTCATCCTGTCCCGGCGACGCCGATGTCGGCTGGGCGGCGTTGGCCACCGGACACTTGCCCACGTCCCGCCGACAGGCTGAGAAGTCGCACAGCCGGCACAGCCAGCCACCGGCTGGTGTCTCGGCCTGGTCCCGTTCGGCCATGCGCGCAGCGGTCAACTGTCCGAGGAGGCGTTCGAGCAGAGGAGTGAGCGTCTCCTTCTCGTCGGGGCTCAGCCCGGCCAGGAGGGTCTCGCTTGCTCGTCGGCGGCCGGCCAGGATGCGTCGTGCGGCCTCGTCG
>CAZAMA010000492.1:0-1659 GCA_964485645.1 uncultured Acidimicrobiaceae bacterium | reverse complement strand
GAGGGCTCTGTTGGTCTCGTCGTTGTCGACGCCTGCGTGAACTCTCGAACGCCAGGCGCGTGAAGTAGGCGCGTCGCGCGGCTGCCACGCGTCGATCACGTTCTTTCAGCGGGCAGCACATTGTCCGGGTCGACCTCGTGATAGAAGCGCTCCTCGAAGCGAGCCCGGGCTCTGCGGGTCGTCTCCTTGGGATCGTGCCGGGCGTGCATGGAGTACGCAGCCAGACGGGCGCGAAGGAGACGCTGCTCCGGCGTGAGTCGGTCACGGTCGGCCATATCCACCTCTCTCGGAGGGGAATGGGTCGGCGAACTCCCCCTCGGGAAGTAATGGGGTCGCGAGATGGCCAGTTGGTAAAAATTTCCTGTGGATGGCAGAACTTTCCGCGCGCGAGGCTCAGCCATCCGCCGTCATTACCGGATGGGAGCCTTTGGCTTGCCCCCGGCCCCTCAGCAATATCACCGGTCAGGTCAGCAGCGCGGCGCCGGCTTGTTTTCCGAGTCGATCTCGGGACGATCGGTCAGTTGGCGGTCAGCATGTAGCCGAACGTCCTTCCGTCGCCGTCGACGACGAGGCAGCTGGAGCCTGCACAGCTGGCGTGCAGTGGCGTCGAGACCGAAGTCACGCGGGTCGGTTTATCCCAGCCGGCCGAGCCGAGGACACTTGCGACCTCGGTGGCGTTCGGAGCGGCGCAGAGCGTTGTCGACGAACACGAGACGGCCACAGGGTCAAAGGGTGGCGCACCCGGCCAGCTCATGCCCATCGGTCCGACCACCCATCCGTTCCCGAGGAAGTAGCTGACTGCACCGGATCGTTGGACGAGGATGCAGAATTGCGCGCTGGCGCAAGAAACGGAACGGAAGGCGAGGGGCGTGGTGTGGGCAGGTTGGCTCGGAGGGGCCGGCAGCCATCTGACTCCGTCGTAGACCTCGGCGACATCCGAGCCGACTGCGAGGCAGAACGTAGCGCTGGAGCATGACACCGAGGTCAAGGGGACCGTCGTGGGAATGAGCGGGCCCCAGCGACCGGAGGCGTAGACGCGAGCCCCGGCTATCCCGACGACAGCACAGAGGTCCCCTGCGCACGAGGCCGCAGTCGTGCCGTGCGGCAGGACGCCGAGTGGTGTGGACCACGTCTTGGCGCGCTCGATCAGCGTCTTGCCGTCGCGATCGAGTGCGATGCAAGCCGACGACGCACACGAGACGTCCTCGAGCCCGACCGAGTCGATCTCCTGACGCGCCGACCAGTGCCTCCGCGTGAAGGTCGTGACACCTCCTGCGGAGTCGGCAACTGTGCAGGCAAGCGACGTCGCACAGGACAGCGAGGTCACCTGCGCTCCGCTCGGCACGACCAGACGAGGAAGATTCGACCACGTACCGGTCCATCCGATGTTCGGCGAGGTCGTCGACCACTGATTCACGGTCTTGGCTTCACCTGGGAGCACTGCGCTCTCGGGCACGGCGTTCCAGGAGTGCCCTCCGTCGGTCGTTCGCACGAGCGTGAAATTGACGTTGGCGACTCCGGCGTCGGCCGAGACGAAGGCGAGCGACAGCGGCGGGGTGCCGTGCCACGAGGCGACCTTCGCCGTCGACCACCGAAGACCGCCGTCGGCGGTCGTGATGAGCTGCGACCCGGTGGCGAGCACCCAGGTGGAGGCGTTGA
>CAZAMA010000491.1:0-1662 GCA_964485645.1 uncultured Acidimicrobiaceae bacterium | reverse complement strand
ATTGCGGCATTGCTTCGACGCCCTTCGCGTGGAGGCGTGCGCCGAGCTCGACGAGGAGACGGCGGAGCTCCGCTGCGTCGAGCTCCTTGCGTACGCCGGTCATCAGACGATCGCCAGGGCCCTCTCGTCCAGCCAGATGCCACGGGCAGCGAAGTCGACGGGCGTGTGCTGGAACGTCCGGGCTGCGAGGACGGGGTCGAAGACCGGGAACCACCAGGTCGCCAAGGGCGGCACGTGGGTCCATGCGGGCGCGTCGATGCCGAGCAGGCGGCACTCGCGTCCGACCGCGGCCGCGACGAGGGTGTCCCAGCGCCTGTCCCCGGTGCTCGGCGGCGGGGCAAGGAACGCCGCGATCTCGTCGGCTCGTTTGAGTCGGCGCAGGTCGGCAAGCGCCCGACCGGTCAGGCGCAGCGCGAACGCCGTGTCACCGCGCGCGATCTCCGTGCGGAGCGCCTCTGCGAGCTCGCGAGCCGTGAGCCACGTCGGGCTCTCGCTCTCCGCAGTCGCTCGCGCAGGAGCAACCTCCAACGCCAGCTCGAGGTGGCGGAGGACGGAGGCGACCATCCCGATCTCGGCGCGGTCATGGCCCTGCTCGACGGCGATCAGCCACTGCCGACCGATACCTGCACGGCGGGCCAGCTCCGCTTGCGTGAGCCCCCGTGCCCGGCGGGCGGAGCGGATCGCCGCTCCGACGTCCTCGGCGCTCGAGACAGCGACCATGCGACGAGAGTAGCACGGCATGTCGTCGAACGACGACATGCGCGTTCAAACCAGCTGCTCGATGGGATGCGTGCGAGCGACGGCTCGACCCGTTCCGCACTCGGATCCTCGATACCGAGCTGCCCGAGCTCGGTATCGAGACTGGCCGGGGGGCGAGCTGCTGGAGCACGAGAGCATCTCGCGGGCTGGCGGTTCCACACTTACCGGTACTACGGGGGTTCTGGTAGGTGTAGCTACTCACAACCGGGGGGGGGTCTGGCGGGCCGACACACGCTGCGGGACGAAGAGATTCGTGAGCGCCTGCGGGAGCAGAACCCCTGGTGGTGGTGAGCCGCGGCCGGAGCCGACCTACTTGCGTTCACGCTGAAGCGGTCACGCGACCTGCGGAACGTAGGCCCAAGGCATCGGCTGGGGTGAAAAAGACGCTGTGGCTGTGGTGGTCAGGGCCGGGCCTTCCGGACCTCGAACGCTGCTTTCGGACCTACCTGCGGCGCTTCCCATAATGAACACCGACAAGGTAACCAAGGTAGTAGAAACTATTACCAATGGTAATGGTCCGCATACTGTAGCTAACATTGCCTGTCAAAGCGTTGTTCTGGCTAGACGGCACATTTATGGAAAGTTTTGGAGCGAGATCCGTACTGATTTTTGTCGGGAACGGTGAAGGCTCCGAAGTAGAATAAGCCACGATGGCTTCTCCGGGTTGGTTGTTATACGGATTTGATCCGCCATGAACGAGAACGTAGGTCAAAACGAAGGTTGGCGGCAATGCGCCGCTAGGAATGGTGAAGGCATTGCTGCTTGCATCCCAGGTGATGACCAAATTTGGACTACTGTTGAAAGTGTGTCCACTAAACGAAAAATTACTGAAGCTCGGATCAATGCCACCGGTACCCGTGATGGAAGTGACGAAGCCGTCGGCACCGGATGACCACAGGTACC
>CAZAMA010000490.1:0-1666 GCA_964485645.1 uncultured Acidimicrobiaceae bacterium | reverse complement strand
GTCGACGACGGCCATCTGGTCCTCGATCGGGTTGCCGCCGCAGCCGAGCAGCTCCCAGCGCGTCGGTGACCCGCCGTCGCCGACCGTGGCGCTGACCCGCTTGTGGTAATGCCCGGAGAACGCCCACGAGGGCGACGTCAGCGATCGGATCCGCTCGACCTTGCGCCGGCTCGCAGCGCCGGGCGGCCAGCCGTCCTCGGTGCCGGGAACTTGTACGCACGGCTGGCCATCGGGTCGGTCAGGTGTTCCGGCGGCGCCCGGCGCGCTCGGCGAAGGCGTCAAGGGCGGCAGTGACCTGCTGTGCCTCCCAGAGCTGGTTGCGCCGTGTTCCGCGGACCTCTTTCAGGACCCCAGCTTCGACAAGGCGCTTGATCGCCCGGAACGAGTTGGAGACCGTCACGCCAAGTTCACCCTGCACGAGCGAGGAGCTGACGACCGGCTGTCGGAGCAACACATCGGCCAGCTTCCAGGCTGTCGAGTCAGACCTTGCCCGGATCGATTCCGTCCACCCCTGGCGGATGGAACGGAGATCGGCGGCGAGATGGCGACCGTTGTCGATCGAGCGGAAGGACGCGTCCGAGAGCTGCTGGACGATCGGCACCGGGTCACCGCTCCGGTAGCTGTCCAGGGCGTCGAAGTAGGTCGACGTGTCCGTCAGGAGCCCGGCGGAAAGCGGCACGGTGATCGTCCGTGTCAACCCCTTCCCACGGAGGAGGGAGTGGATGATCGCTCGGCCCACCCGACCGTTGCCGTCGGGAAACGGGTGGATCGTCTCGAACTGGGCATGAGCGATCGCCGCCTGGACGACCACCGGCAAGTCGTCTCGGGCCATGAACGCTACGAGGTCGTCCATCGCCGCTGGCACCCGGTCGTGGTGAGGTGGGACGAACCTCGCAGTATGGGGGCTGTTGCGACCCCCAATCCAGACCTGCTGGTCGCGCCACTCTCCAGTCCACTCTCGGTTGGAGCTCCCGAGCAGTGCGCCGTGCATGGCGACGACCGCCTCGCTATCGAGGCGGTTGGCGAGCTCAATCGCTGCCCGCATCGCCCTCGTGTTCGAGACGATGAGCGTTGCGTTAGGGCGGCTCCGGTCACCAAGCTCGGCGATGGCGATCGCCCTCGTCGACGCTGTGAGGTTCTCGATCTTGGATGATGCCGCTGACTCGGACCGAAGCAGGACCGCCGAGAACGGCGCAATGTCATGTCCCAGCTCGGCGTCGAAGCGAGCGATCTCCGTGGCAGCTTCCTCTGCGAGGACTCGGACATCGCCCGGTAGTTGAATATCGTGAACTGAAGCGATCTGCGGGACGACGGCCGCCACGTACGGGCCACGCGTGGCCTTCCACTCGGTCCGGCTGATACCGGCGGCGTTCGACTCCCACGGGTGCGACTCGAAGGAGATCGGCGGCCAGATCGGCTCGGGCAAGGATCTCGCCGGGTCGGCATCGCTTTCGAGCGACAGCGTGGTTGTCTTTGGCCGGCTTGTCGAGGCGAACTGCCCGCCGATCGGCGTGCCCGCAGCACGGCGGGTCTGCTCAGGGGGGGCCATGGGACGATCGTAGTATCCTTTAGGTGCATAAGGGGTAGCAAGAGTGCGGCAACCTACCCCTTGCTCACGCGACCTGGCTGATGGTCGGCGTACCGGCGAGGGTGGCGACGTCGACGA
>CAZAMA010000489.1:0-1669 GCA_964485645.1 uncultured Acidimicrobiaceae bacterium | reverse complement strand
AAAGGAGTGCCGGTTGTAGAAGAAGGTCCCCATGTAGGCGTGCTGGCGCAGCATTCGGTCGAGGCTCGACAGGGACCAGTAGCGACCGCCTCTCGGAGCGGGAACACCCGCTTCGCTGAGCCTGATCCCGATCTGACGCACGGACAGGCGATCCTCGACATGCCAGGCGAAGATCTGGCGCACGATCCGAGCCTCTGGCTCGAACACCTCGAGGCGGGAAGGGAGGCCGCCGGAGGCGGGAAGCTTGCGGTAGCCGTAAGGGACTTGCCCTGCCACTACCTCACCTTGGCGAGCCCGGAAGAGCTTGCCGCGCCGGTTGCGCTCCATGATTTTGGTCCGCTCGAACTCGGCCACCGCGGCTTGGATCTGGACCAGCAGCCGACCCTGAGGGTCATCCGCGATCCCCCCTTCGCAGAAGGCGACACGGACGCCGAAGCGGGCCAGCTCCTCCAGCACGATCATCTGGTGGACGTAGTTGCGCGCCAGCCGATCAGGGCAGAGTGCGACCACCGCATCGATGGCCCGTGCCGCAGCGGCGTCACGGACTTGGTCCAGGCCGGGTCGATCCAGTCGACTCCCCGAGTAGCCATCGTCGAGGCAGGTCATCTGCACCTGCCAACCTTCCGCCACGGCTCGCTGCTGCAGCACCTCGATCTGAGAGCCGATCGTGCCTTCGCGTTCCTGACGCTCACTGGAGACGCGGGCGTAGAGAGCCACCCTCACCGCCACCCTCCCACGGCAAGCTGATAGGCGGACTGCAACGCCGTACGCCGCGGGTCGGTGCCCGTCCAGCGGGGTTCGGGCGCCTGGCTCACCACCACCTCCCAGGAGGCCGTCGTGCCCCCGAGGCCTCCGACTCCGAATCGTCCCAGGCGCGCTGCCATCGCTGCGTCCGGCGGTGGCGTGCCAGCCAGGACCGCAGCTCGCAACGCCTCGTAGGTCGCGCGCCAATCACCCTGCGCCCTCCGCCGCGGCTTGAGGTTTTTTTATATGCAGGAGGCGCTCGACCGTTCGGCGATGTAGCTGCACCCCGAAGCGCTCTCGCACCATCACCGCCAGATCCGCTCCCGAGAGGGTCGGCTGCTCCCGCTTGGCGGCTTGGACGAAGGCAACCAGTTCCAGGCTCGCCTTGAGGGGCCCCTTCCGGCCGCGCTTGGCATCGACCAGCCCCGCCACACCGCGGGCTCGGAAGGAGCGCTCCAGCGTATAGAAGGTCTGGCGGCTCACCCCGAAGGCCCGGCAGGCAGCGGCGACAGTCATCTCGCCCTGGCCGGCAGCGCGGATCAGCTCGTAGCGGACCTGCAGCTTGTCGTCACGGTCGAAGAAATCGGGATGAGTCTGGAAGACCTCAGCGGTGATCCGCTCCGGGGTGGGATGGAGCGTGCCCTGGGCTGCCAACGCTTCCAGCTTCCGCGCTTCGGCCATCGAGAGCAGGGTAGTCCATGACTGCCACAGTGTCAAGTATTGCACGCCGCTCGTCCCTCCAGGCTTCGCCCATCGCTGGCCTCATCACCTACACAGCTACGGGAGCATCGGTGACCTGCGGCGTACATACCATGACACTGCGGCGGAGAATCCCTGACACCGCCGAGGCTCTCTCGACGGGCCCGAACCCGCGCCTGCAATCTCCGCCGGCGCAGGAGCGGCTCCTCCCCGATCACGGTCACCA
>CAZAMA010000488.1:1138-1674 GCA_964485645.1 uncultured Acidimicrobiaceae bacterium | reverse complement strand
GGAGATGAGCCTGCGTGACCTCGCGGTTGTGGACGAGAGCAGTTTCCCCATCTGCCTGCCGGTGGAGGTGCACGACGCCGTTCGGGAGCGTTCTGGTGCCACGGATGGCCGCGATGACACGAGGCGGCGCTTCCGCCTCGAGCTGGGCCGGGGGGCACCGCCGATTTCCGACGGACCCGCATGCCTGACCTTCCACGAGCATCCGGAAGTGTTCACCCGTCAGGAGAACCTGACGTTGGTCGGCCGTACTCTGAGCATGGATGGCGACCTGTGCTTCGACGTGGAACGAGCCCTGGCAGGATGGAGCCTCGCCGGCAACCGGGTGACGGTCGCGCTGCAGTTCCTGGGAAAGGGCCGGAAGCTGACGCCCCGGTTGCGAGCTGAAGCCGCCCGTCGGGACCGCCGTTGACCAGCACCGTCTGGTCGAGCGGCAGCGCGATGGCCGCCGACGGCGGCGGCCTGCCCAGGTCCTGGCCGGCCTGGAACACCTCGACCGCGGGGTAGGACGGCAGCGCGTACGCGATGCCCCGCGCGCC
>CAZAMA010000488.1:0-1128 GCA_964485645.1 uncultured Acidimicrobiaceae bacterium | reverse complement strand
CAGCCGGTGCCCAGGGTTCGCTTCGAGCGTTGACGGTCGCCGGGGAGGTAGTGACCCGTGTCTTCGACGGAGCAGAGCGACGTGACCCCGAGAACCACCACTGCTGGGTGGCGCTCGTGGATGGCGACAACCATGAGATCGACCGCATCAACGCAGAAGCCGGGAATCGCAATCTGAAGGTCCCCGTCGCGGTCGACCTGATTCACGTGATGGGGTACATCTGGTCCGCGGCGTGGTGCTGCTTCGCCGAGGGCGACCAGGCCGCGCTGGTCTGGGCGGGCGCCAAGACCCTCGCCGTGCTCGAAGGCAACGCCGGCGACGCCGCAGCGGGGATCCGCCGGCGAGCCACGACCGCTCGCCTCACCAAGGCGAGGCGCAAGAACGCTGACGCCTGCGCCACCTACCTGACCAACGAGGCCCCCCACCTCGACTGCCCGACCGCGTTGGCCGCCGGGTGGCCCATAGCCACAGGGATCATCTAGGGAACGTGCCGATACCTTGTCGCTGACCGGATGGGTATCACCGGCGCCCGCTGGTCGGTCGGCGGTGCTGAGGCGGTCCTCAAGCTACGGGGGTGCTCCAACCGCGACTTCGACGACTCCTGGACGTTCCACCTCGACCACGAACGACAACGACTCGACGGATCCAGCTACGCGGACGGCGTCATCCCTCTCGCCGCGTACTCACTCCTGCAGCGCCGCACCCAAATCCTTTCTCCACTCTCCGGTGTAGGTCATGCCTGCTGACGCGGACGCAGAGCTGTCGGCAAGCACGCCTGTCAACCACTCGCCAACGCCACCGTCTCGTCTGAGGAGTCCGCTATCGGAAGCAGGAAGGCGAGCACAATATCGGAGTACGCTTCGTACCCACGGCCACCGCGTCGACGCAGTAGCCCCATGCTGAGTAGGTGATTGAGGTCGCGCGACAGCGTGCGCGGCCCGGCGCTCGCGTAGAGCTGTGCCAGCTTCGGCGTCAGCCCAGCGAGGTCGCTCCGCATAACCGTCCCTTCCATCGGCATTGCGAGGACGAGCGAGCGCTGGCGGTCCGTCGCTTTGGTATTCGCCTCCTTAGAGAACTGCTCGTGCACGAAGTTGACCCATGCCACCTGCACCTGCTGGTGGCGCACCA
>CAZAMA010000487.1:0-1675 GCA_964485645.1 uncultured Acidimicrobiaceae bacterium | reverse complement strand
ACCAACGGCCAGCTATGGCCGTCGGGCGACACGGTGCTCCATTTGGGCGTGCGCGAGGTCGCAGGCGCCGGCTCGACGTCGGCACCGCGATCGTCAACCTCGGCGGCGTCACATTCTGGTGGCTCTCCGGGCCGCTCCGCTACACGCTGAACTCCGAGGATGCAGCGTGTCGTGATGCCCGAGACTAGACTCACGTTGGGGGCATGACCAACCGGGACCCCGGCGGGATCGGTCGTACTCTTTGGCGGCGGCAGCACCCACGTTGCTCCGGGCGTTCACCAACTACTTTGACGGCGAGCACCCGGTCCGGTCGGGGCCTGCCTCGGTGAGGCGCGCTCCATGATCCTGGTCCCGGGCGTGGCAGCCGGATCGCCGGCTACACGGTGAAGACTCTTACCACGAATCCCCAGCACCACCCCGCGCAATTGAGGGGCGCTGCTACGCCTCGATGCGGCTGCCGTTGCTGGGCTATTCAACCTGCGAAAAGTTGCTCGGCGCGGGTGCGCACGATATCGAGCGTGTCGATCGTGGCCTGCACTGCAGCCGGGTCGATCCCGGCGATCAGCGCCTGCGTGATCTCTGAGATCGTGTCGCGGCAGCGGTTCACCTGCTCGCGCCCCGATGCCGTGAGCGTGTCTTCGGTGTCGAGCAGACCGGAATCGACCAGGCGGGCCCGTGCCGCGGCAACTACCTCGCGGGGCTGCTTGAGTGCATCGGCGACCAGTTCCTCGACGAGCGCCGGATCGTCGGCTCGCTCCTGAACGTTGAGGTAGACCCACTCTTCGTAGCCGCCGATCACGCTGCCGGCGAGGGCGTGGGTGAGCAGCGGACGCAGCGCGTTCTCAGTTGCGCCGATGGCAGGGGGAAGGGGTCGAGCAGGCATGGAGGGCCTCCTGTTGCTATCGTTGGTCCAACCAACAATAGCGGATCCCGTTGGTAGGACCAACGTTCGAGAGGATCAATGAGCTCTGATACCCCGCCGCGGCTGGCGAACCTGACCACCTGGCAGCTCTCCCAAGCGTCAGCCCGCTCGCACAGGGTGCTCCGCGCGCGCCTCGACCAGGCGGGAGCGAGCGGCTACGACTACCGCATCCTCGCCGTGCTCGGCGACCTCGGCGCTGCCAGCCAGGCCGATCTTGGCAGCGCCGCTGCGCTCGACCGCCGGGATGTCACTCACACCGTTCGCAGCCTCCAAGCACGCAGCCTTGTCACCCGCCGGCCCGACCCGGACGACCGCCGCCAGACCCTTGTCGAGCTCACCGCCACCGGGGCCTCGATGCTCGGCCGGCTCGACATAGCCCTCGCCGAGGTCCAGACCGAAGTCTTCGCCGCCTTGACCAGCGCCCAGCGCCGCACACTGCTTCACCTCCACCAACGGCTCTTGTAGAGCAAGCCGCGGCGACTCGGGCCAGGCTCACGCCCCCCATGAGAGCCGCTCGCCGTCATGCGTGCTCCGAGCAGAATCACGACAAGTGGTCATCTGCTCCGTGCGCCCATGCTGTTCCAACTGCTGGCACCTTGCGGACCGATAGTGTACCTACTAGTCTGTACGATATGAGCGAGACCACGCAGGACCGGCTGATCGAAAGCGCTCAGGAACTGCTGTGGGAGCGGGGCTACGCCGCCACGAGCCCCAAGGCGATCCAGCGGCGCGCCGGGGCCGGGCAGGGCAGCA
>CAZAMA010000486.1:0-1679 GCA_964485645.1 uncultured Acidimicrobiaceae bacterium | reverse complement strand
CCGCAGGTTCGACAGCGGAGGCGGCGACCCGTCGGCGGTCGAACTCGGCAAGGACATCTGGGTCTCGCTGGACGAGCCGGGGAGCCGAGCTGTGAGGACTGTTTCCCAGTCGACCGACGCCATCAGCACCTGCCGGTGGTCGCGAGAAGCTTGCAGGACTTTGACGAAGGGGAGGAAGTCCGCTCGACGCAGTCAACTGCCGTGCTCGACGAGCAGCGACACGGCCGCTTCGTATGCGTAGACACCCCTGGCTTGAGAGCCCAGCGCGTTGGCGAGCCTCTCAACGGTCACAGCTTGACCGCCTGTGCGGGCTCGGGCGCGCCGGCCGGCAAGCTCGCCCCGGCGCGTCTGAGCGGCGGCGATCGCTCCGTCGGCCCCAGGCACCGTCATCGCTCCTCCTCTCGGGACCGCCATGGCGACGGCCCCTATCAGAGCGGCGATGGAGTGTCCAAGCTATGGGGGAAAGCTCCAGGGGATTCACACTCGATAGAATTCGCCTCGATCCTTCACACAGGGGGGTGCGGGCATGGTGGACCAGTCACCTGCGGTCGCCGAGGACGACTCGCTGATAGCGGATCTCTGGGCCGATCATCCTGAAGCGCTGGAGCGCCTGGCCCGCGCCTACGGGGGCTCCATCTTCAACATCGCGCTGCGTGTCACGGGCTCCGCGGCGGATGCTGAAGATGTCGCGCAAGAAACACTCGTCCGGGCCTGGAGGGCCTTGCCGCCTTCCGGCCCGCTACGCCTGCGAGCGTGGCTCGCGACGGTGACGACACGACTCGCGCTGAACGAGCTGCGCAGACGTGGACGTCATCCCGCCGTGCCGATCCCCGCGACGACGCTGGACCGAGCAGGACCGCGGGCAGCAGGGCGAGACGCCTTTGCCGACAGCAACCCTCTCACCGACCCCTACCAGACAGCCGCCGCCAGGCTGAGCGAGCAGGTCGTGCTGGGCGCTCTGGCGGGCCTGCCAGGCTCACTGCGGGCGGCGATGCTCCTGCGCGCGGTGCACGACCTCGAATACGACGAGATCGGGGCCGTGCTCTGCCGCGAGGCGCACGAGCGGGCGAGCATTGTTCGAAGCGTCCGGTCCCTCGTCCCCTTGGTCCCGTGGCCGCTCCGCCTTCCGGCGCTTGAGCCATCTATGGTCCGCTCGTCTGGCCACCCTCCGAGTCTGCAACCGAAACGGCTCCGGCGGGCAGGGCCGGGGCGGGCAGGGCCGGGGCGGGAAGGGCGCGACCTGACGCGCCTTCGGGCTGGGCGCCTGCTCAAGAGGGTGCCGCTCGGGCGTGCCCTGCCCGGTGAGAACACGCGTCACGGGCTTGGGGCAGCCCCTGCCGTCGCGCTGGCCGGAGCTGGATCTTACGCCGCCGCCTCCCTCCTTCCAGGCACCGGTGGGCACCGTCCAACTGCCTCGCGGGGGGTCTTGCCCGCCCGGTCGACGGCGCGAGTCGCAACGGAGCAACGGTCGCCTGGAACCGCCGAACCGAGCGCGCCGGTCAGCTCGGCAGCGGCGCCGGATCACTGGGCCTTGGCACCGTCTCCCACCACCGCGACGCTGAACGCGGTCTCCTGCGTCGCAACGCGCTCTCTTGGCGGGACGAGCGCCTCCTACTGCTACGGCGTCGGCGATCACGGGACGATCCTGTTCGAAAAGAACGGTCTCCACTGGGTCACGG
>CAZAMA010000485.1:0-1689 GCA_964485645.1 uncultured Acidimicrobiaceae bacterium | reverse complement strand
AAAAGACTCACCAGCTCTCGTTACGCGTCTGCCGACCATCACCGGGACCTTCCCCATCTTGTTGTGCGCTCGAACAGAAACAGCCATCACACATACAGAAACGTCTACGACCCCTATCACAGACGACATCCTTCCGGCGGGAAAGTACAAAAAATTGGCCCTTGAGAGCGTCGGGCCGAAGGAATACCATCTGGTTTTGATCAGTTCGGTCCCTCTGGGAGGTGATCAAATTTGAATGCTGCGGCAGGTGGCGGCCATGACGACCGGTCTCAGATCTCCGGAAGTGGGACTGTCCGAACTGTTGAAGTCATGACCGCCTGACCCGGTAGGTGACCCGCCGGTTGTCGCCAGCGAGGTGGACTGGCGGGCCGGCGTTGATCTCTTGGATCAGTTCTTGTAGCGCCCGGGCGATCCGGGGGGAGTCGGGGTGATCGAGGCTGACGGAGATCTCGCGACTCGCGTAGGCGATCGTCCCGCCGAGGTGCAACAGGTTGCGGGTGATCGCCCGGTACTCGTCGAGGTCGTCCAGGTAGGCGTTGAGCCGCCGGGCGAGGTCGAGCTCGGCGTTGTAGGCGAGCAGGCGACAGACCATCTGCAGCGATCGCGCGGCGAGTGCGGGCTTCGCCCGCTTGGCGTTCGGGTCCAGCTCGTTCGCGGGCAGCTTCGCCGGGATGCCCTTCAACGCGTCCTTCGCCTCGGCGAGCTCGTCTTTGGAGATAGCGACGTCGTCGCGCCGTGAAGCGATGCTCTTCAGGTAGTGATCGACGTCGTCGCAGCCCGCGTCCATCGCTGCGCCAAGTGCCCGCTCGGCCTCGGCCAGCTCGTCGGTCGCCTCGGCCAGCTTCGCTCTGGCAGCCCTACGGGCGGGGTTCGCGACGAGGGCGGTGTTCTCTTGCAGATCCATCTCGTAGCTAGAGAGCCAGTGGATGCCCTGGTTCGCCTCCAGGTACTTGTTCGCGTTCTCGATGCACCAGCGCCCCTTCAGCTTGTAGACCATCGGGGCCGCCTTGACCGCGGTATTCGAGGTGAGCACCTGGAACACGACCTTGTCGTCCTCGAAGGCAGAGATCTGGCGGACGGGGCTCGAGTCGTAGCCCTTCAACTCCACGAGCTCGTCTGCGAGGTGCAGGTAGCGGCGCTTGTCGCCTACCTGAACCCAGGAGAGACGGGGCTCGACTCTTGGTGTGAGAAGGGGGGCTCTCCGCCAGGTGACCCAGTCCCATCCCGCCTCGGCGATAGCGGAGAACACCTTGGGGTAGGAGCCTCCACGGTCGAAGCCGAGCATCGCGCAGTGTTCTCCGAGGATGTCCTTCAAGCGCACGAAGACCTCCGGCAGGGAGACCGACAGCCCTCTCGGTTCGCCTGAGGAGAAGCAGATGGCCCGCCAGCGATCATCCACGACGAAGGTGTCGTCCCTTCCTGCCTCGGCTATGTGGCGACGGTTGTTCCAGCCCTTGGCAACGGGTCTTGCGCCCCAGTAGGTGACGAAGTGGTCGTCCACGTAGTACAGATCTGGAGGTGCCTCATCTGTAGTGAGCATCGCCTTGGCGAAGGCGCCCTGGATATCGAGGGGATCTGCGGATGCAGCGAGAGCGCGAAGGCGGGGACGCAGGGTGCGTAGGTCGGGGAAACGCTCCAGGCCGACGAGCGCCCCGGCATCGCTTGCTCGCAGGTGCTTGGCACCCTCCA
>CAZAMA010000484.1:0-1697 GCA_964485645.1 uncultured Acidimicrobiaceae bacterium | reverse complement strand
CGACGTGCTCGGCGACGTAGCCCTGCGGCACGTGCGCGGGAAGAAGTCCTGGAGGCGGCGCCGGAAATCGAACCCGGGGACAGGGCTTTGCAGCACGGCGACCGGCGACCGGTAGTCCCTGCTCAGAGCCACATGAGCAAGCCCCGAGCTGGGGCCTTGGGGCGATATTGGGGCGAACGTCGTGGTCGGTCCCGGTCCGCCGAGGCGTGTTCGTGCGGCTGCCCGGGCCGTGCGATACCCGCTGTCTACCGTGAGGCCATGCCGCCGCTGTCGAGGGTGACCGGACGCGAGCTCGTGCGGGCACTCGAACGGCTCGGGTGGGAGTTTGCCACCCAACGCGGCTCGCATGTACAGCTGGCACACCACGTGCGAGACGCCCGGGTCACGATCCCCGCGCACGCCGGCGAGACGATAGGTCCAGGCTTGCTGCGGTCGATCTTGATCCGGTCCGGCCTGGGCGCCGACCAGCTTCGTGCGGTCCTGTGAGAGGCTGAGGAGCGTGCGGATCTACAGCATTGTGGTCGAGCCGGAGGAGGACGGGGGTTACTTCGTCACCGTTCCCGCGCTGCCAGGGTGCTTCACTCGAGGCAGCACGGTCGAGGAGTGCCGCGAACGGGCGGCAAAGGCGATCGAGGTCCACATCGCCGGACTCGTCGCCGACGGCGAATCGGTCCCTGAAGAGTCGGGGAAGCCGCAGCTCCTCTCGGTGACCGTTGCCGCGTAGGCGCCCTCCACCATCTCAACCGACGAGGGAACGACGGTGGCCGGTTCGCGATAACCGGGGAGATGGTCGAGCCTCCGCTGACGAGGCCGACGCGGGCTGCGAGATCCAGGACGTTCTCGGGTTGCGTGGCGTCCGGCAGCGTAAGGAGCGGCATCGGCGAGGCCCGAGGGCTGGGCGCTCGCCGAGCGTCGACCAGCGCACGAGCTCGTTCGGGGCGTACGGCTGGGACTTGACGCCGGGACGCCTTGGGAACGGTCTCATGTCCTGAGAGCGGCCTCTCTTTGCAAGCGTGAAGTGGCGGTCTCCGTCTGAGGTCGCCACAACCCTGGCGATAACGGGGCACAGCGGATATTGCTGCCGTCGTGTACCTGGCGCAGGTGGGCGCCGAACCGGGGGTCGCCCCCGGCGGTGCCGTTGCGGGAGAGCTTTCGCCAGGGCGGCAAGGTGAAGAACCCCACGCTCGCGCATCTCTCCCGCTGGCCGGACGAGAAGGTCGAGGCGCTCTCCGCCGTGCCCGGGGGAGAGGCGCCGCGCACCTCGCTCGGCGAGGTGCGCGGGTGCTCGGGGTGCGACTCCGACGACCTCTGCGACGCGATGGCCCGGCTCGGGGTGCGCCAGGTCGAGATCGAGAGCGCGGTGCGTGGTCGGCTCCAGATCGTCTGCGGCCTGCTCGCCTCCGCCGGCGGCACGCCGATCGCGATCGAGGTCTTCGCCGGCGACGCCGGGGACCCGACGACCGTCGCCTCCCCCTACGAGTCCCTCGCCGGGGTCGAGCGGGCCTTTCGCCTTCGACACCGACCTCGAGGGGTTCACCCTCGTCACGACGCCGACACCGATCCGGCGACGGGCTCTCGATCCCCTCGGCGTCTCCCACCGCCTCGGCTACGCGTCGTCAGGACGTCCGGCTCGATCAACCCAATGCCCAGGTCACCGCGGTGAGGGCTGTCCCGACAGGGAGAACCTCGGGCTAGCG
>CAZAMA010000483.1:0-1720 GCA_964485645.1 uncultured Acidimicrobiaceae bacterium | reverse complement strand
CCGGCGAGATCTACGACCTCGAGAACCCGGCAACGACCAGCCCGGCCCAGCTTTCCCAGATCGGAATGACTTACCTGCCAAGCTTTCCGTACCTGTCGTATCCTCACGGCGGCTTCCAAACGCCGTCGGCGACCCCATGAGCATGTCGCTCGGGGAACCGGTCACCGGTCCTTCCCGGCGGCATGACCACGACCATGCAGGTGCCGGCTACGACCGTCGCCGCACTGCGACCGCCGCAGGTGCCAAGACAGCTGAGGTGCGTCCGAGGCAGCCGAGTCAGGGAATCGCGGTCGATATCGGTGAGGATATTGGCGCACTCGTTCTCTACGCCGAGCCCGAGCATGAGTGGCTCGAACCTGAGGTACACCCCGTTGACAACGAGTCCCTACGCCAGCACGTCTGGGTGATGGAGCGGACGGTCGGAGCGGGCTCGGTGTATGCGGCCGTGTTTCCCTCCTTGGCCGAGGGCCGCTATGCGGTCTGTTCGCCGGAGGGCCTTGCGACTCGGGAAATCGAGATCATAGGCGGGAAGGTGACCGAGGAGCATTGGGGCTAAGGCGAGATGGCCCTGGCGGGCCCTGTAAGTCGCCTCGGCTACCAACTGCCGAGAGGCTTACAGGGGGCTTCAGGTGGATGACAGATCGCGGCGACCACAGTAAGGAGCGGAGCCGGTGTTGTGCGAGTGCCGAAGAGGTGCACGCCATTCCAGGCGAGTCCCGGCACCGTCGCGACTCGTCAAGCTGAAAGCGCCGCCCACGGCTTGCGCGCGGGCTTCGATGCTCATGAGGCCGAACCTTCTCGTGGCCCGCCCGAATCCGCGCCCGTCGTCGACAACCTCGATCATCACCTCACGGCCAACTTGAACCATGACGCCGACGCGTGTGGCTTGCGCGTGGCGCACGACGTTCGACAGTCCCTCGCGGGCGACGGCGATCACGTGCTCACCGAGATCGCCAGAGACGACATCGTCGACGGCTCCTACGAAGCAGATGCGCGGCGCGAAGCCGAGGCTTGCGGTCACAGTTGATCCGAGCTCGATCAGCTGAGCTCGGATTCCGACACCGCGAGGTGAGTGCAGATACGAGAGTGTCGAGCGGATCTCGTTGATCGTGGCGTCGAGATCATCGACGACATTCTCGATTCGGCTGCAAAAATCCGGCCGAGGATCGAGACTCACGGCGTTCTGCAGTGCCGTGGCGCAGGCGGAGAGTTGACGGGTGACCAAGCCTTGAAGGTCACGGTAAAGGCGATCCTCCTCGACCAACCGGTCCCTCTCATGGAGAGCGGCGAAAAGGTTGTCCTGGGTCCTTCTCGCCTCAGTAAGGTCGCGCAGCGTCGCGGAGTACCCGAGCAGCCGACCTCCCGCGTCTCTCACGGCAGCCACCGCCACCCTCACCTCTATGTGTGATCCGTCACTGCGCCGTCCGACGGCGTCGTAGGGGGCAATTTCGCCGTCGGCTGCGAGGCGCCGCACGACCTCGTCGAGATCGCCACGGCGCTCTTCAGGGATGAGGACGTCAACATGCCGCCCGATGATGGCGGCTTCTGGGTATCCGAGAAGGCGCGCGGCGCCAGGGTTGTGACCTGCTCGAGAATGAGTCAGTGATACACCACGTACTACTGTTCTAGTAATACGACTGCCGTGTGAATCTGACCGAGTGGGCACGTCGCCAGGGCATCCACCCACAGACCGCGTACAACTGGTTCCATGCGGGCACGC
>CAZAMA010000482.1:0-1722 GCA_964485645.1 uncultured Acidimicrobiaceae bacterium | reverse complement strand
CGCTCGGCCACGTGAAGGTGACTGACCTCACCGCTGCCGACCTTGACGCCTTCTACGCCGGCCTGCTGCGACAAGGGCTCCAGCCGCTGTCCGTCCGTAAGTGCCACGCTGTGCTGTCTGCGGCGCTCCACCAAGCCGAGAAGTGGGGGTGGGTCGACCGCAACCCCATCGTCCGCTCGTCGCCCCCATCCGCCCGCCAGCGTGAGATCGTCCCGCCGACGGTCGATGAGGTTCGGCTCCTTCTCGCGGAAGCCGAGCGGGTCAATCCTGACCTGGCCCGGCTCTTCTACGTGGCCGCTACCACCGGGTGCCGGCGGGGCGAGCTCTGCGGGCTCCAGTGGGGCGACGTCGACCTCGGGCAGGCCACGCTGCTCGTCGCCCGGTCGATCTCCGACACGCCGGGCAGCGTCGTCGTGAAGGACACGAAGACCCACCAGGCACGCCGCCTTGCCCTCGACGTCTCGACGGTCGAGGTCCTCAAGGCACACCGGGCCGATGCAGACGCACGAGCGGCCGCTGCCGGGACGACCATCAGGCCGCAAGGGTTCGTGTGGTCCCAGGAGGTCGACGCGTCCAAGCCCTACCGGCCCATCCGGGTCTCCGGGACGTTCCGTAGCGTCCGGGACAAGCTCGGGCTCGAGCACGTCACCTTCCACGGACTGCGCCACTTCTCGGCTACAGCTCTCGCCGGCAAGGGCGTCGGGATCCGGACGATCGCCGGACGCCTCGGCCATGCCAACCCGAACCTGACGCTCCGCACGTACGCCCACTTCCTCGAGGCGGCCGACCGGGAGGCGGCAAATGTGATGGGCGAGCTGGCTGCGGGGTTCGGTGCGCTTCCGTCAGTTCCCACCCCACCCGAACGACACTCGACAGCTCGATGAAGGGTTCATACGACATTGTCGATACGTCAGGGTGGCGGTCCCTCAGTCCGGAACCGCTTGGCAGCAAGCCAGGCAAGCTGTGGCTTGTCGACGATCATGGCGTCGACTGGTTGTTCAAACCGGTCATCTCCAAAGACGGGAAGGTCTACGGAGATGACTGGGCTGAACGAATCGCAACGCAGGTAGCGACGCTCCTCGCTATTCCCTCGGCCCGGGTCGAGCTGGCCTTGCGAGACGGGATGCCGGGCATCATCTCGCAGTCGGTCGTGTGGATCACTCGTGCCGGCGGTGAGCGTGCGGAGCTTTCACTGGGCAATGAGGTGCTAGGTGGCTTGGACCCCGACTACCCGATGGAGAAGCGTCACGCCGTTCCCGCGTACACGGTCGACCGAGTTCTCGGTGCCCTCGAAACTCTCCGCATAGCTGTACCGGAACATGCGCCGCCCGGTTTCACTGCAGTCGACGCGTTCGCCGGCTACCTGGTCCTCGATGCGCTCATCGCCAATACCGACCGACACCATGAGAACTGGGGTGTCCTCCGCCCGATCGCTGGCGATCGTACGCCCTCGGCCAGTTCCAGTAGTCGGTGTGTGTCCTGAAAGGAGAGTGGTGACGATGTAGGAGGTCGTCAGTACGAACCGTGCTGTGCCAGTGATGGAGGTTGGCCCTCCGGGTTCGCCGTGCAGGCGGAGATCCCAAACCGCCGCAGTGTCATGCCGGTCAAGAGCCGGGGTGGGAAGCGACTGCGGAAAAGGTCCGCAACCAGTGGATCAGGTGTGCAATGAGAAGACGAACGTGAGTGAACCACTGCTGAAGCATCGAAATGGAAAACGATGGC
>CAZAMA010000481.1:0-1727 GCA_964485645.1 uncultured Acidimicrobiaceae bacterium | reverse complement strand
GATCGATCTCCTTCGCGATCGGCACACCGTCGTTCGTGATAGTCGGCGCGCCGAACTTCTTGTCGAGCACGACGTTGCGAACCTTCGGGCCGAGCGGCACCTTCACCGTGTCCGCCAGCTTGTTGACGCCGGCCTCGAGGCCGCGGCGGGCGTCCTCGTCGAAGCGGAGGATCTTCGGCATCAGCCCACGACCTTTGCGAGCACGTCACGGCTCGACAAGATGAGCAGGTCTTCTCCGTCGATTGTGATCTCCGTACCGCCGTACTTCGAGTAGACGACCTTGTCGCCAGCCTTCACGTCGAGGGGGACGAGCTCACCCGTGCTGTCGGCACGACGGCCGGGACCGGCAGCGAGGACCTCGCCCTGCTGCGGCTTCTCCTTGGCAGTGTCGGGAATGACGAGACCCGACGCCGTCGTCTCCTCCGCCTCGCTCGGGCGAACGACGATTCGATCGTCCAGCGGCTGCAGCTTCATCTCCGAGGCCTCCCTTGTGGCTTCGTTGGCACTCTGACCTAACGAGTGCCAACGATACCGACTGCGGAGCCTGCTGGCAAACGCAGGCTTCGAGTGCTGGCCGGATCGTGACGGAGGCTCTACGCGCGGATCGAAGCGGCGGTCGAGAACCTCGTCGTGGTGGCGTCGCTCGGGCCAGCCGCGGACCAGCGGCTGCAGCGCGTCGTCGTTGCCGCGGCGGTTGACGGGAGCAGCCCCCCGACCTGCATCACCGCAGGTCGGGGGGCTGCCGGCTGGGGGCCGATCTCGAGGCGAAGAGCGCGGCTACGAGCCGCTCTCGGCCTGGGCCGGCACAGCCTTCACGGCAATCTCCGCGGAGGAGCGGGCGGCCGAAGGTGTCGCGTCGCCCGAGACCGCCTCCTGAATGGCGGTCGTGATAGCCGAGGAGATTGCCGGGTACGCCGAGCGCACGACACCGACACGGGACTGCGCGTGCTGGATCTCGTCGGCGAAGACGCGGTCGAGCGGAACGGCGGCGATGAGCTCGTTCGCGACCGATCGCTGGCTCGCGACCTCGCCGCTGTTTTTCGCCCACAGCAACGTGTTCTGCGGCGAGATGAGAGAGCCGACCGCGGTAGGTCCCCGCGACCACCGCTCCCTCGGTGAGGCCGGACGACGTGAAGCCACATCGCCTGGCCGATCTTCTGGGACCCTGTCCGATCTTCCGGGACCAGAGCGACCGCTCGCCCGTCCGGAACACGGGCGCTGGACGCCGTGGCGGACCGTCTTCGCTCGCCGGCGAGGATCGAGCACGGGCGGCCTCGTCGGTCGCCTGGCCGGCGGTCTCGAGCATCGTGCGCCTACGCCCAGGTGACCGGGACGCGCAGCCCCGTCGCAGCCGACCGCACCGCGGCAAGCGTCATCGCAAGGCTTTTGACGTTGTCGTGACACTCGCCCATCGGGGCAGGCCCGCCGTCGAGAGCATGCACGAACTCTGCGAGAGAGCCGGAGATTCCCGCCGGAGCCGTCGCGTCCGACACGCCGAGGACCGTGCTCGACCCGAGCTCGGCGACAGGCGTGGATGCACCGTCCCACGTCGCGGTGCCTGCCGCGCTCGTGACGCGCCAATCCCCCTCCCACGACGTCTCGAGACCGGGTGAGCACCAGCTTCCCGAGTAGCTGAACCGCTCGCCACCGGACAGCTCGAACACCGCCGTTGCGCTCGCAGCCCCCCGGTACCAGCTCCAGCTCGGATTGTGCTCTTCGCAGTAGAC
>CAZAMA010000480.1:0-1741 GCA_964485645.1 uncultured Acidimicrobiaceae bacterium | reverse complement strand
CTCCTCGGTATCGCACGGGATCCGGACCGGTGGGCGAGGCTGCGCGCCGCTGGGACCGAACGCGTCACAAGCTTCGCGTGGACGTCAATTGCGTCCAACCAACTGGAGCTATACCGACGATGCGCACTATGAAGGTCCGTGGTTCCGCCCATTCTTGCGATATTTGTCGATTCATCAATGACATCCCGCGATGGAGCAAGGTGAGGGTGTGAGCCGGGTCGTGGAACTTGGCTCCGGCTCACCATTCGATGTAGTCGTAAACGCCTTGTCGCTCCAGCCCGATGGCGCCGGCGTATCCACCTATATTCGAGAGCTGATGTGGGAGCTTCCAGGTGTCGTCTCTGGTCGTGTCGGCGCAATAATCGACAGTAGACTCAATGCGTCCGTGCCTCCTGGTATGGGTGTCCTTCATCGCGCTAGTTCTGGTGGGCTTCGCCGGACGATCCAGAGTCTGCGAGGACCTGGGAGCTCGACCTCAATCTTCCATGGTCTCGATCTCGACATTCCAATGAGGTCGAAGTCGGGAACGGTCACGACGATTCACGACCTAGCGGTCTTCGACGTCCCGTGGGCATTTACTCGCCGCAAGGCCACAGGAGAGCAACTCCTCGTCAGACATTCCGTAAAGCACGCCGACGAGATTATCGCCGTCTCGCAATTCACCGCGGAGAGAATTAAGACGTTATTCGGTAGAGACTCGACGGTCATACCGGAAGCAGCGGGGCGAGACTATTCAATTCCCTCGGCCGAAGAAATCGAGCGCGTTCGGAATACATACCACCTTCCTCGGAAGTTTGTCCTCCATGTCGGAACCATCGAACCGAGGAAACAGGTGCACCAACTCGCTGCTGCGTGCCATCAGCTCGCTGTTCCCTTGATCGCGGCTGGTGGATCCGGCTGGCGTGTTTCGACGCCTAGCAATATGCGGCTCCTGGGTTTCATTCCGCAGCTCGACCTTGTCGCACTCTATGGAGCTGCCTCCGTGGTCGCATACGTCTCGACGTACGAAGGATTCGGACTCCCTCCTCTTGAAGCACTCGCTGCTGGCTGCGCGGTGATTTCGACGCCGGTGCCCTCGCTCGAGCTCGTAGACGCCGGCGTTCGCGTCGCGCCTGGGCACCACGACCAGCTCGTTCGAGCCCTATACGACCTACTCAACGACTTGGAACGCCGGAGAGAAGTGGCTCGCGCTGGCCATCGAGCCGTCAAGACGCTTACGTGGTCGGCAACGGCCGACGCGACGGCGCGCGTCTACGATCGCCTCGAGCCGGGGGTCTATCGCTGTGCACGATAGGCGGCTTCGAGCGGGAGGCTCTCGGCCTCGCGCTCGTCGGTAGTCGCCGCGCCGTCGTCACCTGGGAGAAGCAGGCGACGCCCAAAAGAGCGCGCCGCAACTGGTGGCTGAGCCTGCTCCCCGGCCCGCGCCTGTCCGCAGAGGGCGCTCCCCTGCACGAGCTGGCACGCCTGGAGCGCTTCGCGTCGTTTGTCGGACTCGACCCGAGCACCGTCGCTCCTGCTCTGTCGCCAGCGCTCTTTGGTCCATGGCACCGTCTGGAGGAGCTTACAGGGCTCGCGTCGCCGATCGTCGCGCTGGGCATCGGTGTTGCTCAGCCTCGCCGTTGGTGGCCGGTCGAGCGCTTCGCGGATCTCGCGGTCCACCTGGCCGGACGTGGGTTCGTACCCGTTCTCCTCGGGTCGCCCGACGAAGCACCTCGGGCACGCCGGCTCGTCGAGGGTCTCT
>CAZAMA010000479.1:0-1756 GCA_964485645.1 uncultured Acidimicrobiaceae bacterium | reverse complement strand
GCCCTCATGCTCGCAGGCGGTGTCTACCTTGCGGCCCACCTCCCCCGGCTGCCTCCGCTGGCACCCGCCGTCGGGCTGCTCGCCGCAGGCGGTGCTCTTACGCTCGTCGCGATGACGCTGATGAGTAGGATCCGTCAATTCGCTTGGGCGACGTTCTTCCAAGTCGCCCGGTGGGCGTTGGTCGCGTATGTCTCCATCGCCGCGATCCTGGGCTTCGTCTTCGTCTACGACCATACCCGCGGCTCGACGCTGACCGTGCTCATCCTGACGCTCGTCGTGTTCGCGATAGACGTACCCGTTGTGATCGCTTTCACCGTGGCACGGTTCCAGGATGTACCGGGGGCTCACCGCTCGTAGAGAACGCAGTCTCGCCCCGAGACCGTCGCATCGTCGCAAGGTCCGACCAGATCCGCCCTGTGGAGATCTTCTCAGTCTGCCAGCCGCGGGCTCCGAGGCGGCGCCTTGGACCGAAGTGCAAGTGCAAGCGCGCTACGCGGTCACCGCCTACCGGACCGTGCTGCCCACACAGTCCGGCTTCGGGTCGAGACCGAGCAGCCGACGTCCAAGCGGGTTGACAGCTGCAAGCTGCTCCATGCCGTACGGGCGTCGCAACAGGGCACCGGCCCCGTGTGGGTGGTCCGTACGGGCGTCGCGGACGAACTGCGCTACATGCGTCGCCGATCGATGGCCATGTGAAGCGGCATGTGGCATCAGACGGCGGACGAGTGCAAAGTCGCCTGCACGTCCGAGAACCTCGATGCTCGTCATCGGTGGGATCCACTTCCAGTCCGCGGAACGATGGCGCCCGCCACTCACCTTGGCAGCTTCCTCGGCAACGGTACGGTGACCAACAGCGACGACGTGGAGGCCGCCGCCACCGGGTTCAACGTCGGTGAGGAAGTGTCACCCGCCAACCTGGACATTCTCGAACGCGCCGAGGAAGCCGTCGACTCGCCGGGCACGGAGGAGCTCGGGTGTGTCGAAGGTATCGCTGCCGGAAGCCTCGTACGGCTTGATCCTCCCCACCCAGGCACGTCACTCAGGTGGGAGGGACAGGTCATCCGGCCGTAGGCGAGGATCGCCCACCTCGCTCGCTGCACCTCATCGACAGACAGGATCCCTCGCACGACGACGTAGCCGAGCTGCCAGAACTGCTGACCCGCGTAGGTGCTCGGCGCGGGAACCTCCTGGCCCCGATCCAAGCTCGAGCCACGTTCGACTTCGCCACAGCCCCCCTCCCCGACACTTCCCTGGCCACCCCGATCCTCCGCCGTCTACCGCGACATTCCCCTTGCAACCCCGAGCGTGCCTTGGCCAACCTGTGGCGTCCTGCGGAGACCTGGCCCTCGGCAACCCTCGAGCGCCTCACCAGCAGGTGACTACTCGCCCGGTTAAGTGTCAAGCGCGAACGCGCGGCGAGATTGCGCCTGCCGTTCTCCACCCGAGACCACCTGCACGGTCGCACCACCTTTACGGAGCGACGAGCTGGTTCACGCTGCGAAGCACTTGGGGGGCGACGAGAGCGTCCGCGTCGATCTCGCCGGGCACGGCGACGTGAAAGCTCGTGGACTCGCCGTCGAGCAGGGTGACGAGCATGTCGTCCACCCGTGCTCCAGGTGCGATCTTGTCGGCGAGGAGCGTTACGTCGCGATGCAGCCCCCGTGCCGTAACGGTCACGAGGTGGCCGCCGTCGACCCTCTCGACTTCCGCCGCGAGGTCGTGCGGTGCGAGTGACAGATCCTTGTCCTCCACGAAG
>CAZAMA010000478.1:0-1757 GCA_964485645.1 uncultured Acidimicrobiaceae bacterium | reverse complement strand
TGATCGCCGTGAGCCAGCTCACCGGCGCGGACGCCTCCTAGCCGCTCGACGTCGAACTCGCGCAGCAAGCGGTCCGCCATCCGCCGCGCGTCGGCCGCCGAGGTGCCGACCCCGAGGGCGCCCAGCTCGACGTTCTCGCGCACCGTGAGTCCGGGAAAGAGCCGGCCGTGCTGGAAAGTTCTCGCCAATCCCAGTCGGGCACGACGCTCAGGACGCAGCGCTGTGATGTCGCGGCCGTCGAGGTGGACCGAGCCCGACTCGACTGGCGCGAAGCCACTCAGCATGTTGACTAACGTAGTCTTTCCCGCGCCGTTCGGCCCGATCAGGCCGAGGATCTCGCCGCGATGCAGAGAGACGGTCATCCGGTACAGAGCGCGGAGCCCCGAGAAGACCACCGTAACCTCGTGGCAAGACAGACCTGCGTCCTCGCCGGTACGCAACGGTGCCGGGGGGCGGAGCGCAGATAGCCTCCTCACTCAGGTAGACCCATTCGGCCCCCCGCGCCGCCATCCGCCATGATTACAGATCGAGACTGGCCAATGACGCCCGACCCCACCGGCGCCAGCACCGGTGGGGTCAACTGGCTACCGATCAAAAGTGTGCCGCAAGCGGGCCTGGGCTCAAGGTCTCCACGAAGTGCGGCTTGCCCGACCTCACTTCGACTATGACATACGGCCGCCCGACGACCGAGTGGAACGCACCCGGGAAGCTGATTGGACCTGAGAGCGTCGGCACGTTGTGGAACGACTTGATCACACCGGCAAGCTTCGATCCGACGAGGCTGCCGCCATCGTGCTTGATCGCGTAGACGATCCCCTGTATTGCAGTCGGCCCGGTGACGAAACCTCCGGTTGCCGGCGTCTCGTGCTTGGCCGCCATCGCTGCATAGAGCGCTCGCACCTGCGGGTTGGGATCGTCACCGAAAACCGAGGCATACGACGAGAACCAGATGTTGTTCGATATCTTCGGGTTCGATGGCTCCCAGAACCCACCGTCGATCGACCACGGCCCGACGATCGGCTTCTTGTTGCCCGCGGTCCTCAGCGCTGTCACGAAGGTCGGCAGATCAGGGGTCGTGGTAGTACAAAGCACCGTGGCACTCGCGCCGGAGTGGGCCGCTCGGTCGCCCACCTCGCCCGAAGTGTGATCGCCAGCCGTAAAGGAGAGCTGGCTCACGATGTGGCCACCCATCTTCACGTAGTCACTCGTAAAATACTTGCACACGTCGACGAAGTAGGTAAGCGAGTTATCAGTCACGACGGTGGCCGTCTTCCACTTCTTTTGCATCAACAAACGCGCCAGCACTGCGCCGTCGGAGGTCGGCGAGTTCCCGAAACTGAAGGCCAGGTTGCCCTCAGAGCCGAACCGAGATGGTCCCATGTCGTTCGTCCCGATGCAGGGCGACACCGTGAGCAAGTGGTGCTGGAGGCCGACCTCGATGGCCGGCGTCGCGAGGTCGACGTCGCAGGTGACCCACAGGATGTTGGCGCCCGCACTGACGGCCTCGAGAGCATCTGACCTCGTCAGTGAGGGCTGGAGCTGGTCGTTGTATACCTTGAACTCGATCTTGCGGCCGTCGACGCCTCCACTCGCGTTGATCTTGTTGGCTTCGATCTCGGCGGCATCGAGCGCTGGCACGTCGAAGCTCTTCATGAAGTTGCTCTCGTCAATGACCGCACCGATGATGATCGGCGACTTGCTGCCCGCAGCCGACGAACCACCTCCGCTAGGACTCGTGCTTGACGACGACCCGCAGG
>CAZAMA010000477.1:0-1767 GCA_964485645.1 uncultured Acidimicrobiaceae bacterium | reverse complement strand
GCTCGGCGACGTGCGTGGCACCGAGCAAAGGACGAGACAGGCCCAGCGGCACAGTCGCAGCCACCGCCAGCAACTTTCCCAGTGGTGGAGGGGCCGCCAGGAGGACCTGCTCTCCTACAAGCTCGGGATCGATCTCGTCCATGTCGATGAGTCCTGGTCGACCAAGACCTGTCTCGCGTGTCTCACACGCAACCAGCCCAAGGGCCGGAACTACCGCTGCCGACCGCGCGGCTTTACCGTCCCACGCGACTGGTCGGGGCCGTCAACATCTTCATGTCCACCTTGCACGGGCGCTACACCGCCATCCCGCCGGACACCGTCATCCGGGTCAGGTATCTCCGAGCCGTCCCCCGCTCGAACCAAGAGGCCGAGACGGACCGAGCCCGGGGTAATGCCACGAACCAGGCCACGACCACCCCGGGGGGCCGCGTCACTGGGGCACTCGCAAGAGGTCACGACCAATGTCAAGAAGGCAGCAACGTGACCTGTGATCAGGCCCCGGAAGCCCCGTCCGTAAGGGAGGGGAGACTCACCCTAGTGGTGTCCTCGCAGGCGGCGCACCGCCATTTCCCCGCCACCGGCCGGCCGGCGCTCTGGCGCTTGGCCGCGAGAGCGATCCGGTGACCGTGGGATTCGGAACTAGCGAGCCAGTATGGGTCGCCGGCGACGCGCTCGTCGGACCCTCGACCGTCATTGCAGCTATGGCCCAAGGGTGTCGTGCGGCCCCGGCGATCCTCGACCGACAGCCAAGTGCTCCCTCCCGGCGGAGGTTCGGAAAGCCGGCCACGGCGGTCGTCGCATTCGAGAGCCGTGGCCGGCTTGCCGAGGCCAATCTCGAGGCAATAGCCACCGCCGACCTCGTCATCCTTGGAACCAAGGTGCAGGGTTTCGTAGTGTCGGGGGTTAGGCCCGCGCGTGCGACCCAAGCGTGGCTTGATCGGCTCCTGCGCCTTGGCGCGAAACAATTCGTGGCCTTTTGCCCCTTTCGCCTCGCCCCAAAGCGAGCCCTCGGCGAGCTTTGCCAGGCAATCGAGGCCAGGTGCGCTCATGTGGTCGCAACTGGCGCCTTCGGCCGCCATGATTTGTCACAAGAAGGCACGAGGGCACGCTTCGCGCTCGCGGCCCGCTCTCGTGCCCTTGGCGAACCGGATGCGGGCGAGGTAGCGGCAGCGGCGATCGCGGCAGGTGAGCGGCCCTCTGCCAATGAAGCCGGCCAGCAGCTAGTCCGCTCGGCGGGCTATTTCGAACCGCCTCTTGCAAGGGCTCGTCAACAGCTCGTCGCGCGCTTGAAGGACAACGGTCGCGATCTCGAGGCAAGCCGCGCTCTGCGCATCGTGCAAAGGGCGCTGTCTGAGCTCGACCGGGCTAACAAGCCGGCAGATGCTCGCGAGGGCGCTCAGACATCGCGTGGCTACGAGGACGATCACCGCGCCTTGCTGGGCGGAAGTCGGTGACCGCGCCCTTGGACACCACAACTGCCAAAGCGATCAGTCCTCGCCAGCCGTTCGTGGTGATGGCCAAGCCCGTCGGGCCGGTCTGCAACCTCACGTGCGACTACTGCTACTACCTCGAAAAGACGCAGCTATTCCCCCCGCGCGAGTCCTTCAAGATGCGCCACGACGTGCTCGAGACCTACATCGCCTCTTTCATCGCCGCGAGTCCGGGACCACTTGTGCACTTCGTCTGGCACGGAGGAGAGCCGACCCTGGCCGGTATCGACTTCTACCGCCGGGTCATCGAGTTGCAGGCCCGCTATCTCCCAGACGG
>CAZAMA010000476.1:0-1771 GCA_964485645.1 uncultured Acidimicrobiaceae bacterium | reverse complement strand
GCGGTAGAACTCGATCGGGAGTGGCGTGTGCGGCCCATGCCCCATGACAACGTCCGCTCCGGCGTCGATCGACGCGTGCGCGATCTCTGTCATGTAGTCGAGGACCTGGTTGCCCAGGCCCCAGTGATGCGACGTGATGAGCACGTCGGCCTCTTCTCTCAGCTGAGCTACCTGGTCCGTGAACATCTTCAGGTGGTCGTCATCGGCCCACGTCAGGACCTTCGGTGGGATGCCCGGCCGGTTCACCGGCGGAATCGAGGCGTTGTAGCGATACATCGGAACTTCGTATGCCGTGTGGCCCGGCAGCACGGCGATGCCGGGGGAAGAGGCCTCGGCGGCGTGGTTGGTGGCCCAGTACACCGAGCTCCGCTGCAGGAACCCGTACTTCTTCCCGCCGCGCTCGATCACGGCCGGCCGGTTCGCCTCGCCCTCGTCGCGACCGGCGCCCGAATGGGGAATCCCGGCCTCGTCCAGACAAGCCATAGACGCCAGAATCGCCTCGCTGCCGTAGTTGACGTTGTTCGCGACTCCGACCGCGGAGACGTGGGCCTGCTTGAGAATCCGGATGCTCACCTCCGGGTCCGCGTAGAAGCCCTCGTTCTTCACGGAGAAATCCGTGGGCATCACGAACAGGGTGGATTCGAGATTGGCGAACACTGCATCTGCTGCGGCAAGGTCGTTCTGCACCTTGCGAAGAGGTTCGTCTGGATCGTCGACGCCGACGAGGTTGATGTCTCCGGTGAGTAGGACGGATCCCATGTGTCTCCTCTACGTTGTGCTGTGATGCGGCGGCGTGTCGTTCGGTGATTCCAGATCGCAAAGGGCGCGGGAGACTCGAAGCACGGTCGAGGGCGAGCCGCCGGCTACCGTGACCGTCCATCGGGTGCGCGGCCCTGCGCGGTGAGCCACTGGAGCAGCTCGTCGCTCCCCGACGAGTTGGTCCACGGATGGGGCGACGCGGCAAAGGCGTAGTCCTCGGGAATCCAGGGCGGAGCCGGTTGCGCCGCCTTCCGCTCCATGGCGCGATCCAGATGGAGATTCAGGCGGCGTCGCTTCGCCGCCACCTGTCTGGCGTCCCGCTCCTTGAACTCTGGAAGGACACTCGTGCCGAAGAGTTCCAGAGATTCGCAGATGTGCTCGTGCTTGTTCCGTCCGGACTGGAGGACGAAGATGAGCTGGTCGACCCCTGCCTCCTCGTAGCGGGCGAGAAATTCCCGCAGCTGGGCTGGAGTCCCCGTTGCACCTCGGAGACCTGTCTTGTCGCCGGCGGCCACTCTGGCGCCGAGACGGTCCTGATGAAGAGCTGACTGGAGGTCGGGCGAGTAACCCTGCAGGCCGCGCCTGTCGACGAATTCGGACCAGACGTCCGTCGAGCCGGGTCGGTGATCTCCAAAGACGTAGTAGTGACCGAGCGAGTAGCCGAAGAAGTTGCCCCCTTCGAGCCCGCGTTCGAGGGCGATCTCCTCGCGCTCGTGGCACATCATCTGCGTGACGCATGCCAAGTTGGCGTTGATCTCCTGACCCACCGGCGTGCACTGATCGGAAAGGACGCGCTCGTAGTCACGGACCCACGCCACGGCATCCTCGGGCTCGATGAACGCGAAAGTGAGCGCACCCATGCCATATTGCGCGGCAAGGAGGATCGTGTCTCTTCGCGAGCACGCGAGCCAAAGCGGGGGATGGGGACGTTGTCGGGGCTTTGGCACGACGTTTCGCGGCGGCATCTGGACGAAGCGCCCGTCGATGCCGGTGAACGGGGTCTCGGTCATGC
>CAZAMA010000475.1:0-1775 GCA_964485645.1 uncultured Acidimicrobiaceae bacterium | reverse complement strand
CACTACTGCCCGAGTGGCAGCCGTATATGCTGTGACTGCCTCGGAGTCGGTGAGCAGGCTGACAGCGCCGGATTTGGCCTCTCGTCCGTGCGGTGAGCTGAGATTGAGTTCGATGCAGCGCACGACTCCTGAGAGTTCGTGGGCGATCGAGGCAGCCGCGTCTCGCTCCGCTACCGTCACGCTGCCGACCAGAACGCAGTCTCGGTCCCGGGCATAACGCTCGCAGCGTGAGAGAACCTCGAGCCACTCCTCGAGGCTCGTTCTTACCAGGCCAGAACGGCAAAAAAGCGAGTCGTCCAGTCCGGCCTCGCTCCACGGTGTCACCGTCCGCTGAGGCGACACGAGCACGTAGTCCGCGCTGTCGAGCTGCCGGCGGGCCTCGGGCCGTTCGTTTATGCTCTTGACAACAACCGCTCCTGCGCCAGCGTCGATGCAGGCCCGTATGCCCGACTCTGTGATCGTGCACTCACAGGAGGCGGCAATGACGGGATTTTTCAGCTTAATTGTGCCAATAGATGTCCTCAGATCGGCCACAGTCACGACTCCTTACCGAGCATGTCAACCAGGTCTTGGGCTGCCCCATGGAGAAGTCCAATATCGGAAGCAACGGCAATATAGCGATAGTCGCGAGCGATGGCGCCCCGTGCAGACTCCAGGGTGGGGGCGAATCCGCCAAGCAGGGCGCCGGCTGAGCGCGCGCCGGCTTCGAGCTCGAAGACTCTCGCCTGAACCTCGGGGTGCTCTGGCTCACCGGGCCTGCCCATGTCCACGCTCAAGTCAACCGTGCCGATGAAAGCGACATCAAGACCGGCCGCTACGGCCTCCACCGGATTGCAGAGAGCCGCGGTCTCGAACTGGCCGATGCGCAGCACGGCAGCATTTGAAGTGTGGAGGTACTCCGAAAGCGGGTTGGCACCGTAGCCAGCCGCGGGTTGTGCTCGGCTCAGGCTTCGAGTTCCTTCGGGAGGGTAGTTCGTCAACTCGGACAGGTGTGCCGCGTCTGCTGACGAGCGCACCCTTGGCAGTTGAATCCCAGCCGCGCCAGCTTCGAGGAGGCGATTGACGAGGCCGCGGTCAAGATCGGCTACCCGCACCACCACAGCGAGCCCCGCGACGCGCCCCGCAAGGATGACCTCTCGCGCCTCCCGCTCCGTGATCTGGGCATGCTCGAGGTCGCAGACCACAAAATCCAGGCCGCTGAGCCCGAGGATCTCGACAACCTCGGGACGGGGGAGCTTGAGAAAGGTGCCGATGACGCATCGCTCGGCCATACGCGCGCGGAGCGCTGTCGCGAGCACCGCAGTCAGATCCCGGCGAGCTCTGCAGCGTTGGCTCCGAAGAGTCGTCCCAGTTGGTTGTGAGAAAGGCCCTCGTCCAACAGCGCTCGGCCGATGCGCTCGTAGGCCTCCACCGGTAGCGGGTTGTCTCGCTGGCCGAGATCCGAGGAGAGAATCGTCCGCTCAACTCCCACCGAGCTGATGTAGCCGAGGAGGACCTCGATCTTCCAGTGGAAGAAGGAGGACCGATCGTCGTACATGCACAGCGAGTGTTCGACGTAGCCGCCGAGCTCGGCCCAGCGCCGGCATAGTGCGCTGTCAGCACCGACGACAAAGTTCGGATGGTTGATCAAGATGCGCCGGACCCCGAGCGAGTGCGCCGCGTTGACGACGTCGTCGAGATCTGACGCATCTAGGTGACCGCCGGCTAGGATCGCGTCCTCGTCTCGAATGAGCTCGATGATCTCCAAGACCTCGTCGCGGAGCTTACCGTCGCTG
>CAZAMA010000474.1:0-1775 GCA_964485645.1 uncultured Acidimicrobiaceae bacterium | reverse complement strand
TGGGTGTACTGACCGGCCAGCTTCGTCGTCATCGCCACCCGGTCGGGGTCGACGTCGACATGCACAAGCGCTCGGCGGGCCACGGTCACGTTGGCCGGGTCCCGGTCGCTTCGGTACTGACCGATGGCGTCCTCGACGTCCTGGTTCGTGAGCGAGTTCTTCAGCTCGGCGGTGGCCGTCGGGATTCCGTTCACCAACAGGACCAAGTCGAGCGTCTTGGTAGAGCCCGGCTCGTAGGCGAGCTGGCGCGTCACGCTCACCCGGTTCGCCGCATACAGCTCCTGCAGCTCGGGCGTGAGGCCATGCGCCGGCTGGAAGAACGCCAGGCGGATCGTCACCCCGAGGTCCACCACCCCCTGGCGGAGCACCTCCACCGTGCCACGACCGTCGAGCTCCGCGGCGAGGCGCTTTGCGAAGCCTCGCTGGGCCGAATCAGGATCGTTCCCGTAGCGACCGAGGAGCCGTTCCCACTCGGTGATCTGCGTCGCGCCGATGAACGCGAACAGCTCCGCCGTGTCTAGCCCCATCAGCGGATCAAAATGCGACGGGACGGACTTGAGGTAGCCGCCGGCCAGCAGCGCGGCCTCGATGGCCTCCTCGAACACCCGCTCGTCGACTTTCACGCTGCGACCTTGGGCATGTCGTCGTCGCCGGTGACCGCGGCGGTAATCGTTGCCCGCCGATGTTCCCGCAGAAGAGCGACCTGCTTGTCCAGCAACTCTATGGTCTTATCAGCTCTCTTGCGAACTTCCTCAGCCTGCTCAACGATCAGATCTTGCTGATCGAGTGGCGGCACGGGGACAACAAGCTCCCCGATGTCTGGCATCCCGATCGTGCGGAGAGTTGCGCCATCAGTGAGGGATGCGAAGTGCGTCTGCATCGCCGTGCGGAACAGAAGCCACAGGTACCTCGGCCTGAGGTGCTGACCACAGATCCAATCGATGAAATGCTGAGAGGTGGCCATTGGCCGTGCCAAGATGCCGCATCGTCCGACGGTCGCATCCCGGGACAGAATCACCGTACCGGCTGGCAGAACTCGCGCTGACGAACTTGTGATCCCGGCTTCGCTGATGAGATTTACCGTCTCTTCCACCCACTCATGTGCTTCCAGGTAGCCGACATCATTGAGAGTCACCCACGGGATGGTGCAGTTCTCCCATAGCTCCGGGCGAGTTCGGGGCGGGGTGTGTCCGCTCTCGATTCCTGCGTAGTGCTTCAGGCGGACAACGGGCCACTTCTCCGGGATAGCTCCGAGCCAGTCATGACCGGATGGACCCATTTGCACTTGCTGCGAGCGCCCAGTCGCGAGCAATTCCTGGCGAACCAAGGCACGTTCACGGATCAATGCCATCATTCGCCGCTTCTTCTCGATGAGCGCGTCGATGCGGGCGGTCTCCCGGTCGAGGTAGTCAGCGATGGCGCGCTGGTGGCGCAGGTCCACAACCGGCACCCGCAGATCTCGCAGACAGTCATCGGGGACTCGCTTCTGTCCAGCGACGCCGAGCATGGACGCTTCGCCTTCGTCCAAGAACTTCTTCGAGGAAAGCAAGTAGCGCAGATACCGCACGTCTGCAGCTGGACCTGCGCGGACGACATGGAGTTCGGTCGTTCCCGCGCCGACGCCCCCTTCGAGTCCCTTGGCGATGACCGTTCGATCAGCCTGGAAGGTCGGCGTGATCTTGGGAAGAAGGATGTCCCCTTCGCGGAATCTCGTGTAACCAGACGAGGACAGCAGCCTTGGGTTGACGGCACGTCGTGTCGAGGCGGTCACCTGG
>CAZAMA010000473.1:0-1778 GCA_964485645.1 uncultured Acidimicrobiaceae bacterium | reverse complement strand
GTCACGGCGTTCGTGCTCGACACCGTCACGGCGAGGGCCCATGAGGTCGTGGAGCAGTACCGCGATCTTGTGCTCTCGAACACGGCGTTCGACCGTTTCATCGCTGAGCTCGACAAGCCGCCGGTAGCCGTCAACGAGCTCGTCGAATTGTTCGAGGCGCACCCCAGGCTTCCCGAGGCGTGAACCCGGCGGGACTTCGCCTCGAGCGGCTCGCACCAGACCACGATCTCTCGGACTTCGCGTCCGGCAAACTGGAGCTCGACTCCTGGCTGGTTCCCCATGGCCTCGTGGCGCAGCAGATGGACTCGGCGCGGACGTTTCTCTTGATGCTCGACCAGCGCGTCGTCGGCTACTTCGCCTTGACGATGGGCTCGGTCCGGCGGGCAGAACCGCCGACCAAGTTGGTTCGAGGTCTTCCGTCCTATCCCGTGGGCATGGTCCTGCTCGCCCGCTTGGCCGTCGAACGGGGATCTCAGGGTCGGGGCTTCGGCGCCCTGCTGCTGGCCGAGGCTCTGCGTAAGGCTGTCATGGCCGGGGAAGCGGCTGCCGCGCGACTGGTCGTCGTCGACGCGATCGACGAGCGGGCAGCCGCCTTCTACGCCCGCTACGGCTTTGTCGCGGCGCCCGAGCACCCGCTGCGGCTCTACCGGCAGATGAAGGACATCCGCCAGAGCCTCGAGGCAGCCGGAAGCTCTTGACGACCGGCAGGATCCCCGGTCAATACGACCTTGGCCGCTGCCCAGGACTCCCTGTTGCGGCCAGCGGTCGCTCGAATGGGCGCAGCGGCCGCCGGAACCATCAAGCGGTGCTCGCAACTGCGCTTGAGCGTTCGGGAGGCCTACCGTGTAGCTGGGCCCGATCAGCGCACCCGACGTGCCGTTCTGCGCTGTTCCCGAGTTGGTGATGGTCGTCGTTCTGGAGCGGTGTTCTGTGCCGCCAGCATCTCGAGTTGACCAACCACGAGGTGGGAGCGTCAGGCTGGGCGCTGCAGCTCGTGCTCCACGGCGCGACGGATCCACGAGGAGACCGAACGGTCATCCTCGGTCGCTCGGCGGCGAATCTCCTCGACCAGCTCGGGAGGGAACCGAACGGGAATCGCGGCGCTCAGCCGCGCCCTGCGCTGCCGTGGAGGACCCTGTGGTACCTGATTCTCAGGCTGGGCGTAGAAGTCGTATTCCTCGTCTGGGGTCATCGCTGGCTTCGTCATCGGTCTCTCCGGTACTGGGCTGCCAACTCAGTGCTCGCCTCGTAGCAGCCAATGGGTCGGCACCGGCGAGGATCGCCATCTCGGGCAGGTGCCAGTGGAACCACCAGGACCCGACCAGCCACCTCGGCGCACATGAGCCAGTGCGCTGGCGGTATCGCCGGGTAGAACAGCGGATCGCTGGCCCATACGTCATAGATGTCGTCCACGCCAAGGTGGGGATGCTTGAACAAGTGCGCAGCCTGCGCGTCGACCTCGAAGACGTCCTCATCACCGAGGAGGTCCAGGTCGAATCGCTGAGCCACATCTCCTAATGTATACCAAACAACTACAGCTGGTGCAACCAACGACGCCGTGCCAGCGCAAGGTAACGTGCCACTCCCGACGTGCCGATCTGGACTGAAGCCCGAGTGGCGGCCGTCGTCGTCCTGGCGCGGCATTCTGCGTTCAGTCGTAGACGTGAAAGCGCCGAGGATGCGCGCTCCTCGCCAGCGAGGCACCCGCTCGAGATGGGGCGTACTGCCGCGGTCGTCAGGTTCAGGGCAAGAGGTTCAGGGCGGTGACGTGGTTGGGC
>CAZAMA010000472.1:0-1781 GCA_964485645.1 uncultured Acidimicrobiaceae bacterium | reverse complement strand
GTCTTGGTCGCTGGCCGCAGAAGCCATGGCTCAGCCGTGCTTCATCAGTCTCCCCGCGGAGGATCCGCCTGCTCGCGGAGGTGCAGCCCCCAGTAGGATGCCGGCGATGTCCTTCCAAAGGGTCGACGATCCCGAACGCCTCAAAGCCCTGATCGACGCGATCCTGTTGTTGGAGGTGGAGATGGAGCTGCCGAAGCTTCTTCGCCACGTTGTGGAGACCGCGGTGGATCTGGCGGGTGCCACCTACGGCGCCCTCGGCGTGCTTGACGACGAAGGTCAGGCCCTCGCCCAGTTCATCACCGTCGGACTCGAAGCCGAAGTCGAGCGATCCATCGGGGATCGGCCCACGGGGATCGGCGTGCTCGGACTGCTCATCGTCGATCCCAAGCCGATCAGGCTGGCCAGACTCTCTGATAACCCGCAATCGTCTCCACTTCCGCCGGGCCATCCGGAGATGTTCTCCTTCCTAGGTGTGCCGATACGAGCCGGTGGATGCGTATTCGGTAACCTGTACCTGACCGACAAGCAGGGTTCCCAAGAGTTCAGCCAGGAGGACGAGGACCTGTTGGTCACACTCGGGGTTGCGGCGGGGATCGCCATCGATAATGCCCGACTCCATTCAAGGCTGCGTCACGTGGCTCTCTTAGAAGAGCGCGAACGAATGGCTCGCGACTTCCACGACACCGTGATCCAGCGCCTCTTCGCGGTCGGTCTCACGTTGCAGAGCGCGATGCTTCGTGTGACCGACGAGGTGGTCGCTGAGCGCCTCGAATCGTCGGTCGACATGCTCGATGACACCATTCGCCAGATCCGGGCGACGATCTTCTCATTGGGAAAGTCTGGAAGGACGGAGGACAGCCTGCTGGCTTCGGTGCGGGAAGTGGTCTCGGAGATGGTTGATTCTCTCGGTTTCGAGCCGAACATCCGCGCCGATGGTCCAGTCGATACCGCGGTAGGACCTGGTCAGGCGCGCGAAGTGATCGCGGTGCTGCGTGAGGGACTGGCGAATGTCGCCCGCCACGCCAAAGCACATTCGGTCGATATCGACGTGCAGGTCGGGGACGAGTTGGTGCTACGGCTCGTAGATGACGGCATCGGCCTAACTGAGGGCCTCTCACCAACGGTCGCGACCGGTCACGGTTTGGGACACATAGTCGCCCGTGCGGAACGCCTCGGAGGCTCGTGTTCGGTGATGACGAGGGAGGGAGGAGGCACTGAACTGTGTTGGACGGTGCCTCTGCACCCGTGATGGCTTCTGCACCTACAACTGGTCCGGATGGCACGCGGGGTGCGGTGCGCGTCTTCTTGGTCGACGACCATGAGGTCGTGAGGCGTGGCCTACGCGAGCTGCTGGAAGGTGCGGGTGACTTGTCGGTGGTGGGAGAGGCCGGAACGGCGGACGAGGCGCAGGCAAGGATACCGGGCACGCACCCTGATGTTGCCGTGCTCGATCTGCGACTGCCAGATGGCACCGGTGTCGACTTGTGCCGCGAGATTCGTTCACGTAACCCTGAGATCGCCTGCCTTGTACTGACTGCCTACGACGACGATGAAGCCCTTGCTTCGGCGGTCATGGCAGGCGCGTCCGGGTACGTGTTGAAGCAGTTGCGGGGACCGGAGCTGGTGCGCTCGATTCGGCGGGTCGCCGCGGGCGAATCCTTGCTCGACTCGAAGCTGGTCGCCAAGCTGGTCGCCAAACTCGATGCCGCAGGCCTGCCGTCAGACACGACCGCTGGCGAGGACGAGCTCCTACGCCATCTGAGCAACCAGGAACGCCGAGT
>CAZAMA010000471.1:0-1791 GCA_964485645.1 uncultured Acidimicrobiaceae bacterium | reverse complement strand
GAGGAGGTCGGGACTGGGGCGGGACACGCCGGCGTCGCCCATCGTCCGGTAGTCGGGGATCGGAACCTGCTCCTCGGGCGGCTCCGGGAGGAACAGGAACCCGATCGGCGTGTGCGTCGCCCGGGCGAAGTCTTCGAGCTGCTTGAGCGTCGGAGTCCGCTCTCCGCTCTCCCACTCGGTGAGCTTGGGGAACTTGTGGGTCAGGTCGTCAACGCCCAGTCCAGCTCGTTCGCGTGCCCATGCAAGCAGCCGAGGCCTCACGGCAGCGCGCACCGAGGTGGTCATCGTGCGACCGTACCGTCGGGCTGTGACGGGCTCTCTCGTAAGCTGGGAGCATCAACGAGCGCTCGGTCAAGGGTGGCGATGATCTTGCGGTAGAGATCCTCGATCTCGGCCGGACAGTCGGTCTGCTGCGCGACCCGCCTGCCCTTTCGTATCTTGCTATCGCCAACCTCAGCTTTGGCCTCGGCCAGCTTGCCGGGAGCGGCGCCTTCGATGAAGCCTTCGACGGCCTCTGCGCTGCCGGTCCAGCTCGTGGCCAACGTGAACACGCCGTGGCGGACACCGAGGTCCACCTGCTCGTCCCAGAGTGCCTGGGTCATGCGCCGCTGCTCCTTCCCACCGTTACCCGTGCACTGGGTGAATCCCTTCAGATCGGGGAAATCGACTCCGGCCTGCTCGATCTGGCGGAAGATGTGGTTGCTCCAGTTGGTCTCGACGTCGAACGACTTGCCGTCGCAGACGACGACCCACGGGATACCGAACCCGTGCAGGACCGAGAGGATGGTGCGGAACCCACTGTCTCCGGGCGCGCTGTAGAAGCCGATATCCCGTGCTGCCGGTGCGCCTAGTTCTTCTGCCGCCTTGCTCTTGGCGCACCAGATCGGAAGCGCCCCTTGCTCGGTCGGGCCGGAGACGATGACCGCGCCGCGAGAGAAGAGCAGGGCGCGGGCGTCAGCCGAGAGTGCGAACTCCTGCGTGATCTTGGCCACGTCCCTTGCGTCGAGCGCCCGGGCCAGGCGGCGGGGACAGGAGCTTCCGTCGTCATTGCTGATCCGAAGCAGACGCGTCAGATCGCCAGCTTCCTCCATCGGTACGAGATGGGGAGAGTGGGTGACGAGCAGGACTTGGCCCGGCACTGTTCGCAGGGCTTGACGCAAGGCGGTCTGCCAAGTGGGGTGCAGCGACACGCCGGGTTCGTCGAGCACGGTGAGCCGATCGGGCGCGCTCACGAGCGCTTCGGCGAGGACGAGTGCCTCCCAGGTGCCAGCACCGAACAGCTGGATGGGACGCTCCCGCCGAGGCATGCGATCGTCGGTCGTGTTCCAGCCGATGACCGTGATGATGCTGCCGGGCTGGCCTTCGTCTCCCGCTTCGTTGCCTCCGCCAGCGACGGCGACCTGCCCTGCCCCTATCGGTGCGGTGGTGGCGACCGGCATCCGTGCTGCCGTGAACGTGACGTCAAAGGCGCGTCCGGGCGCCAGTCGCTCGAACTGCTCTCGGATCGCAGCGAAGGCTTCGCGTTGCTGGAGTGTGGCTCCGTTCTTGAGCTCGAACAGGCGCAGCGGCAGGAAGCCGGGGTCACGGGGAGGCGTCGGGCTCGCGAGGAGCTCCCACGGGTAGATCCCGGCACGCCAGGGGTTCGTCCCGCCGACACCGAGGCCACGGAACTGCTCACCCAGGACCATCAGTCCCTCGCTGACACAGATCCGCAAGGCGCGAGCGAGGCCGTAGGCGGACTGACCCATTGATCCAGATGCCGAGAAACCGAGCGCATCCGCCACGTCGCGA
>CAZAMA010000470.1:0-1802 GCA_964485645.1 uncultured Acidimicrobiaceae bacterium | reverse complement strand
CCACCACGCTCGACGACGAGCTCCTCTTCGTCGAGCGCCTGGAGCGCCCGACGAACCGACGACGGGTTGGCAAGCCCAGTGCTCGCCACGAACGCTGCCCCAAACGGCATTGTCGTCGCCTGAGCATCGGCGAGTGATCGAAGAACACGCCGCTGACCTGGGGCGAGCAGTCCCAGCATGTCGCTGTAGAGGTGGCCCTGCTGCGACACAGCGAGACCAAGACCAGCATCCACGTCGGCAATACCAACCGACCGCCCCGTCGCTACCGAGAACGCCGCATAGCCGAGATGCTGGATGTCATCTGGGACCGGACCAGCGCGCTCGACAATGGATGACGCGACCGTGCCCGCCATCGACCGTCCACCCGAATGGGATCGGGAGCAGAGGAACTCGACCATCGCCTCCCCCTCGATCGGCCCGAGCCCGATCGTCTGCGCGGTGTTGTACAACGGTGCACCTCTGTGGATGAACAGCTGCTCCATCAGGTGGCGCTTCGACCCAGCCGCGACGAGGCTCACGTGCGGGTGCTCGTCCACGAGGCTCTTCATGAGGTTCGGAAGATGCGGGTCAATCTCCATGATCGCCTGGAACTCGTCGAGGACGAGTGCAACGGGACGCCGACTTGCCTGCTCGGAGAGCAGCGCGAAGACATCACCGATGATGGCATCGAGGTCAGGGCCCTCGAGCCGTGGGCCGAAGCCGAACGCTGGTCGACCGTCGTCGGTGAAGGTGACGCTCGGGCGCAGCTGCAGGCGTCGCAGGAACGACGGGACCGCCTGTGCCGCCTGATGCCACCGACCGCCGGGGATACGGTAAGCCCCAGCCACGAGCGCGCCAGCAAGTGCACTGAGATCCCGACAGCGGAGGACGTTCACGTGCACCACAGCGCCCTGCACCTGCTCGAGAGCGGACTCACAACGCAGAAGCAGCGAGGTCTTGCCGTAACGGCGAGGAGAGAGCAGCAGGACGTTGATGTGGTCCTGGACACGACCGATGATCGCATCGAGCTCGGGCTCGCGCCCGACGAACTGCTCTCCTGACACAGGCGAGCCATAGCGGAACGGGTTGGGTGGGACCGTCATCACGAGAGACTATACATGCTGCGTTATGCAGCTAGTATCATTTCGCCGTGACGCCAATCGACCCCTACTCGACGTAGCCGCGCTCCGCTGCCGGCGACCCGACCGCGACGTCGACCACCACGACGCCGCTCTCGATGCGGCGGCCGTAGAGGTGGTCCGGGCAGTAGTAGTAGTCGCGCCCGAACACGCCACGGACGCCACCGGGGGCACGCACCCGCCGCCGAAAGATCGCCACTGCAACGCCCGTACAGCGCGGGAAGCTGCACCGGGCGACACCGGGGCGCACGATTCGCCGCCACGACCGGTCCAACACCGCGACGGTCGTCACGTCGCCCCGCTCGTCACCCGACACCTCAGGCATGGACAAGAGCGTGCATTGCACGGATCGCGCCGATCGAGGAGTCTCGGATGCCCGACCAGTCGCAGCCCTGCGGCGGCACGTGCCCGACGGCGCCGTAGCCGTCCTGGAGCGCGTAGATCGCCTCGCCGAGTGCCGAAGACATTCCAGCCCGGCTCCAAGCGGTATAGATCTCCTCGAGCATGATGCTGCGCTCACAGGGCTCACAACCCGCCACGCCGAGGCACTGCCGTACGAAAAGGCCAGGGCGGCTGGGGTCGGGCTCGAGGGCGAAGTGCGCTGTCGAATGTGCTTCCTGTGCGGTGATGCTGTCCGTGCTCATCGCCCACCTCCGATGCCTCGCCGTGTCACCTGCCCGCCTA
>CAZAMA010000469.1:0-1805 GCA_964485645.1 uncultured Acidimicrobiaceae bacterium | reverse complement strand
CGGCTTTCGCATCACTGCTCAGTATCCGTACGCCGACGTGTACCCCCACTTCGTTCGCCGCGACCTGGCGCGCGCCGATGGCAAGCCGCTCGGCGAGGCGATGTCCGCCAACCCGTACCGCGGGGAGCAGGCCATCCAGGTCTCACGGCGGTCCAAGCACCTTAATCCTGCAACCGACACCGCGGTGCTGAAGCTCCAGAAGGTGCTCGCCTGGATGGCCTCACGATGACGACCCCATGGACTCTCCTCGTCCCGTCCAACCTCATGGACCAGCTCCACCAACACCTCTTTCCAGGGGACGGCGACGAGCACGGCGCTGTCCTCGTCGCCGGAATGGTGGAGACTGCGCGGGGAACCCGACTTCTCGCACGCGACCTCGTGGTTGCCCGTGACGGCGTGGACTATGTGCCCGGCAGGCGCGGTTACCGCATGCTCACGGCCAGGTTCGTCACTGAAAACATCATGCACTGCGCCAGCGAACGGCTGGTCTACCTCGCGATCCACTGCCACGGAGGCTCTAATGCCGTCGGCTTCTCACCCGACGATCTCGCCTCCCACGAGCGCGGATATCCCGCCCTGCTCGATATCGCCGATGGCATCCCCGTCGGCGCTCTCGTCTTCGCCGAGAATGCCGTGGCCGGAGACATCTGGCTGCCAGGAGGACGACGGGTCGACCTGGCGGAGGCACGAGTCGTCGGCCGACCAATCCGAACCCTCTATCCGACCCCGCCCCCGCGGCCAAACTCCGACCCAACCTACGACCGTCAGGCCCGCATCTTCGGCGATCGTGGCCAGGACATGCTTCGTCGACAGAAAGTCGGCGTCATTGGCGCTGGCGGCGCTGGTTCCCTGATCGTCGAGTACCTCGGCCGACTCGGGGTCGGACACATCGTCGTGTGCGATCCCGAACGCATCGAGCCGTCCAACCTGCCTCGCGTCGTCGGGAGCACGAGATGGGACGCCTTCGCTTTCCTGACCGGCGATAAGCGCCCGCGGGCCCTCCAACGTATCGGCCTCAGGCTCGCCCGGTTCAAGACCTCGATCGCCGCTCGTGGTGCCCACAAGGCGAACAGGCACATCACTATCGAACAGGTTCGCGCCGATTTCTCGAAGGACGCCGTCGCCCAGCGTTTCATCGACTGCGACTACCTGTTCCTCGCCGCCGACTCGCAGCGGTCGCGGCTCGTCTTCAACGCTCTCGTTCATCAGTACCTCATCCCCGGCGCGCAAGTGGGCGCAAAGGTCCGGGTGTCGCGAGCTACGGGTGAGATCGGCGACATACACAGCGTCTACCGTCCGGTGATCCCCGACAGCGGGTGCCTGTGGTGCAACGGTCTTGTATCCCCTGCGCGGCTTCAGGAGGAAGCCATCAGCGAGTCGGAGCGAGCGCAGCAGCGCTACGTCGAGGATGAGTCCGTCAAGGCCCCCAGCGTGATCTCCCTCAACGCCGTCGCGTGCGCCCATGCCGTCGATGACTACCTGTTCTCTGTCACCGGCCTCCTCGAACCTCGAACCTCGAACGACTACCGGCTCTTCCTGCCTCGAGACGCCAACTTCGTGCTCGATACGCCCCTGCGGAAGCCCGACTGCACGGAGTGCGGCCGCGGCCCCAAGGGGCGGCTCGCCATGGGGTCTGCCCGCAGGCTTCCAACCCGCTGAGCCATCCGGCCCGCCAGGCTCGTCCAGGTCATGTCTGCGCTCGCCCCTCCTTCACGTCATGTGGATCGTCTGCGACCACCATTCGGGAGTCGTACCTCCTCCCCGATGGCAGGGCGCTGCCTTGTCCGCTGCAAAGCCCAAGAGCG
>CAZAMA010000468.1:0-1813 GCA_964485645.1 uncultured Acidimicrobiaceae bacterium | reverse complement strand
TGCCCACGATCCCCCAGGTGGTTCCTGCGTGGTGGTCCGAGCGGACCGAAGCCTCGTCTTGGACGTAGATGATGCCACCGACCTTTGCAGCCTCTGCACGGATCAGTGGGAACTCCAGCTGGTCAGGGGGTCGCTCCCGACCACCAGCTTGGTGAGCTTTGCCATCTGACGACGATCGAGCTTGGCCTTTGCACCGCGTGCCTTGGTCGAGGACAGAGCCTCCATGGCTCCAGCGTTGTACTTGCGTACCGAGGAGCACACAGACTGCTTGCTCACCTTGAGGGCGGCCACGATCTCCGGCACTGCGACGCCCGAGAGCACCTGCGTGACGACCCGGACCCGGATCTCCTCCATGGCGGTGCGTTGCACCCGATTCAGTCCGGCCATGACGCGGTACTGACACAGCTCACGTGAGGAGTAACTCCATCAAGGCTCGGCGTAGTATTGCACTCGATTTAGCTGTTCTGGCGGGCACGCTTTCCGGTACGTCCACGGCGGCGGCCCGACTCTCGTACGAAGCAGCCGCCCCGATCGTCTTGCCCGTCGACGCACAGGGCGGATCCGGTCGTCCGACGGGCGGGGGTGGTCTTGTGGGTGTCGACGTCCTCATCGAGAGCTCCGGTGCGTGCGGGTGCGAGGCTGTCTGGCGCGTCCCCTGTCCTGTCGTGGGTGGCGCGCGAGGTGTCCGCAACGGGCGACTCGGATCGAGAGGTAGAGGTGCGTGCCGCGAGGGGGGCGGAGTCGCTCGTCCTCACGTTCGCGCCTCTGTGTGATCCAGGCAATGCTCCACCACCGTTGCACGGCCCGGTCGCCGGGTCGTGATCTCGGGCGTCAACAGGCCCAGCCAACGCGCACGCAGTCGGTTCCCGACCGCTCACCGGCTGTCGAATCCGGCCAAGATGGGGTGGTGCGTAGTGTGTGGAGCGTCTTGGCCCTGCTTGTCGCAGGTGGTGCGGCGGTGATTGGTGCCGGCATCGGCATGTCGTCCTCGGCGACGAGGCTTCCTGGCCCGGTGACGGTACGCGCGGCGACCGCACCACGTCAGCCTGCGGCCGGATATCCGATCGGAGGCGTCACCGTCACGCCGGTCCGAACGCGCCAGCCGGTCGAGACCTTCGAGCCGGTGACCATCGTGACTCCAAGACGCTCTGTCTTCGGCATCCGTCCAGTCGGCAGCGACTCGAGGGAGGCCGAGCAGCGCTCAGCCGGGAGGTCGGTGCGTCCGACAGCCACGCCGGCGTCGACGAACCGGAGCACGGCGAGCCACCCGGCATCGGGCGAGACGACTTCCTCTCCCAGGTCCGACACGTCGTCCATCTCCGACCGGTGAGCGGGACGGCACGGGCTGCGCTGTCTGTTGGGCCTGTCCAGCTCCAAGTGCATGGCATCGCTCGCGGTGCGATCCGACGGGTGCTGCAGCAGATGAGTCCGTCCGAGGGCCGTCATGGTCGCTGAGAACGACCCGCGACGGTCCGCGAAGGACGCACTGGGCGGGTCGTGGGCATCATCGGCCCCCGACAGCCACGGTCCCATTCCCGGCTCTGGGAAGGCCGGCAGGCTGTTCACACGCCGCTGGAGGCGTCTCGGAGGCGGGGCGCGAGTGCTTCTCGTCCACGGGGTGGCGCTCGGTATCGTGCTCGGCGCAGTGACCTTCGAGGTGGTCCACGGCTTTAGCGTTCACTACACCCACACCATCGTCGCCGACCTCTCCGAAGAGGGCCCCGAGTACGCGCACGCAGCTGCGAGGCGACCTGCCGGCCAGGAGATGGACGCCGTCTCCCGCTCGTACTTGGGGACCCATATCCTGGCTCGG
>CAZAMA010000467.1:0-1818 GCA_964485645.1 uncultured Acidimicrobiaceae bacterium | reverse complement strand
GGCGGAACCTGTCAAGCCCCCTGAGACACGTCTTCAGGATTTCTTCTGTGCGTCGCTCTGGATGGTCGGGTTGTTGATCCACGCGACGGTCGGCAGCTTCGGTGGCGTGGGCCGCCGTCCGCAGAACCGACGTGGGTTGGCGGCGTAGGCGGCATCGAGGGTCTCCGCCCGGCGGGCGCGGATCTCTTCGGCGGTCCCGTAGTGGACCGATGCCGCCGTGTGCAGTCCGATGCCGGAATGGCGATGCTCGTGGTTGTAGTACTCGAAGAAGGTGGCGCAGAACGCCCGGGCGTCTTCGATCGAGCCGAAGCGGGCCGGGAATGCCGGGCAGTACTTGAGGGTCTTGTTGACCGCCTCGGAGTAGGGATTGTCGTTGCTCACGTGCGGGCGGGAGTGGGTCCGCCCGACACCGAGGTCAGAGAGGAGCTCGGCGACTCCCTTCGAGGTCATCGACGTGCCGCGATCGGCGTGGATGGTGAGCGTGCCCTTCTCGACGCCCTGGGAGACGAGCGCTTTGGCGATGAACTCCTCGGCGAGCTCGGCGGTCTCGGTCGTCGCCACCATCCAGCCCACGACGTAGCGGGAGAAGATGTCGATGATCACATAGCAGTCGAACCACACGCCCTTGTCGGGACCGCGAAGCTTCGTGATGTCCCACGTCCAGCACATGTTCGGCCGGTCGGCCATCAGCTCGGGGCGTGCCCGGGTCGGGTGCTTGGCCTGGGCCCGGCGCTCGCGGACCTCCTCACAGGACCGCAGCACCCGGTACATCGTCGAGATCGAGCACAGGTAGCGGCCCTCGTCGAGCAGCATCGCCCACACCTGGGCCGGCGCGAGGTCACAGAATCGCTCGGAGCGCAGCACCGCCAGCAGCTCGGCCGTCTCCTCCTCGGAGAGTGCGTTGTGCGGCGTCGAGCGGGGAAGGGGCGGTCCGAGGACCGCAGGCGCGAGGCGGCGGTAGTGGGTGGCCCGCGACCTGCCCGATCCCCTGCATGCCGCAGCGGTCCCGACGAGGGGCTGAAGCTCGGCAAAGCACGCCTCGATCACCTCTTCGGCCTTCGCGCCGGGTCGGTCGTCGCCGCGCTGTCGTCGGTCGCGCTCTCGGCAAGCATCTCCAAGAGCGCGTGCGCTTTTCCCGCGATGTCGAGCGCCAGCTTGTGCTTCTTCAGGTCCTCCTCGAGGCGCTCGATCCGCTTCCTTGCCTTCGCCAGGGCGGCGGTGTCGGGATTCGCCTTCGCCCGCCTCGGAGCGGCGAGGCCGGCCGCAGCAGCGTTGTCGCGTGCCCGGCGCCACTCCACGATGTGGCTCGAGTAGAGGCCCTCCCGGCGCAACAGGGCGCCCTTGTCGCCGTCGCCCACGCAGGCGTCGTGCTCGGCGACGATCCGCAGCTTGTACTCGGCGGTGAAGGTCCGCCGGCGCGCCTTGTCGGGAAGCTCCGGAGCGTCATCGCCCATCGCTTCATCATGGGCGCGCTGCATCAGCAAGGTTGGCATGGTCATCTCTGTCTACCTGATCCGTCTCGCCCTTGAGGGATGGGAGCTACAGCAGGTGTCTCAGGTCATGCTGACAGAAAGGGCGGCGGTGCGCCTGCCGGGCGAGAAGAAGGGCGCGCGCCGCACCGAGCTGCACGAGTTCCGGACCTGGACCTCGTCGCTTCGCGAGCTGCGGTCCTGGCTGGTCGGCCATGGCGTCACCCAGGTGGCGATGGAGGCAACGGGCGTCTACTGGAAGGCGCCCTGGCACGTGCTGGTGGCCGATCCGAGCATCGAGCTGTTGCTCGTGAACGCCCAGCACGTGAAGAACCTCCCCGGGCGAAAG
>CAZAMA010000466.1:0-1819 GCA_964485645.1 uncultured Acidimicrobiaceae bacterium | reverse complement strand
AGCCCTCTCGGGGATGGCAAGCCCGATCCGCAACGTGCTTCTGGGGTTCAGCGCTCCAGGATGCACGGAGCCGCCGGGCGTCAAGGCGCTGCGAGCCGCCGCTCCGCTCCGGTACTCGCGCGGGACTTCGTCCCGTTCCCTTGACTCCCGTCTTTCCCTCCGTGCCCTTTCGCGCCCATGAACCGAGAAGGGAAAGGAGTTGCAGTCATGGCCTACACGATCTCCGACATTGCAGAGCTGGTGGAGTACCACCTCGTCGTTTCCGCTCAGGACGACGCAGTCGCCCACGCCAACCTCGTTCAGCTCGTGCAGCAGCTCGAGCTAATGGCGCCCCACCCGTTGTGGCGGGAGGCGACGTGGGTCTTCTGCGATCGGTGCGGGTGCTCGGTCGACGCCGGCCTCATCCACCCCGAGACGCACCACTACAGCGACGATGGCGACTTCTACTGCGCCGACTGCTGGGAGGCCGGACCGTGAGGCCCCGCTTTTGACTCCGCCCGTACTTTGCGAGACTCAGACTTCGTCGTCTGGTTTGATGAATGGCGTGAACGTCACCTCGGTTGCCCTCTCGATCGTCGTCCAAAGCATCTTCGATGCTACGGTTTGCGGGACGCCCGTGAGGCTCTCGTGAACGTCTCGCATCTTGATGCGAACGAGGCAACCATCTGGTTCCTCCTCGACGTCGCCCGCGATGGTGAAGGTGGCGGTCGAATCCTCCCGTTTTTCGACCTTGTCGAAGATGGGAATCTGGACGTGAACTGACGCAGTTTCATGCGCTCGCGGCGCTCGCGGCAGGTAAAAGCCAAAGTTGCTTAGCCGCAGGACGTGCTCTACCTTTAGCTTCGTGGGTGATCCCCAAATGTTTCGCGCGGTCGAGGTCGGTTCGCGATCAGATGGCGAGATGATCACATCTGCCGTGACGGACACGGCGATCGGCTCTTCATCGGCAATGCCGCGGATGCAAATCAGATCAGACGAGAAGCTCGGCCCCACCTCGGCATCCATGAGGCGAGCAGCGTGAGGGTCGGCGAAGACGACCCCGGAGGGTCGAGCCTTGTCCATCAATCTGGCTGCCAGATTCAGGCAACGCCCGGTATAGTCGAGGACGAAGTCTCCGGACACCAGTCGGGTGACAGAGCCTCGTGCCACGCCGACACCGAGCTGCTGGGGGACGGAGAAGTTCACCATGACGTCGTCGTCGGTAATGTGCCCAAAGTCTTGTACCAGGGAAATGCAACGCTTCAGGACCGATGTGATTAACGGTGGCACGGCTTCAGCCTCGAAGGGAAGTTCATGGATCAGGAGGAGCCCGTCTCCAGTTGGCTTGAAGAAAGCAGCATCGGCGAAAACAGAAATCAGAACCTTCAGGTAGACGGAGCGGAGATACAGCGCGGCGTCGAACGATTCGCTCCTAGCGGCGAAGGTCGAGAACGCCCTGATGTCGAGAAAGGTCGCTATCACCTGGCATGACTCAGCACGAGCAGTCGGCAAGAAACCGCGCAAACGCTCATGAAGCTGGGGTTCGCCGCTCATGTTGGGTTATAGCCTCCCGCTCCAAAGACGACGACCGCATCCGACCAGACGGTCGGCTGTAGTTTCCCGAACTCAACTTGCGGCACCTTGACGTAGGACCACGTGGTATCGGTCAACAAGGTCGCGTTCTCGCACCAGATCGTTGCGGCGCGATCCTTGTGTGCGACGTCGATGTTCTCCTGGCCCTTCGTTTCGATCACGTAGTGCACGCCGTCCCGGTTCACGGCAACAAAGTCCGGCTCGTAGTAGCGGAGGTTCGTGGCGCTGTCGGTGTACTCGATCGTGA
>CAZAMA010000465.1:0-1820 GCA_964485645.1 uncultured Acidimicrobiaceae bacterium | reverse complement strand
TAATATACTAGCCTGCGCTGGTCGCGGCGGCCGGGCGCCTAGGAGTGAGCACGGAGTGCCCGTACGCACGCTCGGCGAACGGGAAGCAGAACTCATCCTTCACCTCGAGTGGGAAGGCATCAACACCGTATGCGCCGACGACGTAGCACAGCTACTGTCTATGTCGACGGTTGCGGCACGGGCACTGCTCGCTCGGCTGACCCGCAAAGGGTGGCTCGAGCGTGCAACACGCGGACAGTACTGTCTAATTCCGGCCAACCGTGGCGCAGAGGGCTTCGCCACCAGTAATCCCGCGGCCATTCTGTACGCCTTGCGGGTCCCATACTTCGTCAGTGGACCAGCCGCTCTCGCGGCCCGCGGGTTAGGCGACCAAGTGCCATACCGCTGGGACGTCATGACCGATCGCAGGATCAGCCTCCCGGCGGGGCGATTTCAGGTGCATGTGCTGCGCCCCCATCTTGTCTTTGGCTTCGAGCCCTGGGACTGGCACGGGATTGCCATACCCACTGCAACATCCGAGCGCGCCCTTGCGGACTGCTTGTACCGGCCCACGCGAGGCGCTGGCGTAACTCTCGTCGGTCAGATCTTGGCGAACAGCGGACGAAAGATAGAGACCGCCACGTTCGTCATGACGTGCCTGCGCTTGGGTCGGGGGACGCTGGCGCGACGCGCGGGGTATCTGGTGGATGTTACGGGCTTGCCCCTCCCGAATTCGGTTCGCGAAGCGATCGCCCGACACGACGCTCGGCCCATTCCCCTGGACAAGACGCGCGCCATGCCCGCCTCGGAGACGTCACCAGTCGATCCGGTCTGGAGGGTCGCACCGAATGTTCCGTTGGGCGAGTTCACGCCCACACGACCTCGATAAGGTGGCGGATCGATGCTCGACCGTCGCTTCATAGAGCAGTACGCCCGGGGCTGCGGGGTCAACCTCGACGTCGCGGAACGCGAGGTCACTCTGTCCTACGTGTTGGCAGCGTTGCACGAGCACGGCTTGGCGAGTGAGCTGGCATTCAAGGGCGGCACTTACTTTCGGAAGATGGTCTTCGGCACGTTGGGTCGCTTTTCGGAGGATCTTGACTTCGTATACTTGGGCGACGACTGGGAAGAGTGGTATCTCCGCCTCGAACAAGCTTGGGCCATACCTTACCACGGCGTCCGTTTGAAGGTGGATGAGTACTACGATACGGCCACAAGTCTGGGGTTGGAGGTATCGTACACGCATGCATTCGTGACAGAGGGTCATTTTACCCTGGACCTGAGCAGGCGCGCTCCGATGATCCTGCCACTGGAAGTCTGTGATCCAGTCAGCCAATCATACTTCCCGCGACTTCCCTTCACGGCGCCCTCACTTCCCTGCATGCACCTCGCCGAAGCGTGGGCGGAAAAGGTCCGTGCGTCCTATGAGCGCACAAAGGCGCGAGATCTATACGATCTCAGCCTTTTGGCCAAGCGTCCCGTTGACATGCGACTCCTGAGACGCTTGGTCATTCTCAAGATGTGGGAGGATCGCAGGGCCTTCCGGGCGGACGACCTGTGGGTGCGGTGGTCCGATGCCGAAGATGACTGGAGTGGGCTGGAACGCCTCTGCCGGCCCCCACTGACGCCGTTCAGCGAGACCTTGGCCGCATGCTACACACGATACTTGGCGTTGCACGACCTGGATTCTGCTGAGAGAGACCTTGCCATTGACGTCGCGCACCGTCAGCGCGCCCGAGCGATGGATATGGCCGCCGAGGCGCGCACGTGTATTAATTGAGCTACTGGCGCGCGGCCCCAGCCACCTCCGCCAGCACGGCGCGGCAGGCCGCCACCGGATC
>CAZAMA010000464.1:0-1828 GCA_964485645.1 uncultured Acidimicrobiaceae bacterium | reverse complement strand
GCCGAAGTGTAGACGAAATGTAGATCGCTGCCAGCGCCACGCGCGACGCACCGAAGCCATTGCCTACGACATCTACGAGGCGATCAAGACCTCACGGGTCAATCGGTCCCATGGCATAAAGGCTCGGGCTCCGTGGCGGAAGAAGAACTACCGGCCGCTGTGGTTCACGAAGGGATACGGCTGGCGCATACGGCCAGACGGCAAGCTCAACCTGTCGCTCGGACGTGGTCGGGCAGGGATAGTGCTGGCAATGCCAGCCATCGACGAAGGCATCATCAACTTGATGGCTCTGGCTACCTGGGTGAATGACAAGACCATCGACGTCACGATCGTCAACGGCCGGGAGAAAAGGGCACTCAAGCGGGGTCGCAACAAGTCCGTCGGCGCTCTCCAGCACAAGATCAGCCATTGCAAGAACGGCTCCCGCAAGCACCGCAGGCTGGTGGGAGCAAAGAAACGGGCCAAGGCCAAGGCGAACCTGGCACTGCGGGACTTCGATCACAAGGTCGCCAGGAAAGCCGCCAACCACGGACTCGCCCACGGCACCGGACGCTTCATCGTGGGCGACATCCGGGGGATCGAGCGGAACACCAAGGTCGAGCGCCGCATGGGGCGCCACGGTCGCCAGCAGCTCTCGCAGTGGTCCCGTGGTCGTCAGGAGCGCTACTTCTCGGAGGCAACCGCGCTGGAGCTCGATCACCTGAACGAGTCCGGGTCCACCAAGACATGTCCTGCGTGCCTCACACGCAACCGACCCACGGGTCGGCACTACCGGTGCAAGGTGTGCGGTTTCACCTGTCACCGAGACGCCGTGGGGAGCATCAACATCCTCCAGAAGGCGATTCACGGGGAGTACGTCCCCATTGGACCGGATACGAAAATCCGCGTCACGTATCTCCGGGCTGTCGAACGCTGGTCACCCGACCAGCGTCAGGCACACCGCAAGGTGCGGCGCCGCAAGGCCAGAAGCCCCGTCCCTAAGGGCGGGGAGGTTCACCGAATAGAACGCATGCCCGTCGATCTCTCCTTTGTCCAAGACGCCCTGCGCCGCCAGGCGATCGAGTGCGCGTCGCACGCCTGCAAGCGAGACATCGCCGTCGGTCAGTCGGTGGACCTGTCGTACCGACGCGACCTTCGCGCCCCTGCCATCGAGGGCGCGAAGGATCGGCACGGTGAGTGTGCCCGAGAAGGCCGACCCTGGCTCCGACAAGTTCATGCTGGCCGGGATACTCAAGTACCACGATCGATACTTCAGTACGAGCCTTGCTACTCGAATACCGACGAGAGCTTCTCAGCGGTGCTCGGCCCCGGGCGCCGGCCGCCCGAGCGAGGTGCAGATCCTCGAGCACCGGAGTGCGTTTTGGTCGATCTTGATGTTGTTGAGCTTGGCGAACTGGTGGTTGTCGCTCGCCATCAGCGCCAGGTGCTCAACCACCGAGGCTTCCTCTGTCAGCACCCGTACGGCGGCGCTTCGACGCCGGCCGGCGAGGCGAATCTCGACCGCCTCGCCGCTACGCTCGGTGCGGCTCTCGCGTGCCACATTCCTGAGCTGGCTCTCAGGTGCGTGGTTGCTGCCACTCGGCTTTGTCTCCAGGCAGGAGCCCGTCGTCGAGGCCGAAGAGGTCTTCGCCGCCCTGGCCGTCACACTGCCCGTGGTGAACGTCTCCGCGCCACTGTCGGAACGAGGAAAAGGAGCGCCACTTACAGGATTGGCCTTGCCGCCATCGGCTTCGTGCTTACCGCTTGCTACGGAGTACCTCTACATGATCGACCGCCGGGATAACTGGTTCGACCCGAGTGGCCATGTGGTCCTCGCCCATGTGAGCGT
>CAZAMA010000463.1:0-1828 GCA_964485645.1 uncultured Acidimicrobiaceae bacterium | reverse complement strand
CCGTTGTTCGTCGTGTAGTACGTCTCGGCGCCCGTGAGGGCCGTCTGCAGGTTCGACGACGCGGCAGTGTTCGTCGCGCTCTTCGTGACCGTCAGGAATGTCGGGATTGCAATGGCGAGAAGGATACCGAGGATCAACAGGACCACGAGTAGTTCGATGAGCGTAAAGCCCCCGTCTACCGGCTCCTCCCGGTCCTCTCGCAGCCGCTTCAGGTGGGTACGCAACGCTCCTCCAGTTGGTCGGTCGATGTACATGTGCAGCACGTCTAACGACACGGCAGGTGCGGTCTTTAGCTACTCTTCGCGCGATCTCCGATGATCGCGGACGCGCCACCACTCGCGACGCCCCTGCTCAGCCGCCTCGCATGGGACGTCAGTCGCGCAGGAGGAACTCGCTCGTCGGTGACAGCGCCGGAGGTCCTGGGACCGTCGTGCCCGGGAGGCTCGACGCCGCTGCGGTCGAGTAGGTCATCGAGAAGGCGTTGGTCGCGGAGAACGACGTCCCGGCGAGCACCTGGCCCGTCATCGTGCCTGTGACGGAGAAGTCCACGGTGCCAGGCGTGTAGAGCAGCGTGCTCACCGCAGGAGTGAAGTCCGTCTCGTTGGTCAGGCTGATCGCGCTCGACGAGCTCGACAGCGCGATGATCGACAGGTCGGGGCTAGGGACTCCCGCTGCAGGTTGCCAGACCATCGAGCCCCAGTCGCTGAAGGTGTTGACCACGACCGCCACGTTGGCGTGCATGTTGAACGTGCTCCCTGGCGTGGAGCTCCCGGTCTCCACGAGGTTCGTCCCGACCGACGGGTTGCACGCCGGCGCGTAGACGACGATCGGGGTGGTGGCGGCGTTGACGTCCTCGACGAACGGGCTCGGCAGGTGCTCCTCGCCATGGCCGGGCACGTACACGTACTGGTCCACGAAGTACGTCGAGCAGCTCGTCGGCGCGCCGTTCAACGGGTCGGGCTCCGGGACCTGGATCACGGTGTAGCCCTTGTTTTTCCACGCGTAGGGCAACGGGTCGAGCGCCGGGAATGCCGGAGCCGGCGGCATCGACATGCTCGCGATCGAGGCGTCGTTCGGGTACTGGGCGCCGCCGATCGTCGCCTTCGTGGTCTGGAGGATGTCCCCGGTCGCGTACGCGTTGCCGCCGATGGTCACGGGGTTGTTGCTGAGGTCGATGCTCCCCCCGGTCGCGTAGGCGTTGCCGAGGATCTGCCCGCCGCTCGACATGTCGATCGAGCCGCCGATCGCGGTCGCCGTGCCGCCGACCACCGCGCTGTTCGTGATGCTGATGTCTCCCTGGGCCGTGAGCGAGCCGGTGATGTCGCAGCCCGAGGACAGGGCGAGCGGCGTCGTCGCCGTGAGCACGCTCCCCTGGTCGAGAACGGTGTTCGTGCACTGGAAGGTCTGCCCGGAGTAGAGGTTCGCCGGCTGGTCCGACGCGCTCTTGTAGACCGACGCGTGGACGCTCAGCGGCATCGTGCCGGGCGTCATGATCGCGTAGTCGTACGCCGGGAGGAGCGGGTTCGTCGCCGTGAGCTGCAAACGCTCTTGCATCACGACGGTCCCGCCACCGGGCGATGCCCCGACCGACGTGAGCGTCGCCTCGGTCGGGATCGACGACGTCCCGAGCTCGCTGCCCACCGGGTTCCCCGCCGTGCAGGGCAACGCCGTGCTCCCGGCCCGATAGCTCACGGTGACCACGTAGCTCTGGCTGCTCGTGCCGGTCGTGCCGGACACGCTGCACGGCAGGACCGGCGTCGAGGAGACGTTGCTCATCTCGTCGAAGGCCGCCGCGATACCGCTTTCGGCCACGAGGCGTGCGGACGTG
>CAZAMA010000462.1:0-1842 GCA_964485645.1 uncultured Acidimicrobiaceae bacterium | reverse complement strand
ACGTCACCCACTGGCGGTCTGCCGTGTGAGTGCCGATGAGCACTGCGGTCACGCTCGTCCCTTCGAGACCGGCGTCGATGAGACGACGGACCGCGGCATCGCCCTTTTTCTTCGTCTCCTCCCAGAGAGAGGCGTCGTTCCAGCCCGCCGCCGCACGCGCGTCGAACTGTCCTGAGTTCCGGACATTGGAGGCGCGCCAGACGTCTTCCTTGTAGTGGAAGCTGAAGAAGACGTGTCTCCCGGCCATGAGGACCTACGCCACCAGTTCCGGACTGAAGTCCGGATACTGTGCCCGCACCACCTGGAGCGCGAGAGCGCGGGCATCGGCGGGTTCCGGCCCGATCTCGGAATGAGAGCCGAGCGCGTTGAGGCGGGCTTGCTCGTACGCCGCCCGGTACATGTTCTGGGCGAGGCTTCCCCTGGGAATGCCGTCGAGTTCGTCGGTGATCAAAGCGTTCATTCGGTGCTCCTAGGAAAAAGTGCCGAGAGGAAGGCGGTCCTCCCCTCGCTGGCTCCTTCGATGGTACGAGGATGGTGTGACATCTGGCCTGAGCTGGGGGCCTTGGAAGTTGCTCTTCGACGCCCAGACCCGAAGGGCATCACGCCGCGTGGACCGGCTGGTCGAGCCACTCGGGCACCGGCTCGGTGATAGCCCACTCGACCATTGCATCCCGAAGCGTCTTCAGGTCCTGACGGCGGCTACGAGGGGCGAACGCTCCGGGCGAGAAGACGTCCTCGCCGACCTTGGAGACCCAAATGCTGGCGGCGGTCGCCGGTCCGGCCATATGCGGAGCCAGCTTCCTGAAGAAGTCCGTCACGTCGTCGTCGTCGAACGCCTGCTTGTCGGTCAGCTCAGCGTATGCACCGGCCAGCACTCGCAGCATGGTCGTCGATCCGAGCAGGCTCGACTTCCGGAGGTCTTCGGTCGTGAGTTCGTCGTCCGCAACGTCTGCCAGAGGCGGGAAAGCCGCAAGTAACACGTCGAAGAAGTTGTTCGCCTTCTCGACGAGCGCATCCTCCCGAAGCTCGTCTTCCAGGCGGCGTCCAATCCTTCCGTCAATCCCGACCGCGAGGGTGCGCACGATCTCCGCCACATGCTTCGCGCCCAGGAGGTTCGGGTTGTTTCGACCCATCCGATCCTGTTCGGGGTCGACCCGTCCCTTGAGGAGGGCATGCTTCATGACATCCTCAAGGCTCCGATTGACGACCTTGCGGCTGTCGAACCTGGCACGCACGGACGACGTGATCCCGAGGGCATTGTCGGCGATGTCGAAGAACATCTGCCTGTAGGCGACCTGGTCGTCCTCGATGAAAAGCTGAAGGGTCGTCCTCTCCCGGTCGAAGCGCTCTCGTTGCTCGTTCAACTCGGCGATTTGCTTCTCGAACATCTGAATCACGGCTGCCTCTTCCCCGTTCCGCTTCGCAGCGGCAAGCTGGCTACGCTTCTTTTCAAGCTCTTCACCGATGGCACGCATGGCCATGTGGATGCCGAGGATGCGGTGCTGTCCGTCGAGGATGCGGAGATCGGTGCTTGCAAGGCGGGGGAAGGAGATCACCCCGAACTCCGTCCCTCCGATCTTCTCCTTGCTCTCGAACTCGAAGATGTCCGGCCCACGCAACACCAACGCGGGTGCAACCCAGTTGCGCTCGGTCCTGACGTAGTCGCCGAAGGCCCGAGCGTGGGCTTCCTTGATCCGCCGGTTTCCCTCGGTGGGGTGCAACGGGTCAGGCGCCGGAAGCAGCCCGGCGATCTGCGTGAGGGCCAGGTCCAGCGAGAAAACCGTCCGTCCTCCCTGCTTGTACCGGGTTGAGTAGAACCGGATGGACGGGTCGTAGCCCGTG
>CAZAMA010000461.1:0-1843 GCA_964485645.1 uncultured Acidimicrobiaceae bacterium | reverse complement strand
TGACAGTGCAAAAGGACATTGGGAACGTGCTGAGCAACCTCAAGTCTCTTGAGCCGACGAGCGTTCGCCTACATGGCGCAGAGCTCAGCGCCGCCGATGCCATTCGCAAGCTGGGAGTCGGGCAGGCCTTTGTGTCGAGCACCCACGCTTCCCGCGGTCTCTTCATCAACGTGCGTCCTCGGCTCTCCGTGCACGGCGGCTTCGAGGGTTAGGTATGTCCGTTCGTTGGGTCCGATTTGCCCGAGTCAGCATGCAACGGCCAGGTCAACTGATCGCGGTTGCTGCGTCCGCCAGCGACAACTCGCCCACCAGTCTTCAGGGTCTCGGCCGTACCTACGCCGGTATCGTCCGACGTGGTTACAAGGTGAGTGGCGATCAGGCAGACGAGGTGAAGCGCTATCTCCACGCGCTCCGGCTGTGGAAGCGCTATGGAGGCCACCAAGGAGCGCTGGCCAAGCTTGATGACGTCGAGGAGCTGTCCGCGGTCGAGCTTCAAGACATCTGGCTGGCCAATCCTCAGCTGCCGTCTGCTACCGGAGCGGTCACCGACGACGTGATTGACGAGTTGCCTCAACTCGCAGCCAACATTGGGTTGGTTCGTCAGCACAACTTCACTCGAAACGATCGCGGGCGCGCCATCGCCGCTCTCTACAGCGACGACTTGCTCAAGATCGCCGAGGGCGATGTGAGCGTCAACCTCTTTCAAATGATCACAAGAGGATCAGCCGGATTGCATGACCGACCAGGTGGAGCCTGTTACCTGCTGTACTCGTTAATTGAGGCGGACGGGGACTTCCTAACGGCAGCGTGGTATACCCAGCTCCAAGAGGGTGACCAAACCTTCACCCGAGCCTCGTTCGGCTCACTACTGCCCACAGCATGCCGGCGCCTCGCCGATCGGATTAGCAAGTCGAGGTCGATGGAAGACCGCCATCTCGTGAGCCGCCTTGATGCCACGGCGCGCCACATCGACGAGAAGACGCCATCCAACCAGAAGACCTGGGGCGGCGGACGGCCACGCGATCAAGTGGCCACGCTGCGCCTTGAGCCGTACGTCGACTTTGGTCTCGTGACAAAGGAGTCTCGTACCGACTATCGCTACTCCCTTGATGAGGTGCAGCGGGCCTTCTTCCAAGACCTCACAGCGGCACCGGACCTCCAGGTGTACCTCGATACCAACTTGGTCGCCGCGTATCTGACCGGAATTGGTCGAGTGCCGATCAGGCTGAAAGGTGACGAGATCTGGGAACGCATAAAGGACGCGTACCAGATGCTGCGCTCGGGCCTCGGATACGCGCCTGCCAAGGAGGTCGTCCTCCTTGCCATCGCCATTTTGCTTAATGAAGGGGGAACGTCATGCTTCGAGGTGGCTGACGGCATCGCGTCGTTGCGAGAGGAGCAACAGCGCCACCCGGACCAGATTCGCTATGGCGTCTCTCGCACGGGGGAGCCCACACACGTCCGCATGGGAAGGAAACCACGAGCATGAGTGAGCAACCCATCCCTCACCTCGGCTTGACGAGTTGGCCGTTTAACCGAGCGGGACCCGACGTGGGAGAGATCTGGATCGGCCGACCCGAACTCCAGCGTCGCCTCACCATTCTCCTGCGTAGCGCCACTCGAGTGCGAGCGTCCCAACTTGTGCTCCTTTGGGCCGACTTGGGCGCCGGCAAGACCCATGCCCTCCGGTACCTCGAGGCCAAGGCCAAGGCCAACCCCGACCTAGTAACACTGTTCGTCACGACTCCACGCGGGATCTCGTCGTTCTTCGATGTGTATCGGGCCTGTATCGATGGCGCAATCGCGGTCGGGGCATTGGCGGCCGCTGGCCGTGACCTCTTTG
>CAZAMA010000460.1:0-1856 GCA_964485645.1 uncultured Acidimicrobiaceae bacterium | reverse complement strand
CGCCACCGGGACCGCAGCCGAGCTCCTCGGCCGCAGCGACATCGGCGTCCTCGCGCCCGGCGCGCTCGCCGATGTCGTCGCCGTGCCCGGCGATCCCATCGCTGACATCGCCACCACCACCATGGTCGACTTCGTGATGATCGCCGGAGAAGTCAGACGCCAACCGCCGGACCGGTCTTTGAAGCAGGGCTGACATCCTGGGGAGGGGAACGAGCAGGCCTCTTTCGAGGTCAAGTCCGCGAGCCGTTCCTCTTGGCGTCGACATCTGGTTGGTTGGCGTCGCGGATCTTGCGGGTGATCACCTCCAACGCGTCCAGTTCGCGCACCGTGAGACAGGCGGCGAACCTGGCCCGGGCACTCGGCTCGTGCGCCTTCATCGCCTCGTCTGCTCGCCGACGCCCGAGACTGGTGAGGCGGACCAGCGTTGCCCTCCGGTGGGTCGGGTCGGCCCCCCGCTCGACGAGGCCGGCCTCCTCCATCCGGTCGACCAACCGACTGAAGCTGCTCGGCGCGAACGAGACCTGCGCCGCCATGCAGTTCATCCGCACGCCGGAGGGATCGCTGCGAGCCAGGCGCACCAGCGTCTCGAACCACGGCTGGGACAGCCCGGTTTCCGCTTCGATGTCAGCGGCCAGGCCCCGCTGAAGGTAGTTCGCCGCCTCGAACAGAAGGCCGGCAGCGCTGAGCAGATCTCGATGCGAGTCCCGACCGCCCGTTTCCACACCAGGAAGTGTACCAAGTGGAAGTATTGCACTTGGGGCATATCCATTGTGTAAGGTTGTTCCATCTGGAAGCTTCCCAGGTGGAACCAGGAGGAGAGAGCCATGCCCGAGCGGCCCGCAGACATCGTCAGCCCCACCACCGACAGCGTCCTACCCACCAAAGTGACGTCCGCCGACGCTGCTGCGGCGGGCCGGGTCCCCTACGACAAGCCGACGCCGGACAACTCAGTCATGCTCTTCATCGACCATCAGATCGGCCTCATGGTCGGGGTACGCGACTTCGCCAACCTGGCCACCTACAAGGCGAACGTCGTCGCCCTCGCCAAGATGGCCAAAGCCCTCGGTATCCCGGTGCTGGTGAGCTCGTCGAATGCCCAGTGGCAGAACGGGGACACCCTCCCCGAGCTGAAGGAGATCTTCGCCGAGGATCCCATCTACCGCCGCACCGGGATCATCAACTGCTACGAGGACCCGAGCTTCCGCAGTGCCTTCGAGCAACTGCTCAGTTCGACCGGACGTACCCACGTCATCATCGCAGGGGTCACCATCGGGACGTGCTGTGCCATGCCCACCTTGTCGATGCTCAACGACGGCTACAAGGTCTTCCCCGTCGTCGACGCCTGCGGGGCGTGGGACGACTACGAGGCCCAGGCCGCCATGTCGCGCATGGCACGAGCCGGAGCCGAACTGGTCACGGTGTTCGCGCTCGGCTGCGAGCTGCAGGCCGACTGGAAGCTCCCCTCGGGAAATGCCATGTTCGAGCCCTTCACCGACCAGCTTCCCGAGTACGGCTTCGTCATCCAGAACTTCTGGAACAACGCCAACCAGCGCGCCGTCACCGACCCGTTCGGCACCGTCAAGTAGCGCTCGGCATGTCGTCGAGGAGAAGGGGTCGCTCGATGACATCCACCTCGGTGCCGCCCAGGCGGCGGCTCGTCGACCGCCGGCCCTCAGGCGGTTGGCAGGTCGAACCGTGACCGGTGGCCTCGAGATCCATGGCCTCGACCCGGACGACCCTCACATCGAGGCGGATCTCTATCCCCTCCTTCGCCAATTGCGCCCCGGCCTGACCCCACGCTCGTTCGACGCGCTCATCTCTGAGGGGTATGCGCAAGGGCTGCGCTATCTCGTCGC
>CAZAMA010000459.1:0-1867 GCA_964485645.1 uncultured Acidimicrobiaceae bacterium | reverse complement strand
GGTGGTTCTGGACCACGTCGCGAAGCGCCCCGACCGGATCGTAGAACGCGCCGCGATCATCCACACCGAAGTTCTCGGCCAAGGTGACGTACACACCGGCCACGTGCTCGCGGTTCCACACCGGCTCGAGGAGCGTGTTGGCAAAACGCAAGTAGGAGATATCTGTCACCGGCTGCTTGCCCAAGAAGTGATCGACGCGGAGGATTTGATCTTCGTCGAGCACGTGGTGGAGCGCACCGTTAAGGGCACGAGCCGACGCGAGATCGTGACCGAAGGGCTTTTCGATCATCACCCGGGCGCCGCGAAGGAGATCAGCCGCGCCGAGCGACGCGACAACCGGTGCGAACAGTCCCGGTGGTATCTCCAAGTAGTACAACGGGTGTGAACTCTTCTTCAGCTCCTTCGCGAGCGCCTCGTAAGTTGCGGGATTATTGAAGTCGCCCGGTACGTAGCTGAACCGTCGTGCGAGTTGGTCGAAGACCTCACTCTTCACCTCCTCGCCACTCGACTCCAAGGCCACGAGTGCTGAAGAACGCAGGTGATCGACGGACCAGTCATCAACGGCCACGCCAATGATCGGAAAGTTCAATTCGCCGGCCAACTCCAGTTGGTACAGAGCCCGGAACGTCAGCTTCTTGGCGAGGTCCCCGGTGATGCCGAAGATGACCAGGGCGTCGGCTACCGGTGGCATGGGCTTGCTCACGTGAGGTGCGCCCCCCAGGCGCTGGTCACGCTCTGGCCGGGTTCCAACGTGACCACCCCGTCGCCGGTGGCGAAGGCATTGGGCGGACAGGTCATCGGCTCGGCTCCGAGGCCTTTCCGTCGCCGATCGGGTGCCAGGGTGTCGCCGGTGTAGAGCTCGACGATCGGGTAGCTCTCGTCCACCCAGAGCTCGACCGTTCGCCCGTCGGTCCCCCCGAGGCGAGCCCAGGCTCGGCCGTCAGCGTCCCGGGCGAGGTCGGTGAAGGCGAAATCGAGTGTCGTGGCCCCGAGGAGCCGTGGCTCGCGCAAGTCGTAGGCGGTGTCGTCGACGGGTTCGGTGCCGGTGGGCAGCTGGCGTTCGTCATCGGTGATTGTGCGGGCACCGACCTCGAGTTGCAGGGTGCACTCATCCACCAGACCGACTCCTGGGGACAGGTACGGGTGCTGGCCCGTGCCATAGGGGCAGGGGCGCACCCCGGAGTTGGTGGCGGTTGTCGTCACCGTCGGCCCGTCGCCGCCGAGGGTGTAGGCCACCTCGACATCGACGAGGAACGGATAGCCCTGCATCGGATGGAGCCGGACCCCCATCGCCACCCCGGTCGCCGACGTGCGCATGACCCGCCACGCTTGCCAGCGGAGCAGCCCGTGGATTGCATTGTGCTTCTCGGGCTCGGTGAGCGCCACTTGGTATTCGCCCCCGTCGAAGCGGTACTGCCCGTCGGCCAAGCCGTTGGGCCAGGGGATGAGCGGAGCTCCGTGGGCGCCGTCGCACATGGTGTCGATCGGGTATGGGTCGAAGACGGATCGGTTACCGACCTCGTAGCGGCGGATCCCGCCGCCCACTTCGACGACGGTCGCGCGCTGGTCGTTGCAGGTGAACTCGACTTGGCGACCCGACGGGCCCTTATCCAACGTTGCTCCCTTGCTCCTGGGCATCTCTCGAGCACAACACTCGGTCAGCGCCGCCAGGGTCTGGAGCAGCGATGTCGTCAGCTGGGCCGCAAAGCTCAGCCGGAACTGCTAGTCACCGGCCTACCACCGGTAGTGAAGCGATGCAAGCCGGGCTCCGGCTTCCGCTGGAGGAGAGTGAGGCCACGCCCAGCATCGCCCGCCAGTGCTGCCAGTGCTGCCAGTGCTGCCAGTGCTGCCAGTGCTGCCAGTGCTG
>CAZAMA010000458.1:0-1870 GCA_964485645.1 uncultured Acidimicrobiaceae bacterium | reverse complement strand
CGGCGCACCCTCGATATATCGACTGCCGCGATGTATTGGAGTGAAGTCCGGAGCCGCCTGCTCGCGACCCCGGCGTTGAAAAACCCAGGCCAAGGCTGCGGTCGTGCGTTCTCGGGCTCAGCCCACAACGCGCCCGCCTGCACCAGGGCGGGTCTGAACCGTCCACTCCACGCTGCCTGGCGCGTTGTGGCGGTGTTCCGATCTCAGAGCTGTGGGCATGCCGCCCACGCCGACATCAACGCGTCCGTCGACATCCACCGGTCCGGCAAGGACCCCGCGATCCCCTGGCCTGTGCAGGGTCGGACTGAACCACCCATGTACTCGCGTGACACCAGTTGGCCGGATGACGTGGCTCATGGCAATTGCGCAGCCCCCTGGTGCACATTTGGATCTGGCGCCCAGCCCATACCCCAGAGCGCCAGCGGGAATCGTGCGTGAGGTCAGAGTCGCCTCACGGGGACTGATGCGCGCAGATGGTTCGAAATCTTCCGGATATCACCCAAATCTGAGGTGAGCACGATCGAGGCCTTCCTGGCCGCGGTGATGACGAGGTGGGCGTCGACGACGTCCGAGGTACCGGACTCGCCCAGGAGCGCCCCCACCTCATGAGCCTGATCCGGCGAAAACGGCACGGTCTCGCAGCCACGCAGGAAGCGTCGGAGCGGTACCTGACGAGCCGAGCGGCTCACCTGGGCGACTACCGGAGCGGTCGTCATCGGCACGGTGCCCAGTTCGAGGCGGACTCGGTGATCGGCCCAGACCTCCCGATCGTCACGATCGGCAGCGACAAGCACCCCAGCGTCGTAGACAACGCTCATGCCGAGCGAGGATTGGCGATGGTGACGACCTCATCAGCGACCCGGCGACGAGCCGCTTCGAGCTCGGCCTCGCTGAACGCGCCATGCTCCTGTTCCCACTCGACGACAGCGCGCAATCCATCTCTGATCAGAAGCGCCCGTCGAGCTGCCGAGGTCATCCAGGCCGAGACACTGACTCCTTCATCGGCTGCCGCAGCCATGATCTGCTCATGGACGTCCGGGTCAACCGTGATCGCGAGCTTCGGTGAAGGCCTACCACGTGGCACGGCAGAACTCTACTACTACAGTAGGAGTGATACGCGAGGCGGGCTCGGGCACTTCGACGTTTGCGCAGCACTCTGCGCTACACGACGGCGTGTTGCCGGCTTCACGCTCGTCGGCGCCGATGACCGCTCTACTACCGACGATGACCAAGAGCCGTCCCACTTCGAAGCGGAGCCCTTGATCGACGAAGCCTGCCAGGAGGTTATTGACCACAGTCGTGATCTCGGTGTCGCCTTGCCACACTCTGACAGGGTCTTCGTTCCTGTGACCGCGACGAGGAGCGCACGACATTCTCCACACGCGTCGGGAAAACCTTCGGTGTCGTGGGCGGAGCCGAGGGCGGAACAGGCGAGGCCCCCACCGTGTTCCCCCAACAAGAGGCCGCTGCGGCAGATGTCACGGTCCCCGATGGAATACGGAGTGACGTTTCCGTTCCCGAAGGGATTCCGGAGGCACCTCGTACGCCACACCCGACATGTCACGGTCGACCGCCGCGACAGGACAGAGGAGTTGACAATGCAGGACCAGCCCGAGAACGCGACCGCTTCCACCGACCACGACCGTCTGCCCGCCTCGGATGAGGAATGGCGAGCGCGGTTGTCCCCCGAGCGCTTCGCCGTCCTCCGCGACAAGGGGACGGAGCCGGCATGGAGCGGTGACCTGCTCCACGTGGACGGTTCCGGCGTGTTCACGTGTGGCGGCTGCGGGGCGCAACTGTTCTCGACGGACGACAAGTTCGAGTCGGGGTCCGGGTGGCCGAGCTTCACGCGTGCCATCTCTGGCGGCTT
>CAZAMA010000457.1:0-1875 GCA_964485645.1 uncultured Acidimicrobiaceae bacterium | reverse complement strand
GGATCCTGGAAGGACCTTCTGATCGCTCGACTCCTCGGCGTGACATCGGAAGGCTTTGAGCGGCTCGTCCAGCGTCTGCTACGCGAAGCCGGCTTCGTGAACGTCACCGTCACGGGCCGCAGCGGTGACGGTGGCATCGACGGCATGGGTACGTACCGGCTCTCTCTCGTCTCGTTTCCCGTCTACTTCCAGTGCAAAAGGTACAAGGGCTCGGTCACGGCCGGCACGGTCCGCGACTTTCGCGGGGCCATGGCTGGTCGGGGGGAGAAGGGCTTGCTCATCACCTCAGGCTCGTTCACGCGAGACGCGCAGAATGAGGCCAGACGCGACGGCGCCCCACCGGTGGAGCTGATCGACGGCGAGCTTCTCTGCGACCTGCTCAGGGAGTACGGGCTGGGCGTCCGCGTCGAGCAGCACGTGGTCGAAACCGTTGCGGTCGTGGACGACTTCTTCCAGGAGTACGGGGCCGAGACCACCACGGCCTAAGCCATGACGGCGGCTCGCGAAGGCCTCCTGCCTGCAAGCGCGGAGAGAGAGGTTCTGCCCGACGCAACACGGCGGAGGTCAGCGACTGAGGTCCTCCCAGTGGGCGACGGCCACGTCAGCGCCGGTGCCGAGGAGGCGCATGAAGAAGGCGTCGAGACGTTCTGCGAGAGCGTCGATGTGTCGCACGTCGCCGCACTCGGTGCACTCCTCGATCGGGACGCTGCGGACGATGGCGATGCGGCCGTCGCGCTCGGCGAGTCGAGCTGGATCCCTCTGGCTCAGCTCAAAGGCCACCACTCGGGGGGACGCCAACGCATCGGCCGACCTCGCTTACAAGATGTCGTTCACCTCGTCGGCTTCGGTGCGCCGACGGTGACCTTCGACGACGTGCCTCAAGGCGCGATTCAGCTCCATCATGACGCCACCTGTGATCTCGGTGTACTGGCGGTCGTCCCTGACCGTGACCGGCTCGTCGGCGCCCTCTACGAGGATCGGCAGTTGCAGCTCTCCGGCCTCTTCTAGCTCGTACAGGATGGCGGCGCGCCGGTTGACCTCATCTCGCGCGTTCGTGCCCCATTTCACGACGGCCATCTGAATGACGTCGCCGAGGTCAATGCCTAATTGGTCAGCAAGGTGCTGCTCGATCATGAAGGCAAACGGATCGCTCTGGTCTTCAGCGATGGTGCGTTCACGCTGCTCAAGTTCTGCCGACACTTCCGTGAGGCGCGCCTTCACCGCGGTCATCTCAGCGACCGCCATTGCGTATCGGTGCTGTGCCTCTGTGAGCACCTGCTCGGCGCGCTCGATTTGCCCCGCAAGCTGAGAGCGCTCCTTGCGCAGTCGAACGAGTTCCCCGATGGGGCCCTCAAGCTTGGGCTGGCTCAACGGCGAGGGTCGGACGTTCCCGCCGATCAGGCTCACAAGCTCCGAGATTGGCAGTCGGAGAACCGAGGAGACCTCGATGAGTGCACTGCGGTCCTCCGGGATCAGCAAGTGCGCCACTTTGGTGTCATACACGAACGTCAAGGCGAAGAGCTCGTCTGTCGTGATCCGCCGTCGACGCCGGCTCTCGATCTCTCCCACGAGCGTCTTCGTCCAGGGGATGCCGTAGGTACGCATTGCCGAGGCAAGACCATCCTGGGAGAGTCCGCGCTCCTCGCGGAAGCGACGGACGTTCTCGGCGATCACGTCGTCCAGCTGCCGAGACGTGATCTCCCGAGTGCGACCGCCCTCTGACTCGCTCACCGTGCCAAGGGTACCGGCCGAGCGGCCGGATTGTCCAGGCATCGTTTCGATCGGATAGTCCTTGCAGACCAATTCCAGATGTGACAGGATATTCAGTGCTCGGCACTGGAAGGAAATTTATGTCAGCAAGGAAAGGCCAGGTCG
>CAZAMA010000456.1:0-1879 GCA_964485645.1 uncultured Acidimicrobiaceae bacterium | reverse complement strand
CTGCTGAACGACCACCCCTATGACGAGACCGTGCGCATCCTCAATGGGCGGGGCCTCACCGGCGGCTGGGGCAAGTCCTTCAGCGTGCCGTCCCTCACCCAACTATGCCGCCTGCGCAACATCCCCGACCATCGCCAGCGGCTGCGTGCGGCGGGCATGCTCACCATCGCGGAGATCGCCGGCGAGCTCGGCGTCACGGCGCAGACGATCAAGAGATGGCAGCGGCGAGGCGACATCACCGGCCGGCGAGTCGACGGACGGCGCGAGCTCCTCTACCACCCCGGACAGAACCGACCACCCGATGGTCGCTCGACCCGTTGGGATCACAAGGCTGTGGCTGTCACACCCATCGGTCATGATGACGATCAGGACCTGGACCGCATCTCCGTCGGAACATCACAAGGAGGCGCAGTATGAAGGCCACACGTTGTTGATACCGAGGCGGATCGCGGCGAGGATCCCCTCTTTGCGCTTGCGAATGGTCTTCGCGACGGTGACGAAGGGCTTGAGGCCGCTCCTCTGCGCCTTCGAGCAGAACCTGTCGAGGAGCTGGCTTACGTCGTCCTCGTTCAAGTCCCCGGCGAAGATGGCACGAAGGGCCTCCTTGAGCGCATAGCCACGCCATAGCTCTCCTCCTCTGCGCTTCAGCTTTCGCAGCGTCGTGGCCTGGTCGTCGGTGAGATCGCCAGGGTTCTTGAGCAACGCCCAGCGGGCTCCCTTGAACCGCCGTGCAGCAAAAGTCGAGGTCAGCCAGGGCGAACGACTGCAGGCGACGCACCGCGGACTGCGACGGCGACAACGCTCGAGAACGGCTTGTAGCTCTTGTCGCCCTCGAAGACCATCTTCAGCTCGTAGTGACGAATCGACGTCCCGCTCGGGCCACCACGGGTCGTCCGAGCCGGACCAGACAATCCGGAGATGGTGCACTTAGCGCTGCCTTTCAGCAGCGTTGCGCTGCAGAGCCGACGACTACCGAGCATGACTGCGACGCGTCCGGTCGCCACACCGTGCCGTCCCGCGATGCGGGTGACGAGAACGATCCGGGATCCCGCCGAGACGATCTTTGGAGCCTCGACGACGCGCTGCACCGGCAGGGTCCGAGCGATCGAGGTGGTCGGGCGAACGACTGTAGGCGACGCACCGCGGACTGCGACGGCGACAACGCTCGAGAACGGCTTGTAGCTCTTGTCGCCCTCGAAGACCATCTTCAGCTCGTAGTGACGAATCGACGTCCCGCTCGGGCCACCACGGGTCGTCCGAGCCGGACCAGACAATCCGGAGATGGTGCACTTAGCGCTGCCTTTCAGCAGCGTTGCGCTGCAGAGCCGACGACTACCGAGCATGACTGCGACGCGTCCGGTCGCCACACCGTGCCGTCCCGCGATGCGGGTGACGAGAACGATCCGGGATCCCGCCGAGACGATCTTTGGAGCCTCGACGACGCGCTGCACCGGCAGGGTCCGAGCGATCGAGGTGGTCGGGCGAACGACTGTAGGCGCCGCTCCTGTCGCAGCAGCAGTCACATTCGTCGTGCTCGTCGGCACTGTAGTCGTCGTTGCAGATGTAGCCGATGCCGGTAGTTCGACCGGCGGCGACGCGCCGGTGCCTATCGGCGGGGTTCCCGTTGTCGTGGTGACAGGCACCGTTGTCTTGGTGGAAGGCACCGTCGTGGTCGTCGTCACTCCCCCACTCGCTGGTCCGTACGCCTCGACTGAGTACACGACCGGGTAGTTCGGAAAGCTCGGTGGCCAGTAGTTCGGTGGGAGCCCTCCGACGTTGTCGTTGTAGTCGAGGGCAGTCGGGACGATCTTGACGGCGGTGACGTTGGTCGCGGTCGGGAAGCTGACGAGCTTCATGCGGGAGAAGAACTCGTTCGTCA
>CAZAMA010000455.1:0-1885 GCA_964485645.1 uncultured Acidimicrobiaceae bacterium | reverse complement strand
TTATCTTAGGGATCGTCGTCGCGCTCGTGGTGCTGCTCGCAGCGCCGCTCGTGTCGGCAACCACGCTTCTCCAGCCAAGAGCACGCGTCGCGCCCATCGAGCAGCCCGCTAGCCAACGCGTCGGGCCGAACGAGGCTGTTCTCCCAGGTCAGCGTCGGGCCAGAGCGCCTGACTACGACCGATCCGCGACCGGTTCGTCTGTTGGCGCAGAGGGCGAAGCGGCAATAGCCGCTGCCAGGGGAGGCGCTACCAGTGCTGAAGGCTCCGGGATCTCCCTCGACCAGGCAGCCGCTGCAGCGGAACGTAATGGGATTAATATGAGTAAGGTCGAGCTGAGCTACGAGGGTCCCGATGCGCTCGGCCACATTCCTGGCGCCTACGGGTATTCAATGTTCTCTGGTGACGAGACGCCCCTTCTGAGCGCTGCTGGCAAGATGCAGATTGTGCTGCAGGATAGCGGCTTGGCGTCGGAACCAGACGCAGTCGCGACTATTGCGCACGAGATGGCTCACCTGACGATCGTTGGGCCGTATGATGAAGCAGGAGCCGAGGCGTATGCTCAGGACGTTATGAGCAGCTACATCCCATGACGAGGACGAGCGAGTTTGTCCTGCTGGCGGTATCCGGAGACCGAGAAGAGCTTTACCGATCTGCTAAGGAGCGAGCTAGCGAGTTCGGCGTCTTGTGGGAGGACGTCAATGAGTGTAACCTTCGGCTAGATGTTGTTCACACTAAAGACGGGTACGACACCTACAGGTTATGGCTGAAACGCCGCGTAACTAACCCTGAACCAAGCGTAGGACGCCAGTAGGTGACCGGCGCCGAGACTAGACTCGGGAGGCCCGGGATTCCAGAGCGTTGACCGATGAACCCGAGCGGTGGGCGCGCATTTCGATTCCAGAGCTCCAGAGCCAGCTATGTTGGCCATTCGAGGACTACTGACGCTTCCGTGGGTGCCTGAGCTGCCCTGATGTGCGCGCACGCCGCCGATTCCCTACGTTGTCGGGTTGCTACAGCCCTGCGACGACGGGAGACGACGACGTGCGCGTCAACAAGCTACTTCGCCAAATGCTCGGCCTGAAGCGTGAGGTGGTGATCGAGGGCCACGAGCTGCTCGACCTGAACGAACCGGGAGCTCGGCCTCACACGGCGTTGGGAAGTCGCCGTCGAGCAAGCCAAGGAACGAGCGGGAGCGGGGGCAGAGAAAGCCGAGATAGGTGACGACTGGGTCCAGCGTCGCTTTGGATTCCGACCCCCGACGCCGACCAGATGAGGACGCGTATGTTGAATACCACTTGCCGCAGAGGGCGAAACCGCTGCAGCCGGCGTCAGAGTGATCGGACACTACCCCGAGTACGTCGACCTTGCCCAGCAGATCGGGGCCAAGTATTTCAACATCCCTCACCGACGTCTGGGACTCCATGTCCTCCGAAGAGCAGTGGGCGGCCAACGTCAAGTTTCTTGATCGAGGCATCGCTGCAGGTGACACCTTCCAACTTGCGACGCCAATCGACGAGATGCGTATTCCGTCTGCGTATGCGGACGAGGTCAACTACCTGTTCAAGAATGGTTACACGTTCAACTCGGCTGGCAACGCGTTGGTGCCTGGTGGCTAGCTCGCGCTTCGACCAGTTCGCCGATGCTGCCGAGGAAGCACTTACGCTCCATGGCTTCGTCCGCGAGAGCGAGGACAGGAACGGCCCAATGGGGAGCGGGGAGATCCGCTACTCCAATCACCGCTTAGATGTGGTGCTCCACAGCGATCGAGGCTCACCCGCCGTGACCATCGGTTCCCGTGGAGGGCTCACGTTCGGTTATCAGCCGTGGGCTGACCTCCTTGGCGTTGAGGTGGAAGGGGACCTCGACGTCCGTCGGCAGCTTGACT
>CAZAMA010000454.1:0-1887 GCA_964485645.1 uncultured Acidimicrobiaceae bacterium | reverse complement strand
ACGCCGGCATCTCCTATCTGCTCGTGCCGATGAAGCAGCCGGGCGTCGAGGTCCGCCCGATCGAGCAGATCGACGGGTCGGCCGAGTTCAACGAGGTCTTCTTCACCAACGTCCGCTGCCCGCAGGACAACGTCATCGGCGGCGTGAACAACGGCTGGAAGGTGGCGATGACGACGCTCGGCTTCGAGCGAGGCACCTCCTCGACGACGGGCCACCGGCGCTTCAAGAAGGAGTTCGACCAGATCCTCGACGAGGCGCGCCAGCGCGGCCGCGACCAGGACCCGCTGATCCGTCAGCAACTCGCCCGCTCCTGGTCGAAGATCAAGATCATGGAGATCAACGGGTTCCGGACGCTCACCGACGCGCTCCGCGGCACGCATGCCACGGCCAAGCTCGGGGCCTGCAACAAGATGTTCTGGTCCGAGGCCCACCAGGAGACCATGGAGCTCGCGATGGACATCCGCGGCATGGCGGCGCAGGTCCTGGGCGGAGACGGGGATGCCGACAGCATCTTGCCGGGGGCCCGGCGTGCCAGGGCCGGCTACCCCGTCGACAACCTCCAGTCGCTCTTCTTCTTCTCCCGCTCCGAGACGATCTGGGGCGGCACGGCCGAGATCCAACGCAACATCGTCGGCGAGCGCGCCCTCGGCCTGCCCAAAGAGCCCAAGCCCGGCTCGTAGCCTCGAGCGGCCATGGAACACGAGGGTGGGCCGGGCCTTCGGACGCTGGTCACACCTGCTGAGCCGAGCGACCTGGCCGACGCGCTGGAGCCGACCCAGGAGCGACCCGACAGAGCCCTCGCCTTCTTCATCTGGGCCTTTGCCGGCATCCTCACGATGCTCTGCGCGTGGACGTTCGCCACCCCGATCGGAGCCGCTCCCGACGAGCCCGCGCAGACCGTCCAGGCCGCTGCCGTCGTCCGCGGCGAGTTTGACAAGCCGGCACTGCCCCTGAAGCCCGGCTCTTGGGCGGGCGGTGCGGCCTTTGTCCGTGTGCCCTGCTGGGTCGACAGCCCGTGGCTCCGGAACAAGTATTCGCGCTGCGTCTCCGTGCCGCACACGACGACGGGATTCGCGCCCACTCAGTTCACGAACTATCCGCCGCTGTACTACGTCGTCGTGGGCCTGCCATCGCTGGCGCTCGCCGGAACAACCGCCATCTACACCATGCGCCTCACGGGCGACGTCCTGAACGCGGCCCTCGTCGCATTGGGCCTCTGGCTGCTGCTGCGCTTCTACCCGCGCCGGACCCCGCTCGCAGGAGCGCTGCTCGCATTGTCGCCCATGGTGCTCTTCTTGATGTCGGTCCTCAACGAGAGCGGGCTCGAAATCGCCGCGGGATTCGCCACGTGGTGTGGCGCATTGTGCGTGGCGGTCCACCCCAGGGTGCCACGCGCACTGGCGGGATGGACAGCGGGCTGTGCCGTTCTGCTCGTCCTGAGCCGCCCGACGAGCCCTGCCGACCTCCTCGTCGTCGTGATCGTCCTCTCCGCCTTCCTCGGGTGGCGGGAAGTCCGGAGCCGGCTGAACCGGAGCCTGCACCCGCTCTGGATCCCCGTCGCCGTCTCGGTCGTCGTCGCCGCCGTCTTCCTCGCGGTGGACGGGCTGCCGACCCTGCAAGGCGCCCCTCCACCCCACATGGCCAGCCTGGTCTCCAACATGGCGACGACGGTGCGTCTGACCGGCGGGTATCTCGAACAGTCCATCGGCGACTTCGGCTGGGTCGATCTGCCCGCACCGACCTGGGTCATGCTCGTGTGGGCGACGGGTGTGGCCGCGCTGACGATCCTGGCCCTCGCGCTGTCCGCGGCCTGCCGCCGGGCGCTCCCCACTCTGGCGCTGGCCGTCCTCGCCATGACCGTCGCCCTGGAGGCTCCCAAGATCAACA
>CAZAMA010000453.1:0-1891 GCA_964485645.1 uncultured Acidimicrobiaceae bacterium | reverse complement strand
GCTCGATCACCAGGAGCCGGCGGGCCACCGTCTCGGATGCCGACGGTGTGCGGCACAAGGGCGGCTGGAGACGATGGGCGGGATCACCGTGCGAGTGGGTCCTGGCGAGCGATGGATGGGCGGTAGTGATCCTGTCGTTGCAGTTTTCGGGCCCTGTATTGCAGTTTGCGGGCCCTGTATTGCAGGCCACGGGCCCGCCCGTGCCGCACTCTCGACGCCGTCACCGTCCTCGCCGGGCACGCCGATGCGCGAGCGACGGTCGCTCAGCAGCCCCTCGCCGTGGCGCCGTGGGCGTGTCCGTCCCCGATCGTCATGAGGTGGACAGCAACAGCTCCTCGTCAACGGCACAGCTCCTCGGATCGGGATCTCTCTTCCGCAATCCAGAAGCGGCTCGGGGCGCCGGCTGACGCCGTCGCCCCGGCCCGCCGTGGCGGGCGACGGGAGGCGGAAAGTGCCGCTGAGCTGCTCTGTGAGGACTTTACTCACAGGGATCAAGCCGACCGGAGCTGACTTCCGAGAGACTCACGCACGGCCAGGAGCACGGCCCCCGTCACACCAGAGATGTCCTCTGCTGCAGTGATCATGGCGCCGTCGTCGAAAGGCTCGACGAGGACGCCGTTCGGGAGGGCTGTTGTTGCCACTGGACGTGAGAAGTAGGTCATCCACCCGAGGACCGCCTCTCCGGGTCCCGCACCCTGCTCTTCGCGCCACTCGCGACTGGTCCAGGTGGCCCAGTCGGGCTCCCAGCATTGGACGAGCAAGTTCATGGTGGCTCTCGCGACGCTGGGCGAAGCCAGGTCACCGAGACCGTCGTCGGAACTCGGCAGGTTGACGACGACGGCGTTCTTGATGTTCGGAGTCGAGGGGTACTTGCCGCAGCCGATGCTCAGTCCAACCGAAGGATCCTGTCCGTTCCACAGCCCCATCGAGAAGCCAAGATCCTCGATGATGGAACGGTCCGTATCGCGACGGTTCCGACCGGAAGCGAGGAGCTTGAGCACGGCATCACGCTCAGAAGGGACCTGTCGCCGCAGACCGTCCTTCCGGCTACCGCCCTTCTCGTACCAGGTCGAGAACGCCGGATGGAGGTGGCACAAGCCTTGCAGGAACTCGGTGCGGTTGCCGTCAGGACGTGCGGGGCGTCGGTCTGCCGACCGGGACGTGGAGCCTGCGGTTGGCGGCGGAAAGTGCCGCTGACCTGCTCTGTGACAAGTTCGTTTACAGGGATCAAGCGGTCATGAAGTTGTCAGCGTTCGGCTCAGATGCGTGTGGCGCCGTCCACCAGCACCTTCGGAAGGTGACGGCTCGCCCCAAGGACCTCGATACCGATGAGCCTGCCCTCGCCGTCGAAGTCGAGATTTATCTCAGCACCGGCTTCCACCGGATCACAAGGGAGAGTGCGCGCCACGGCGAACCCCATCTGCGGGTCCACGAGGTAGATGTATGCAGCGTCCACGCTGGGATCGAACTGGACGATCACGGCTGAGCTGCCATCAAGTTGTTGATGTAGTTCTGAGAAGCGTTCCCAATCACCGTCGTCACGTTGCCATTCGCAGTGCCGACGAATAGTCCGGACGAGAGGTCGTAGAAGCCTGTCTTCCACGCACCGTCGTGGAAGTACCGAAAGCTGCTGCTGGAGTCGTCGAGAAGTGAGGTCACGTCATCGATGGGCACTCCTCGCTGGGTCAAGCGCTGCAGCGCGTGCGAAGAGAAGTCAAACGTGTCTCCGTCGGAGGTCGTAAACGAAACAGTCGTTTCGCCGGCGCTGTCGACGGAGTAAACGAGTCCGCCTCCCCCATCTGCGGCGTTTCCTGCGCCGGCCAGTTCTGCCTCTGCGGCCTGCTCGGCTTCGATCGCCGCCTGAAGCGGGTCGGGGTAGCGCGTGCCGCGC
>CAZAMA010000452.1:0-1903 GCA_964485645.1 uncultured Acidimicrobiaceae bacterium | reverse complement strand
TCATTCTTCATGCTCCTAGGCGCGTCTCTCCCCATGCGCTCCGCAGCTTGGCGGACGGCGTCGACAATCCCCTGGTAACCCGTGCAGCGACAAAGGTTGCCTGAAATCAGCTCACGAATGCCCGGCTCACTAAGGTCGAGATCGCCCTCGTTCGTCAGGGCATCAAGGATCGACATGACGAATCCCGGCGTGCAGTACCCGCACTGAAGACCATGGCAGTCGCGAAGCGCCTCTTGGATCGGATGGAGGCCACCGCCGTCGGCGTGTACGCCTTCGACAGTCGTCACGGTCGACCCGTCCACTTGAGATGCGAGGGCGAGGCACGAGCGCGCCGCGTGGCCGTCGATGAGCACGGTACAACAGCCGCACACGCCGTGCTCACAACCGACGTGAGTTCCCGTCAGTCCGAGGTCGTGCCGCAAGAAATCGCTCAAGAGACGCCGCACGGGCACGACGATGTCTCTTGGCACTTCATTGACGACAACCTGCACCCGCACACTCTGCTCGGTCGCGGCCCTCTCGGTGACATCCGCGTTCATCGGTACTCACCACCCTTTGCGGCTCGATTAGAAGCGGACCTCACCGCTCGTCCTACCAGTTCCCCCGTCAATTGCTTGCGATAGGCCGTGCTTGCCTGTGTCTCGTCCCGCACCGTCACATACGTTGCAGCAGCGCGGCCGGCCTCGCGGATGACCCCCTCGGAGAGGTCTCTTGAGACGAGCGCCTCTTCTGCAGCCGTCAGCCTCAGTGGCGTCGAGCTGATCCCGCACGCCGACATCTGCACCGCCTGCACATGTCGGGCTTCGTCGAACTGGAGCGCGCAGCAGACGCCTGCGACGGCGAAGTCCCCGTGACGACGGCTGACCTCGACGAACGACCACCCCCAAGATGAGCCGAGCACCGGGAAAGAGACTGAGACCAGCACCTCTTCTGGCTCGATGCTCGTAGTCAGGTGGAACATAAAGAGATCCGCAGCGGAGATCGTCCGCCTCCCCCGCGGTCCTGCTACCTCGACGGTCCCGCCTAGGCAGGCAAGAAGAGTGGGAAGCTCCGCCGCCGGGTCGGCGTGAGCAATGCTCCCACCCACGGTTCCCCGATTGCGAACCACGGGGTGTGCGACCAAGAGCAAGGTCTCGCGGATAAGCGGGTTGGCCCGCAGAGCGGAAGCGTCGCGTTCGAGGTCGCGTTGGCGGGTCATCGATCCAACCACCACTTCCTCGGGCGACGATCGGACATAGGCCAGCTCTCCCAACTTTCCAATGTCGATGACGTGCTCAGGATGACCGAGGCGGAAGTTCATGATCGGCAACAGGCTCTGGCCACCCGCAAGGATTGCTGCACCCGGGTGTGCTGTACGCATCGCCACTGCGTCATCGACGCTGACCGGAGAAAAATACTCGAACTTTGCCGGCTTCACCGCGTCGTCGCCTCCGAGTCGTTCTCCCTGACCTCGGTCGCGAGCCATCCGGCGTCGGGATCGGTCCACCAGGCCGGAGAGCTGTAGCGTCCTTCGCGTCGTGCCGTCTCGACATAGGGTCCGCGGTCGAACATCGGCAGAACACCGCGGGCTTGGCCCATTCCCTGTCGCAGTCGGGCCGTACCGCCCGCGTCGCTTTCGAGTTCGCCATCGACCTCGAGTAGCACGACTCCATAGTCGCGTGCCGCTCCTTCTCGACTCACCAGTCCGCAGGCAACGTCGTAGCACACCAGCTCTGGCTCTCGCTGAAGGGGGTCCCCCCAGCCACCGCCGCCGGTCGTGATCACGGTGATCTTGTCGCCTGCCGAGATGGGAATCTCGTCGCACATACCTGGGAGCTCTTCCACGACGCCATCGGCCCGCTCGCGACTGACCCGATAGGTCCCGCCGCAGCCACCGCCATTAGTACCATAGGTATTGATTAGC
>CAZAMA010000451.1:0-1909 GCA_964485645.1 uncultured Acidimicrobiaceae bacterium | reverse complement strand
GGCGAAACGTCGACGGCCAGCTGGCCCCGAGAGTGCGACTCGCGTCGACAAGCGTATGCAGCTCGAGGGCCAGCACGCCCGAGTCGATCGCCCGGTAGGAGTACGGCATCGCGAGCACGACGTACTCGAAGACGAGCAGCACGGGGGAGCCGACGACGGTCGTCGGGAATGCGCCGTAGATGACGAGGATGACGACGACGACCGGGACGACGAGTGGGAGCAAGGTGAGGCTTTCCATCAAGCGCCGAAGCTTCGCCATACGCAGGTTGACCCAGACCGACGTCGGAGTGAGCAGCACGAGGGTGAGCAGTCCCGCCCCGAGCGCGATCTCGGCGGACAGCTGGAGCGAGGACCAGAGCGCCGAATCGTGGAACAACGCCGTGACCGCGGACAACGTGTAGGTACCGTGCGCTCCTTCGAGCGCGTAGCGGCCCGACGCGACCAGCGGCACGACGAAGTACAGCGCCGCGACGACAAGGATGACAGAGCGCGTGACAACACCGAAGCGGAATGCCGGCATGCCGCTCGATGCACCGGCGGCACGCGAGCGGCCACGCGGGGAGAGCGTCAGCGCTGCCATCGGGCTGTCCTCCTCTGGAGCGTCGCGTAGAGGGTGGCGGCGATGCCGACCACCAGGATCATGCCGAGACCGAGGGCGTCTCCGACGTTCTGCTCACCGGCGAGGACGTTGCCCTGGATTAGCGTCCCGATCTGGATCGGGACGATCGGGATCGCCCCGTCCGTGAGCGCCTGGGCCGTCGCGTAGGCGGCAAAGGCGTCGGCGAAGAGCACCATGAGCGCCGCGAGGAAGGCCGGTCCGAGCACCGGTATCCCGACCATGCGCCAGGCCTCTCGACGCCTCGCTCCGAGGATCGACGCCGCCTCGAACCACTCCCTCCGCAGGTTCTCGACCGCCGGGAGCATGACGAGCACCATGAGCGGCACGAGGAAGTAGCAGTACACGATGACGAGACCGGTGATCGTGTAGATGCTGAAGCCGTGGTCGTAGGGGTTCCAGCCGAGATCGGCGAGCACTTTGGTGACGACTCCGAAGTTGCCGAGCGCCGCCATGAACGCGAAGGCGAGCGGCAGCCCACCCGTGTTAGCGAAGACCGCGGACGCGGAGGTCACGATCCTGCGCATGGCTGGACTCGACGTCGACGCGAGCGCGACCGCGACCAGCGTCCCCACCACCGCGGAGATCACCGCTGAGAAGGCCGACAGCTCGAGTGACTTCTCGAACGACACCAGGTAGGTGCCCTGGAGGGCTGCCGTGATGTTCGACCAGGTGAAGTTGCCCTGGACCGTCTCGAACGCCGAGGAGACGACGGAGAGTGACGGTACGACGAGGAATAATGCGAGGTAGGCCAGGAACGGTGCAAGGCCGACGAAGCGCGTCACGCGCCCGAGGGATCGCGGCAGGCGCCTACGTGCCCTGCTCGCCCGACTGTCTGCAGTTTGTCCGTCCGGGGTGACGACGGTCGAGACGAGGTCGACGTCGGTTGCCATGCTCTCCTACGCTTCCCTGCGTCTCGACCGTCTCGTGCTATCCCGAGCGCTTGCGGTCCCTGCCCCGGCCCATCTGCCTCAGCCGACCGTGGGCCACAGCTTCGCAAGCACCGCACCTGCGACCTTCTGCTGGCCCTGGGACGGGAAGGCGGGCGTGCCGGAGACCGGCGGGATCGCGGCCAGCTCCTTCTTGTCGACCGTGCCGTTCTTGATCATCGTGTTGAGCAGCACGGGACGGGCAAAGCCACCGAGCCAGCCGTTCTGTCCCTCGTTCGAGTACAAGAACTCCTCCCACAGGCGCGCTGCAGCGGGGTTCGGCGCGAACTTGCTGATTGCCTGTACATAGTAAGAGGCCGCGCGGATTGGCAAAATAGCCTCTGACCTGGTCATTTAGTGCGTC
>CAZAMA010000450.1:0-1910 GCA_964485645.1 uncultured Acidimicrobiaceae bacterium | reverse complement strand
AGCTTTCAATTAAACCCTCGCGAGCTGTTTAGGGTCTCTTCTTGATCGCCGGGTAACGGGTTCTGCGGCCGCGACGCGTGCCTTTGGGCCTTCCTGGGCCGGGAATCTGGATTTTCGGCGGCAGGGCAGGCGTGCCGATCGCTGCACGCAGTAGCCGAAAAGCCCGTCGGACCCGGCAGGGCGTGAGCTTGCCGGGCTCGGCTGGCCGTTCCCAGGGTAAGCGGAGGTCGTCGACGAGGTCGCGGGCGAGGCGCAGCTCGGTGTAGGCGGCGACGACGAGCCAGGTCCAACGATCTGCCTGCTCTGGCGTGCAGAGCTCCGGTGTCGTCCAGCCGAGCGTGCCCTTGGCGAAGCGGTATGTGTGCTCGAGATCGAATCGTCGCAGGTAGGCCCGGAAGCACAGCTCGAGGTCCGGCGCGCCGGGGCCGGTCCACCAGAGCCAGAGCGTCTTCTTGGCTCGCGCTGTCGGCTTGGGGAGGTGCTCGACCTCGACGCGGATGACCGAGCCGCGGACGATCGGCAGCTCCTTGGCACCCTGTCGCCGTCCTCGCCCGTGGAGCTTTTGGTGCAAGCCAGACCAGAGCCTGACGCTCACCTCGCCGTAGCGCGGGTCGTGGCGGTCCAACTCGCTGTCCGGCACGCCCCAGGTGCTCGACTCGGCGAGCGCGAATCGCGCTCCGTGCCGTGGCGGACGGCCGCGCGTGCCGGGGCTGGACGTCGGGTCACGGTAGAACACGCGGCTCTCGGCGATGCGCACGAGCACCTGGCACGAGAGATCGGCGAGTCCCTCGGTGAGCGCGACGGCGTCATAGCCGGCGTCGAAGACGAACAGCGGCACGGTGTGGGCCTCGATTGGCCTCGTGTCCGCATCAAGGGTTGCGACGACGCTGCGGACCTGTCTGATCGTCACCTCGGTCGCGTTCCGGCAGGGACTGAGGCGCTCGATGTCGAGCGGAGCGGTCCAGGAGTCCGGGGTAAAGCCGAGCTGGCTCACCCATTGGTAGCTCCAGCCGGCCACGATCGGCTTGCCTGCCGAGTGGCGCGACGCCGAGTAGTGGTAGCCGCGCGCAGCGCTGCACTCAGCGTCACAGCGCGGCCAGGTCGAGGCGTCGACGCCGAAGACGAGCGGCCAGCTCCTCGGCCTTGTATCGGCGAGCAGGCGCCGCAGCCGGTCCTCGTCGACGCGGCCGCGAGCCAGCGCCTTGTAGAGGCTGCCGTGGCTGCGGGTGAACACCGGCTCGAGGCTGAGCTGGGGCAACGAGGAGACCGGACCAGGACGGCAGATGATCGCATCGGTGAGCTCGAAGAGGGCATCACCCCAAGGGTGCAAGCAGGTTCGCAGGCGAGCGCGGAACTCGACGAGCTCACGACGGTCGCTGTCTCGTGTGTCAACCTCGCCGGTGGCCACGAGACCAGACAGTATTACTACTGTCTGGTCTCGTGGTGGATACTCGATCCGAGGAGGAGTCGTGGTGCGCCAACGGCAAGAAGAGCAGCTTGTGGACCTGCAGCAGCGCTACCGCGAGCTCGCGACCGCGCTCAGTCAGGTCGGGCTCATCTGCGCTGGCAGCCTGACGTGTCGCTTCACGCGCTGCAGCTCTGCGGGCTGCCGCTGCAATGGGGAGCCCTCACAGCCCCACGGTCCGTACTGGCAGTGGACCACCAAGGTGAACGGCAAGACCGTGACACGTCGGCTCAGCGCCGAGCAGGCTGCGCTTTACCAAGAGTGGATCGACAATGATCGCAGGTTGCGAGCCCTCGTCGACGAGATGCGCCAGGTGTCAGCCACAGCGACCCAGCTGTTGCTCGAGCGACTTCACGAGGCGACAACGAGGGTTTAATTGAAAGCTTGTGCACTTCGGGTTATTCAGCTGACCGGACCAGTCCAGGTCAGGCCGCTCGCCATGGCC
>CAZAMA010000449.1:0-1911 GCA_964485645.1 uncultured Acidimicrobiaceae bacterium | reverse complement strand
CTCCGCGCTGCTCGGCACCACCGACACCGCTCTCTCCTCGCTCGAGTCCAGCCAGCCGATCAGCATCTCCGGCCTGTCCTCGGGCATCAACAGCTCGGAGATCGACGCCGAGCTCATGAAGGTCGCCGCCCAACCGCAAGCGGAGCTGCAGGCCCAGCTCAACTCGGCCTCCACCGTGCTGTCCACCTACCAGAGCCTCTCGAGCGACATCGCCACGCTCCAGTCCGTATCCGACACCTTGGAGTCCCCCTCGGGCTGGCAGGCGTGGATCCCCAACTCGACGACCCAAGACGCGACCGCCACCGTCGGCTCCGGGGCGATCGGGGGCTCGATCACCTTTTCCGTGGACCAGCTTGCCCAAGCCGACTCGATGATCTCCTCTGGCAGTGTCTCCTCCGCGAGCGCCCAGATCACAAGTGGCCCGCTCCTCGTCGCCGTGGGCGGTGGTGGCCTCGGTATCGGGACGCTCTCGAGTACCAATCTTTCCATCGGCAACCACACGATCGCCGTCACCCAAGCCTCCTCTGGGGCCTCACTCGCAGGCTCTACTGCTCCAGCGCCCTCCACCACCATCACGACAGGCAGCAACGACACACTCGACTACACGCTGAACGGCACGGCGGAGACCCTCACGATCGCAGCAGGCACTTACACGCCGAGCCAGCTTGCCGCGGCGGTCCAGTCCGCCTCGGGAGGCAACCTCACCGCGGGCGTCAACTCGAGTGGCGACGTGGTCCTCACTACGACAGCGCAAGGAAGCAAGACCTCCTTCCAGGTGACGGGCGGAGACGGCGCGTCGGCTCTCGGCTTTTCCACTACACCCAGCTCTATCGCCTCAGGCACCGACGGCATCATCACGGTGGACGGTGTCTCGAACACTGTGAGCAGCTTCACGCCTGGGACCGCCATCACCTTAAATGGGGCCAACGGATCTACCGTCAGCGCGACCTTCACGGGCCCTCTCGTCGTGGGGTCGCTCACGGCCGCCGAGATCAACACAGGCGACGGGAGCCTCCAGTCCGTAGTGAACGCCATCAACTCCTCGGGCATAGGCATCACGGCTTCGGCAGTGACAACCGGTCAAGGCCAGTACAACCTCTCCCTCCAATCGAACTCCTCTGGAGCCGCGAACACGATCAACATCGATCCTGGGGCCTTCTCGGGTGCCGGCCAGCTCGTCACGGTGACCGCCGCGCAAAACGCAGATGTCACGGTCGGTACCGGTCCAGGCGCCTTCCAAGTAACCAACAACTCCAACACGATCTCGGGCCTCATGCAGGGTGTGACGATCGACCTTCAAGCGGCGGACCCGAGCCACGAGACGACGATCAGCCTTCAGCCCGACGGCCAGACCATGGCGAGCACTATCCAGACGCTCGTCACGGCGGCAAACCAGCTCATAACCGACCTCAACGCCGCGACTCAGTTCACGCAGTCCTCCTCGTCATCGACCTCGCCAACGATCGGGCCCCTTCTCGGCGACCCCACTGCCGAAGGCCTCCTCCAGTCGGCGCTCTCCGCCGTGAGCGGCGCCGTCGGCGTCAACTCCTCCGGCTCGGGGGGCGCCGTCGGCATAACGATGAACCCCGACGGAACGCTTTCTTTCAACTCAGCGAAGTTCGCGGCTGCCTACGACGCCAACCCGACCGCCGTCGCCAACACCTTCATCTCCGGTGGTACGAGCTCTTCCCCCCTCATGAGCTTCTATGAGTCCTCCGATGCGACTGCCCCAGGGACCTACCAGCTCAATGTGACCCACGCTGGCTCCCAGGCGACCGATACGAGCACCCTGACCGCCGGCAGCGTGACCACGGCCGAAACCCTCACGATCGGCTCAGGCACTAGCACTGCGACCTACACCACGACCGCGAACGAGACCTACGCCCAGGTAGCCGCCGGCCTGAACCAGGC
>CAZAMA010000448.1:0-1926 GCA_964485645.1 uncultured Acidimicrobiaceae bacterium | reverse complement strand
TCTGTCGTCGGTATTGCAGCGGATGGCGAACCGGCAACAGGCACCGGAGATTGCGGGCTTGTATCAATTGCAGTGACCCCTCCGACCGGAGAGGTGGCCACGTAGGGTGGTCTCGGGATGGAGCCTCGGCAGTGACGAATTTCGGCTGAGCTTCGGGCTCGTGAAAGAGATCGTCGCCGGGGCTCTGCTCCCGAGTGAACTCGGTTGAGGGAATTGATGGGACACGGGCGCGGCAGGAGCCGTGGACCGCGTCCGACGCATCGGATGACCTACAAGCATGGGTGACCTGCGTGGTCGCCTCGCCGCTCGTGAGTGGCTCGGGAGCACGGTTCCGAGGGTGTGAGCGCGCCCGAGGGTCCTCCCGAACATATCCATGCGCTCCGACGGTGAGCTCTGACGGAGAAATCGCGGTGCGCCATCACGAAAGGAGGACCCTCGTGCCACTCGAGGCTAACCCTGTTTCGGTCGGAATCGACGCAGCCGTCGTCGCCAACCACCATGTAGTTGTTCGCCGACCCGCCATGGGCGGCGGAGAGACGACGGAGGACTTCGTCGTCGCGCCGACGCTCGCCGGCATGGAGACTCTGACCAAGCGCCTGTCCCAATGGCCAGGCGTCATGGCCGTGGCGGAGCCGACCTCCATGACTTGGTTGCCGTTGTCGGTTGCGCTTCGAAACGCAGGTGGCGACCTGGCTCTTGTCGGCAATCGGCACTCAGCCCGGCTTCGCTCGGCGTTGGCGGGGAAGAACAAGTCCGATCCCATCGATGCTGTCGTCCTCTCGCACGCCGGCGAGCTCTTCGCCCTACACCCCGCTCGGATTCCGGCCCCCGACGAGCTCGCACTGCGTCGCGCCGTTCAGCGCAGGGGTAAGGCCCTCATCGAGTCCAATCGCTGCCTACGGCGGGTCATCTCCCAAGCGCGCTGGGCGTTTCCCGACGTCTGGAGCGCCTTCGCCGGCTCCCAGTCGACGGCGCTCGCCGTGCTCAACCGGTGGCCACATCTCGAGCACCTCGGTCGCGCTCGCACGTCTTCGATCGTCGAGGTCGTCGCCCAGCACACACGAGGTGTCGCTCACGTCGAGACGCGGGCAGAACGGATCCGCCTGGCGGCTCGGAGCTGGGCTGAGTTCTGGACCGGACATCTCGATCTCGATGCCCTCGCCTGGGAGACGTCGGAGCTCTTGGAGGATCTGAACACCGCCGAAGCCCGTCTTGAGCGCGCCAGTGAGCAGGCACGCCATTGGTGGGAGCAGTTGTGGGGCGACGACCGGCTGCTGTTGTCGGTGCCCGGCATGGGCCCGGTCATCGCGCCGACCGTGCGCGCCTTCCTTTCGGATGGGACGCAGTTCGAGTCGGCGAAGGAGGTGCAGGCCTACGTCGGTCTCAACCCGTCGAACTGGTCGAGCGGTCAGATGGAGTCGCCGTCACGGGCGATCACAAAGGAAGGCCCGCCCGTGCTCAGGCTGGCCTTCTTCCTGGCAGCCAACGTCGCTCGCTCTCACGATCCACAGCTCGCCGACTTCTACAGGCGACTCATGGTCGAGCGCGGCCACTGCCATGCGAAAGCGACCTGCGCCGTGGCGAGAAAGCTTGTGGGGAGGACCTGGGCGACTCTCGTGAGCGGCCGGCCCTACGAGATGCGCGACCTCGACGGTCGAGCTGTCACGGCTCGCGAGGCCAAGGCGATCGCTGAGTCGCTTGTCGTTCCCGGCACCGTCCGCCGCCGGACCCGCGCTCAGTCAGCGGCGACGCACCGGGCACGACTCACTCGCTGAATCGAGATCGAACGCGGCGCGGGACGGGCGGTCCGGTTGCCGCGCCATCACTCACGGTGGCGACGCCGCCTTGACAAACGTTAGCCTCGATCCTCGGGAAGCCATCGAACGCTGAGATTGCGCGTTCCGCTTCGGGCGGACCGGTGAAGAG
>CAZAMA010000447.1:0-1930 GCA_964485645.1 uncultured Acidimicrobiaceae bacterium | reverse complement strand
CGACAGCGTCGCGAGCTCGAGGTGCTCGACGTCATCCCAGCCGTGCGCGTCGGGCTCGTAGACGCACTCGGCCTTGTAGAGGCCGTTGGTCGTCTCGGCCAGGGCATTGTCATACGAGTCGGCCACGGTCCCGATGCTCGGCCGAGCGCGCGCCTCTGTGGTGCCAAAGGACACATCCGAGTCCTTGCGGGTCGCTTCGGCCCACCCGAGCCCCTTCAGCGCCGTAGGGGCGATCGAGCGATACCTTTCGGTGGATCCGGGCTTAGCCTCCTCATTGAGAGAGAGGCGATGTTACGCCGCTTGCAAAAGCTCACCTGGGACCTTTGACCCTGGCGGAAACCTCACGTACGAGTCACAATCAGCTCAGACCTCGAGTGGGCGCAGCGTTGGCCATCCGGAGGGGGAACGGGCTGGCTGTTCTCACTGCTGAGCAAGCGAAGGGAGACAGTCATGTCCAATGCCGCCAAGAAGGACACCCGCGCCCGCTTCTGGCTGCCGGTAGCCGCGATGGCACTCGTGGTGAGTGGTACGGCCTACGCCGGGACGGTCGCGGCTGCGGCCCGCTCCACTGTTGCCTCGAGGGCGACGGGGCCGGTAGGCATCGTCAACGCGATGGCGATGGAGCAGGCGCCGGTCCTCGCCGCGATGCACGTCACTGGCAGCAAGCTCTACGACGGGTACCGCTTCTACCTTGGCACGATCGCCGGGCAAAGCGTGGTCGAGGTCCGCTCAGGCGAGAAGGAGTACGCCGCGGAGCTCGCGACGACTCTCCTGGATCTGCACTTCCACGTCCGCGCCGATCTGCTCACAGGAACCGCCGGTTCCCGCAACCCAGCCGTCAATGTCGGTGACGTCGTCGTTGGAGGCTTCGTTGTCGACAAGTCTGAAGTCCACTGGTACGCCGACGACACCGACACTCCGTACTCGGGCGTCGAGATGCAGGTAACGAAGGCCTCCAATGTGTCGGGGGCGATCGTGGGCGGCTACGGGGCCGTCGCTCCGACCCCGGCCGATGCAGCCAAGTACGGTTACGGTCCAAGCGGCACCACCAAGCAGTACGTCTACGTCCAGGATCTGGCAGCCAACGCCTCCCTGGTGGCGATCGCCAGCAGGGAGGCCGGGCAACTAGGCACGACGTCGCGTGCCGACGCGACCGGCACGAGTGCGAAAGGCACGATCCCCGCCGCGCTTGACGTCGGTGTCATCGGTAGCGCCAACCAATGGACCGAACCACTCCGGCTGCAAGAGTCACAGAACGCTCTCTACGAGAGCGACGCCGGGGAGAACGAGGGGATGGGTTTCGCTTATACGAACGCGCAACTCGGCGTGCCTTGGCTCGTGATCCGTGGCATCTCGGACTCCCCCTGGTACCCGAACGCGTATGACGGTGTCCTTGCCGCCGACCGCTCGGCTGCTGTCGCCGCGTTCGTGGTCGCTCACATGCCGGCGACACTCCCGCGTACCGACGTTAGATTCGCGCTGCTTAGCAGCCGGTCGAACGCCGCGCGAGCGCACTATGTCGTGGCTACAAAAGTCTACGAGACGGTTACCGGCGCCGTGATGAAGGTCCAGTACACGACGACAACGGGCAAGAGCGTCACGGTCAAGTGGCCTTTCTCCGCTGAGTACCACTTCGGGGCCGGCACGGCCGGATAGTCCAGACACGACGCAGCACGGAGGCGCGTCTTCATTCGAGCGGCCGGACTTGGAGGCTCTCCAGACTTGGCTAGCCTGGACTCCCACGCGAGTGGGTTGAGATAACGGCATGCTCGTCTCCCCGCATCGCTCTACAGTCGCCATCTGGAACATGCTCACCACGGGGGCGCTCTACAGCGACCCCGGCGATGATTACTACACCCGCCTCAACCCGGACAAGGCTAAGCACCGAGCCCTCGACCAGCTGAAGAAGATGGGCTACTCCGTGTCACTC
>CAZAMA010000446.1:0-1932 GCA_964485645.1 uncultured Acidimicrobiaceae bacterium | reverse complement strand
AACTGGCGGATCACACCCTCTATCTCGAGCGAGGACGGTCCGAAGACGACGGCGGGATGGTAGAGCAGCAACGTGCGGAACGCGGAGACGGCATCCACGGGGTCCCCGGCCGTGTCCTCGAGGTGGCTCGAGAACCGCGCGCCCATGATCCCGCCACCGTTGTCCACCGCGTACATGCCGGCCTTCACACCGTGGTCGAACCACTGGCCGACGAATGCCTCCTTGCCGCTCATCGGCAGCAGGATCCCGGCGCTGACCGACGCTGGCGCCGCATTGCGCACACCGGCGACCGCCGCTCCCGAGCCCCACGCGCCGACGGCCGACAGGACGAGCGATCCTGCAGCCACAAGTGACACACCGAGCCCTACGCGCCTATGCCTCTCAGCACGCCTGGATGACATCGTGCCCCCCTTCTCTTGGTCGGTCGTGATCTTCCTTGACTACCCGGGACGCGACGCGAGGTGCGTCGCGAGCGGGTCCTCCCCGCCCTTGTTCAGGACGAGACCTTGGGGCAGGAAGGATCCTCGACCCCTCCTGCACGCGCGCGCCCCTCCCCTCCGGCACGGTCCGACGCACCGAGGAAGATCGCCGCGAGAGCCCGCTCCGCGAGCCGTGCTGGCGTGCCACTCTCGTGGTTGCGGCCGGCGACGAGGATGTAGACCCAGTCCGAGCTGTTGAGGGCGCGGTCGACGTTCGCCGGCGACAGCCCGGCCGTCGGCTCGTCGAGGAGGACCACCTTCGGGTCGGACATGAGAGCGCGTGCCATGCCCAGCATGTTGCGCTGACCACCGCTCAGCTGACCAGCCTTGCGACGTCGCGCCGTCGCGAGGTCGGGGAAGATGTCGAACACCTCTGCCTGCCGCCCTGCGATGTTGCGCCGGTTCACGAACCCACCGAGCTCGAGGTTCTCCTCGACGGTCATCGCTGCGAACACGTTGTCGACCTGCGGGACGTAGGCCATCCCCGCACGAGCGACCTCGTGGGCAGGCAGGTGCGTGATGTCTTGCTCGTCGAGCAGCACCCTGCCCTGCTGGCGCTCGACCAGGCCAAACGTCGCCTTCATCGCAGTGGACTTGCCGGCACCGTTCGGCCCCACGATCGCGACGACCTGCCTCACGCCGGCCCGCAACGCTACCCCCGAGATCACCGGGACACGCCCGTACCCGGCGGCCAACCCCTCAACCCTGAGCACGCACATCGACCACACCTCCCGTGAGGTACGCCGAGACGACAGCGGCATTTCCCCTGAGCTCCGCCATCGTCCCCGTCGCGAGCGTCTGGCCCACCGCCATCACGACGACCTTGTCGCACATGCGCTCGACCACGTCCAAGTTGTGCTCCACCATGAGGAAGGTGGTCCCGCGAGTGTCCCTTAGCCGGATGATGTGATCTGCCAGCCTCTCGATGAGGGCCGGATTGATGCCAGCCATGGGCTCGTCGAGAACGAGCATCTTCGGGTCGGCCATCACTGCTCGCGCTAGCTCGAGCAGCCGTTTCTGCCCGCCGCTCAGGTTCCTCGCGTAGTCGTTGCGCTTCTCGTACAGGCCGAACTCTGCGAGCACCTCGACGGCCCGCTCCAGGTGCCGACGCTCCTCGGAACGGAAACGGCGAGGGTGGAACAGCACGGTCGAGAGCTTCTCGCCCGCCTGACGTTGCGGCGACACCATCAGGTTCTCGAGGACAGTCATCGCGGGATATTCACGCGATATCTGGAACGTCCTGATCAGGCCACCCAGAGCGACCTCGTGGCTGGGTCGACCGGTCACGTCGCGCCCGTCGAAGACCACCTGGCCCGACTGAGGGCGGCTTGCCCCCGCCACGACGTTCACGAGGGTCGTCTTTCCTGCTCCGTTGGGTCCGATGAGAGCCGTGATGCTTCCTCTCTCGACCCCGAAGCTGCAGCCGGTCAGCGCTCTCACGCCGCCGAAGCTC
>CAZAMA010000445.1:0-1942 GCA_964485645.1 uncultured Acidimicrobiaceae bacterium | reverse complement strand
ACCGCGAGACCGGAAGGAAGACGTACCTCGAGCGGACGTTTCGCGGTTCGAAGCGACAGGCTGAACGAGCCTTGGCCGCCCTTGTCTTGGAGGCTGAATCCCTCCCGGCGAACTCCAAGCGGGACTCGACCGTCGAGGACCTGCTGCGCGAGTGGCTCGGTCACGCCTCATTGAGCTTCTCGCCGAAGACGACCTCTGTGACGCGCGGCTACGTCGAGACGACCATCGTGCCGGCGATCGGCTCGGTCCCGGTGACGCGGCTGTCCGCCTCGGATCTGGATCGTTTTTACCGCCAGTTGCTGAACGTTGGGGGGCCGAAGGGGAAGTACTCCCCAGCGACGATCCGGCGCGTTCATGGGATCTTGCGCCGCGCTCTCGGCCAGGGTGTGCGGTGGGGATGGCTCAATGACAACCCGGCGGCCAAAGCCTCACCGCCCCGGGTGCCCGTCCATGACATCAAGCCGCCGACCCCAACAGAGGTTGCCCGGCTCTTCTCTTTGGCCAGGAAGACCGATCCCGTCCTCGCGACGTTCATCGTGCTCGCCGCCTCTACCGGAGCGCGTCGCGGCGAGATAGTCGCCTTGCGGTGGAGGAACCTCGACTTGGAGGGAAAGATGCTTGCCATCGAGCGCGGGCTCGTGATCGCAGACAACCAGCTCATTGAGCAAGGAACCAAGACCCATCAATGCCGGAACATAGCCTTGGACACAGGCACGATCCAGTTGCTCCGTACGCACCGGGCCCATATGGCTGAAGTGGCCGCCGGTTGCGGAACCGAGGTCGCCGACGATGCCTTCGTCCTTAGCGAGTCGTCTGACGGCTTGTCTCCCCTTCGGCCGGATTCCTTGACACGGTCCTTTCGAACCCTGTGCAGGCACGCGCGGGTGGACGGTGTACGTCTACATGACCTACGGCACTATGTGGCAACTCAACTCCTCGGCGCGGGTATTGATGTCCGCACCGTCGCAGGCCGACTGGGGCACCGCAATGCGGCCACGACGCTCAATGTGTATTCGCATTTCTTGCCAGAGGTGGACCGCCAGGCAGCCGAGACCATGGGGACTCTTTTTGGCGAGGCGCTGAAGGATATCCCGGAGGACGAAGGGCACGGTTGATTGGAGTGTGCGGTCCGCTCTCGCCGCTCGAGGACAATCCACCACTTCCGAGAGCGGTATCGGTAGCTTTCGCGTCAGCTGTCGAGAGTGGAGGGACCAAGATGGGATCGAAGCGCCAGTCGCATCGCAAGCAGGTTCGAAAGCGGGTCGAGGCAACCAGGCGGGCGCAGGCTAGTGCCGCCGGTGTGCCCGACAGGGAGCCGGGGGCTCCCCGCGGCCGGCACAGACAGGAGGCCAATGAGCTCCTCGCGCTCGGCGAGCTCGCCGGAGCGGCCCGGCTCGCGAACGAGTTGCTGTGGGCCGATCCTGACGACGCCGAGGCGCAAAAGGTCTATGCCTTGGCTCTGCTGGCCATGGCCGAGCGCCAAGGCGGGCCGCCAGGCGATGGATCGTGCACACGCCGAGGCAGCGGACGGTCGGGCCGCCCCGCGGGTCCGGAGGCGCGTGCGCTGGCTGGCTTCGACGATCGCTCCGTGCTCTACCGCCTCGATCGCGCCGTGCTTTCCTGGCTGGACGGCTCCCTGCTCGAAGTGGTGGTCGACGAGCATGTGGCCGACTGGCTCGAGCGCGCCACGCCGGAGCCGGACAGCAGCGCGCATGATCGGGTGACCGAGCCGGCCCGGCGGGCCGACCCGGCTGCGACGCGCATGGCCTTGGAGCATGCTTTGCTCACCGGCGAGGACGGCGACGATGAGGATTCCGTGCTGGCCCTCTTCGCCGACGCCCCAGGTGTCGCGCCGCGTCTGGCGGCCGCTGCCCGGTCGTGGCTGGCGCACGCGCACTATGGCCTCTGGCAGGTCACCGACCCTTGCCCCCGTCCCGGTGTC
>CAZAMA010000444.1:0-1946 GCA_964485645.1 uncultured Acidimicrobiaceae bacterium | reverse complement strand
GCCGTCATGCCCTTGATCGTCGAGGAGGCGGGATCGGATGAGGCCAAACGCCTGTGGCGCGACGCGGAGCGCGTCGCGAGCGCGAGGGTCGTCTACGCGGAGGGCCACGCGGCATTGGCGTCGGCGGTTCGCCTTGGTCGTCTCCCATCCGACCGCCTGCGCGCCGCCATCGGCGAGCTCGTTGATCGCTACGAGGAGCTCCACCTCGTCGAGGTCTCCGACCGATTGGTGCGACGTGCCGGCGCGCTCGCGGAGGAGCACTCGCTGCGCGGCTACGACTCGATTCACCTGGCCGCGGCGGAGCTCGCCCGAGGCGACGACGCATTCGTGTTCGTGGCCGGCGATGACAACCTCTGCGTAGCCGCCGAACGGATCGGCCTGGAGGTGGTCCGCCCAGGGAGGGGAGGGGGAGGGGAGAACGGGTGACCGCTGGCCTGGGCGCTCTCAGACCTATATCGGTGAGTAAGTCGACGCGAACATCTGTTCGATACGCGACAAAGTGCCCTTCAACTGGGAGAATGGTGGTTGGACAACACGCCATGATCTCAGAGGAAAGGCACCTGTCAGGTGAAGAAGATACGCCCTTCGCGTCCCGGTGTCACGCTTGGTCGAGCTGACCCGAGCCTCACGCCACGAGCGGGCTTGCATCTCGTCGCAGAGCTCGATCGCGTCCTTGGGATCACCGCGACCCTCGACAGCCACATCGGACCGGTGAAGTCACGACGACGGGGCCTCACCGCTGCAGAGATGCTGCTCGCGACGGCCGAGACGATGCTCGGCGGCGGTGACTTCATGTGCGATCTCGACCACCAGCGAGTCGACACCGTCGGCGCACAGCTGCGTGCGGTCCCTGCAATCCCGGCCGCGACGACGTTCATCGGAGTCACGAAGCACTTCGACGGCCCAGTCTTTGCAGGGATCGAGGCGGGCACCACGGAGCTTGTTCGCCGCGGCTTTGCCGCGCTTGTGAGAGAAGCGTCGGGCCCGCCTTGTCGCGATGCGCCCGACGATCGATCTGGACCCGACCGACGTCGAGGTCTACGGCACGAAGAAGGAAGGGGTCGCGTTCAACCACCAAGGTCAGCGCTTCGGCCGACCGCATCCGGCGATATGGGCTGAGGCCGGTGTCGTGCTCGCCGCGGATCTCGGCTCTGGCACGAGCGATCCACGCCCCCAGGCCCCCTCTCTCGTCACCCGTGCGGTCGCCGCGCTTCCCGAAGGTCTCCTCCGGCCGATCATCTGGTGCGACTCGGGCTTTCTCGACCGGGAGGAGATCGCCTCGGGCGAGGCGCTCGCGGGAATCGTGCGGCCGGGCAATGCGGGCTCGAACACCGCCGCTGACCACGTGAGCGTCCTCGAGATGGCGATCGAGAGCCTTCCCGACCACGCCCAACCGCAGAAGGACGATCTCGACTCTCCCCGGTTCCTCGTGCGTTCGGACTCGGCCGGCGCGACCCACCTCTTTGCTCGGGCGTGCATCGAGGAAGGTGTCGGCTTCAGCTTCGGCTTTCCGATCACCGCCGAGGTCCGCGAGGCGGTCGGGGCACCGTCCCGGCGATCCTGGCACAAGGCGGTCGAGGTGGACGAAAGCGTGCGTGACGGCGCCTTCGTCGCGCAGATCACGAGGCTGCTCGACCTCCGCCTGCCGAAGGGGTCGCGGGTGATCGTGCGAAAGGAGCGACCGCACCCCGGGGCCCAGCTCAGCCTGTTCGACACCGACGCCGGCTATCGCCACACCGCCTTCGTCTGCTGTCCCCGCTCGGAAAGTGGCCGCGACACGTCCCCGGTTGCCATACTCGAGATCCGCCACCGCCGCCACGCCCGTGTCGAGGACCGCATCCGCCAGGCCAAGGCGCTCAACAGGCTCGTTTCAATCTTTGGCCAGGAGCTCGGTCTTCGTCCGGCGCTTTGTCGTGCGTGCGTGATCGGCAAAGCGCTGCCAGGCA
>CAZAMA010000443.1:0-1947 GCA_964485645.1 uncultured Acidimicrobiaceae bacterium | reverse complement strand
GCTCGGAGACGAGCGGACTCACCGCTTGGGAGGCCGGGATGCCTCGAGACGGCAGAGGACGTCTCGCCTTCATCGGTGGGGTCGCCAGACCTTCCGCGACGAGCCGATCGAGCGCACTGGGCTTCCGCTCAGCAATCGGGACGACCCGCGCGATCTCGCGGCCATGGTCGGTCACGACGACCTCGTCGCCAGCATGGACCCGGTCCAGGTACCGACTTAGGTTGTTCCGCAGCTCACGCACCCCGACCTTCACGTCCGTCTCCTTTGTAGCCACAATGCAATTGAAGTGTAGCCACACTGCAGGTATCCCGCAGCTGCACGATCAGTGTCCGAGATGTCAAATAAGCGACCGTTTCTGACCCGCCGACGCCGACGTCTTGGAACCGGCCGAGCGCGTCAAGGTGTTCACCGACCGGGCCAGCGGGTCGCTCGACCGCCGCCCGCAGCTCGATCGGGCGCTCGTCCAGCTTCGCCCCGGCGGCACGCTCGTCGTGCCCATCGGCGAGGTCCGCGCCAGTGCGCTGTCGGACTACGCGCCGGAGGCCTTCTCGTGAGCGGGGCGCCGGCGCCGCTCGCTCCAGACGTGCTCCAGTCGGCAAAGACAGAAGTGCTGTGCTCGGCTGCTGCGCCGGAGGGGGGAGGTGGGCCACGAGAGCAGGGACCGGCGCCCAGTGACGGGCGGGTGACAGCCAAGGGGCTGGCGAGCGCGAGCTGGTGGCATGTGCCGACGCGAGGAAGAGCGCCGGCGTCCATACGGCCCCCATACTGCGGGATCCTCGACGAGACCTCGACGAGGATCCCGGGGGGCTATCCGTCTGGGCTGAGGAGGCCCGCAGTGACGGCCAGGACACCGCAGGAGTGCTGTGGTCCGAATCGGCGGACAGCGCTGGCGAGCGCCACTCCGAGCGCCTCGATCGCGTCACCGAGCGCAGAGCCGGCCGGCTCGATCGGGGCCGGGCACGGGTCAAGCGCGTGCACCCAGCGCGTCGCGTCGACCCGGGTGGGCTCGGCCCTCGCCTTGGCGAGCAGCGCTGCCACGATCACCTCGGCAGCGTCCCGGCGACGAGGGACGCTTCACGCCGGCAGCAACACGTGCGTCGCCTCACAGCGCGCGCACCAGGCGCGCCGGGGTCGCATCTCTCGGTCCTCGCCGAGCGTGCGAAGCACACGCCGCCGAGCCCAGCCGTAGCGACCGAGCGGGGCGCCACAGCACGGGCAGGAGAGCCTGCCGGCGGCAAGGTCGGCCTCGGCTTGCTCTTCGTCGTTCCCGACGACCAGCATCGAATTGCACTCCTTCCCATGTCTTCACAGCCTCGCGCCCGAACTTTGATCCGGGTAGGGGCAGCTCGTGTTGGCCGATCATGTGCCGCCGTCGCTGCCCTGGCAAGTTCGCCGGCACATCACCTCGACATCGCTGCACCTGGCCGCGACCACGACCCGCTGACTCGATGTGTGCCGTGTCCTCACCGTGCTCGACGTTCTCAAGCCCCGGCGTCCTCATCCAGCGTGGCGCTCAACACAGAGGAGTCGCCGAAAGAGGAGTCGCCGGCTGCAAGCGTTGCGACAGTTGAAGCGGAAGGTGAACTTGAGGTACGCCTGCAAACGGTCGCCCTCGACCGCGCCCTGGTGGGTGGAGAGCAGCCAGCGCTGCACCATGGAGGCGATGCGGTGCACGCCGCGGAGCGGCACGCTGGCGGGCAGACCTGTTCCGACGAGGTCGACGGACTTGAGAACGTAGTTCGCACCGACGGTGACCGGGTAGTTGGATCGATCTTCGGTGATCACGGCGAAGCTCCTCATCGTCGTAGTCCGAGAGGTCGCTATCGATACGAGCGATCACGATGAGATTCTCCGCCAACAACGCACACGGTGGAGCGCGACAGGCGACGTGACCCGGTGTCGCTGGTAGCCCCATCGGGATTCGCCTCCCTATCTCCAACTTGGGCG
>CAZAMA010000442.1:0-1951 GCA_964485645.1 uncultured Acidimicrobiaceae bacterium | reverse complement strand
CACAGGAGCGAGCGGAGCGTAGAACTGAAGGGGCTGCAGCGCTTCGGGCGGCAGCCTTCGAGAGGGGGCGTGATCACCCGCGTCGCACGGGTCTACCGCTCCGACATCCAGCCAAGTGCCCACCAACCAGGCACCTTGCAAGCTGGTTGGTGGGCCGATCCAGGAAGGAGCCTGAATCATGAGCATCCTATCCCGCCGGCTTGCCCTCTGGGGCGGCGCTGCGGCGCTCGCGGCCGGTGGCTTTGCCTTCATGGCGAGCAACACGTTCACGAGCCATCCGGCCGCTGGCGCCGGCACGACCACCGTCTCCGGATTCGTGATCTCGGTGCCGACGTTCACCGGTTGCGGTCCCGCAACAACAGGCACGAACCCGGAGAACATCTGCTACGCCCACTTCTACGCCACGCCGACGGCGTCGACAGCGTCGACAGTGGGCTCCGCGTACGTCCAGTTCGGGCTCGCAACAGGCGGCCACACGACATGGTACGGGTGCAACGTGACGACAACATACAACGGGGCGAAGAACCGCTACGTCACCTGTGACCTGCGCTCGCACACCCTGTACCCGGGGACAGTCAAGACGGAGACCGTCTCCGCCATTGACTTCACCGCGACGGCGCCGTAGGCGTCGCCCGACTCGTCGGTGTCGTGAGCGGGTCCGGCCCATCCGTGCCCGCTCACGCCCTTCGGGGTCCTCCCACCGACGTGGCCGACCGATGGAGGCAGCTTGACTCATCAGCGCACGTGCACCCGTGCCACGCGAGGAGGGCCGAACATGAGGAGTATCGGCCACCGCACTCTCTGCCTCAAGTCCGCGGCGAGCGCCATCCGGTGACCTTTGCCAGCCTGCAGGCGCCCGCCCTCGGGACAGCAAAGGCCCGACGCGCGACGCTTCGGGTCGCGTCCCCCCGCCATCACCCCGAGACGAGCCGGTTCCTTCCCTTCAAGATCGCCCTCCTCGGGGTCGTCATCGCACTCGTGGCATGGACTGGGCTCCTCCCCCAGCAGCTCGGCGGTGCGATGTCGTACGTCATCTCCGACGGCATCAGCATGCTCCCTCACATCCGTGCGGGTGACCTCGTGATCGTCCGGAAGGAGCCCAGGTACCACGTCGGAGAGGTAGCGGCGTTCCACAATCGACAACTCCACGTGATCGTCCTCCACAGGATCGTGGCCATTCGTGGCGACCGTTACGTCTTCAAGGGCGACAACAACTCGTTTGCAACATCCTACGAGCCCACTCGGGCACAGATTGTGGGTGCCGAATGGGCGCAATTGCCCGGCTTCGGACAAATCGTCCTCGACCTGAGAACGCCCATCGTCGCCGCCGCTCTCCTCGGTTTGCTCTGGCTCTACTCGTTCTGGCGCCGTCCCACGTCTCGGCGACAGCGGAGGAGGCATCGCAATGCATAGCGACCGCGTGACGGATCACCGCCCGCACCAGGAGAGTCTGGTCCGCCTCAATATCGTCCTGGTCCTCGCGCTTCTCATGCTCTGCTTCATCGCGCTCGCCGCGTTCGCGTGGACTCGGCCGTCGAAAGCGGCCCTGCCCGTCACCTATCGCCAGACCGGGCGCATGACCTACAGCGCGCAGACCCCGACCACATCCATCTACGGGTCCGCCGGCGTCGTCACGGGCGATCCCGTGTACTCGAAGATCGTCCCGGCGCTCCACATCACGTACGCCTACCGGTTCGCCACCACTCAGAGGGGCGCTATGCACGGAACCGAGCAGCTCATGGCGACCGTGAGCGTCAGTAGTGGCCTCGCACGCTCGATTCCGCTCCAACCGCCCACGCACTTCGAAGGTGTCGGGTTCAAGGCCGCGACCACGCTGCAGCTCTCCACCATTGACGCGGTCGTGTCCTCCTTCTCGGCTGTTCTCGGCAGCACTGCCACATACATCGTCTCGATCACTCCGCACGTGATCGTGCGAGCCACGCTCGGTCAT
>CAZAMA010000441.1:0-1958 GCA_964485645.1 uncultured Acidimicrobiaceae bacterium | reverse complement strand
GCGGGCTCGGTTCGCTGCGAGGGGCGATCGGCACCCCGGAGCAGGTGAGGGACCTGCTCGCCCGCTACGTCGCGGCGGGGGTGGACCAGGTCATCTTCGTTTCCCAGGCCGGGCACAACAAGCACGAGCACATCCTTGAGTCCCTCGAGCTGTTCTCGAAGACGGTCCTCCCGCACTTCGCGGACAAAGTGGAAGAGGTCGAGGCCACCAAGGCGGAGCGCCTGGCGGCCGCTGTGGAGGCTGCCTTAGTGGTCCTCCGCGGAACTACATGCGTGTAACCTGAAGCCTGGGAGGGGGCAGGTTGCGGGCGGCCGCACCGTCGGGAGGTGTGGTGTCTCGTCAGAGCCCGTTCGTGATCGAGTTGAGCGGCGTCGAGCGTGCTCGCCTGGAAGCTGTTGCGCGCAAGCAGACAGCGGAGCGCCGTCAGGTTCTGCGTGCACGGATCGTGTTGGGGGCGGCTGACGGGGAGGAGAACGCGGCGATGGCGGAGCGGTTCGGGGTGGCGCTCAACACGGTGATCAAGTGGCGCAAGCGGTTCTTCGAGGAGGGGATGGAGGGGCTGGAGGACAGGAAGCGATCGGGTCGACCCCGGTCCTTTTCCCCCTCTGGAGCTCACCGAGGTCAAGGCGCTGGCGTGCCAGTTGCCGGCCAGCTCGGGCGTACCCCTGTCACGGTGGAGCTGCAAGGAGCTGGCAGCGGAGCTGGTCGCTCGGGCGGTGGTGGCGGCCATCTCGGCGTCGACGGTGTGGCGCACGCTGCGAGCTGACGCGATCCGCCCGTGGTTCCACCGGATGTGGATCTTCCCCCGCGACCCGAACTTCGCCGCCAAAGCGGCCCGAGCGTTGGACCTGTATGCCCGGGTCTTCGAGGGCGTGGCGCTCGGTGCTGACGAGTACGTGATCTGCGCCGATGAGAAGACCTCCATCCAGGCTCGCTGCCGCTGCCACCCGACGCTCCCGCCGGGGCGGGCCCGGCTGATGCGCGTCGAGCACGAGTACGAACGCAAAGGGGCGGTCGCCTACCTGGCCGCCTACGACGTGCACAGGGCGAAGGCGATGGGCCGCACCGAGGACACCACCGGCATCGTCCCGTTCGGCCGGCTCGTCGAACAGGTCATGACCGTCGAGCCCTACAAGTCGGCGAAGCGAGTGTTCTGGATCGTCGACAACGGCAGCAGTCATCGTGGTCAGGCCTCGATCGACCGGCTGGAGGGGCAGTGGCCGACGCTTCGACTCATCCACCTGCCGGTCCACGCCTCCTGGCTCGATCAATGCGAGATCTACTTCTCGATCGTGCAACGCAAGGTCGTCAACCCCAACGATTTCACTGACCTCGACCAGATCACCGAGCGCCTCGCCGCATTCGAGGATCGATACAACGCCACCGCAGAACCGTTCGACTGGACCTTCGGCCGCGACGACCTCGACAAGCTCCTGGCCCGCATCGACGCTCACGAACAGCTCGCCGCGTAGAACAACGGACCCCTACCATCAGCCGGCGTGGCCATCCCTGAGCGGGCACGCTGGCGATTGGAGCAGCGACTCGAGCTGCGACGGCGCGAGCGCTGGCCTGCGCTGCACGATCTGAGGGTCCGCTACCGAGGCGACTACGCCTACGTCACCGGCGCAGACGCCGACGGACCCCTCCCGCTCTGCCGGCTCGCCTGGACCGGCAAGCCCGACAACTGGGGGTTCGCCGCCTGGCTCGCGAGCAGCGACCGCTACGAGCAGTCCGTCCTGCCTACCGGCAGCTTCACCGGCACCCCCGAAGATGCCCTCGACTGCGTCTGCGGCCTCTACCTCGCCGACCCCTCCGCCTGGTCCGACCGACTCCCCGAAACCTGACCGCAGTTCACGCGACAACTTCCGCGGAGGACCACTAAGGTGACCGTGCTGATGTGACCGGATGCTGCGGGGGCCGCCCGCGACGCGAAGAGCCCCGACGAGCACCATCTTCGC
>CAZAMA010000440.1:0-1963 GCA_964485645.1 uncultured Acidimicrobiaceae bacterium | reverse complement strand
TGAGAACCAGGCTCGCATATGACACTCGGCCACCGTCCCCAGTTTGGGGACTTCGTTCGGTAGAGGCGGCGCCACCAGCTTCCAGCAGGACTGGCAGAATTCGGACTGCATCCTCATCGAGGGGTCCAACCTCGCTGAGTGCCATCCGGTCGGGTTCCAATGGATCATGGAAGCGAAGGCGCGCGGAGCAACGTTGATCCATGTGGATCCTCGCTACACGCGCACCAGCGCGCTCGCAGACATCCACGTCCCACTCCGCGTGGGGAGCGACATCGCCTTTCTCGGCGGCATCATCAACTACGTCGTGGAACACGAGGCGCATTTCGAGGACTACGTTCGCCTCTTCACGAACGGGCCGTCATTGGTCAGCGAGGACTTCAAGGACACCGAGGATCTCGGCGGCATTTTCTCCGGTCTCGACGAGGAGCAGCGGAGTTACGATCCGCTGACCTGGCAGTACGAAGGCGAAGAGGTCGGGGCAGCGTCGGGTCAACGCGAGCAGCTCTACGAGGAACGCAACGAGGAAGAGGGCGGGGAGAAGAGCTCCGGACACCGGCCCAGTGTGGCCAGCTCGGGGCGAGGCGAGTCCCACGGTTCGGGCGGTGCCGCAGCCCATCCGAACGCCGTCCGCGACGAGACGATGCAACACCCGCGCTGCGTCTTCCAGATCGTGAAGCGCCACTTCGCCCGGTACACACCGGAGATGGTGGAACAGGTCTGCGGGGTACCTCGCGACCTCTTTGTGAAGGTGTGCCAGACTCTTGTGGACAATTCGGGGCGCGAGCGGACGTCGGCCATCGCATATGCCGTCGGATGGACGCAGCACAGCGTCGGCGTGCAGTACATCCGTACCGCGGCGATTCTGCAGCTCTTGCTGGGCAACATCGGTCGACCCGGTGGCGGGATCATGGCGATGCGCGGTCATGCCAGCATCCAGGGTTCAACGGACATTCCCACCCTTTACAACTTGCTCCCGGGCTACATCCCGATGCCGCACGCGCACCAAGACGAAGACCTCGAGGCCTTCCTGAAGGGTGTCTCCACCGACAAGGGCTACTGGTCGGACATGAAGGGATACCTCGTGAGCCTGCTCAAGGCGTGGTGGGGACCGGCAGCCACCGAAGAGAACGACTTCTGCTTCGACTACCTCCCGAAGCTCACAGGAAGCCACAGCACCTACGAGACGGTCATGGCCCAGCTCGACGGGAAGTGCAAGGGCTACTTCGTGGTGGGCGAGAACCCGGCTGTCGGCTCGGCCAACGCCAAGATGCAGCGCTTGGGCATGGCCAATCTCGATTGGCTGGTGGTACGTGACTTCGGTCTGATCGAGTCGGCTACCTGGTGGAAGGACGGTCCTGAGATCGAGAGCGGGGAATTGCGGACCCAGGACATCGCGACCGAGGTCTTCTTCTTCCCGGCTGCAGCCCATACCGAGAAGAACGGGAGCTTCACGAACACGCAGCGCATGCTGCAGTGGCACCATGCAGCCGTCGAACCGGCCGGGGATGCCCGCAGTGAACTCTGGTTCTACTACCACCTCGGCCGCGTCATCCGGGAGAAGCTGTCCGGTTCCACCGACGAGATGGACGCACCGCTGCTCGATCTTCAGTGGGACTACCCCACCGAGGGCACCGTCGCAGAACCGTCGGCGGACGCGGTCTTGGCAGAGATCAACGGTTGGGATGCCGACGGCCGGCCGCTCGCTTCGTACGAACAGCTCAACGCGGACGGTTCCACCGTCTGCGGCTGCTGGATCTACTGCGGTGTCTTCACCGACGGGACGAATCAGGCGGCCCGGCGCAAGCCGGCCCGGGAGCAGAGCTGGGTGGCCCCCGAGTGGGGCTGGGCCTGGCCGGCGAACCGCCGCATCATCTACAACCGAGCTTCGGCCGACGAGGACGGCAAGCCGTGGAGCGAGCGCAAGGCCTACGTCTGGTGGGACGAGGAGCAGAGCAAGTGGGTC
>CAZAMA010000439.1:0-1968 GCA_964485645.1 uncultured Acidimicrobiaceae bacterium | reverse complement strand
TCGCCACCTCTGCGAGGCCCTCCTCGCCCAGCGCTTCTCGGATAGCCCTGACCGGATCGGAGGGACTCATGTCGAATGGGAGGTCTGTTCCTAGCACTACGTGCCCGCGTCCGGCCCACTCGACCAGGAAAGCGAGCGAGCGAGGATCGTGAGTGATCGAATCGAAATACAGCTGCGACAGAGCTGCGAGGATGTCGGTAGGCGCCTCGGCGAGCTCGGGGCGCACACTGCGAGCGTGGCGCAAGCGGCCGGCCTGGAAAGGGAAGAAGCCACCACCGTGCAGGAGCAGGAGCCGGAGCCTCGGATGGCGCTCGAGCACGCCTGCACATATCATGCGCTCCACCATGAGGGTCGTCTCGAGGGGGTTGCCGACGACGTTCTGCAGGTAGAAGTCCTTCAATGCAGCATGCGGCTCGTTGAAGGCCGGATGGATGAGCACCGGATGCCCGAGCTCGGCGGCAACCGCCCAGAATTCCTCGAACTCGGGGTGGTCGAGTCGCCTGCCGGCGACGGAAGTGCCGAGCGACGCCCCGACGCACCCTGCGGCGACAGCCTCGCGGTACATGGCCGCGGCACGCCCGGGATCCTGGATCGGGAGGTTCGCGAGCCATCGGAATCTCTCGGGCGCATGCTCGCAGATCTTCATCATGCCGGTGTTCGAGGCGTCGCAGATCTCCGCCGCGGCATCGGAGCTCACTTCGTAGAAGAAGAGCGTTGGCGCGACCGAGAGCACAGCGGCATCGATAGACGCATTGTCCAACGTCGCGATCTTGGCGAGCGGGTCATAGAATGCCGGGTCGATCCGAAATGGCACGTGGTGTGCTCCGCTCCACTCGTCACCGTCGATCGTCACCCCGAAGCTTGCATCGTTCCGGAGGACATCAATCGCCTGCTCCGGCATGACGTGATTATGAGTATCGATGATCACAGGAGTCCCTCTTCATTCTATGTACGCTCTATCTGTCCAATGTTGCTTAGCTGTACAGGATATCCGGCCGACACTACTTGGAGCGAGCGCCTATACCGCTCTGCCGTGCCTATGGCCTTCGAAGACAGCTTCGTAGGTGCCACGTGGTGCCACTGCGTCCCCGATGGTCGTGACAGTCAGGCCGAGTGATCCAGCAACGCGAGCGAGATCGTTGACGGACTGACGCGCCGTCGCCATCACCACGGCATCTACCGGCAGAACCACTTCCTGGTCAGGCGCATATATATTGTAAATGGTGGCTGAGCTCCGTCCCAGCTCGCGCACGAAGTGATCCGGAAACAGGCGGACGCCGGTGGCGTATACCTGGGGCATTATCCATTCGAAGTAGGCATCGGCGAGCGTCTCCATAGCGACCATTGGCCACCGTGTGACGAGGGCGACCGACCTTGCCCCGTGGGCGGCGAGGTGGACGGCGACGAGCGGGCCGACGGCGTCGGCCTGATCGTCGAACACGAGCACGTCCCCGCTGGTCGTCTGATCACCAGTGACGACCTCGTCCCAGCCGTAGCAGGTCGCCGTCGCCGCTCCCGGGAGTGCCGCGCCGGTCCAACCCTGAAAGCCGTCCCGGCAGATCCGAGATCCGGTGGCGACCACGACGTGATCGGCACCAAGCTCTTCGCAGATCACGCCGAGCGACTCCTCGGTCACCTCGACGCCCGTGTGGATCCGGGCTCCTGCTTTTCTCGCTTGATCATGCAACCAGGATCCGATCCGGGCAAGGTTCGCCCGACCGGGCAGCATCGCCTGGATCCTGACGTGGCCGCCCGGTTGCGCCTCCCGCTCGTAGAGGTCGACGTGGTGGCCACGCATTGCCGCGACACGGGCGAACTCGAGGCCAGACGGTCCGGCGCCTATGACGACTATGCGCCTCGCGTGCGGGGTTACGAGCGCCGCCTTCTTGCCCCAGAGCGCCTCACGTCCGACGGTCGGGTTGTACACGCATTGCACGCGCATCCCTCTCGAGGCGCTCTTCCAGCAGA
>CAZAMA010000438.1:0-1987 GCA_964485645.1 uncultured Acidimicrobiaceae bacterium | reverse complement strand
CCGGCCGGCCACCATCATCCTGCCTGGGCTGCTCACCGCGCTCGGCCTCCTCACACCCCGGCGCGGCCGGGTCCTGCTCGACGGAAATGACGTCACCCACCTACCCGCGTCGACTCGCGTCGCACACGGGATGGCCATCGTGCCTGAGAACCGGCGGCTCTTCGGCCCGATGACCGTGCGGGAGAACCTTGAGATGGGCTTGTACCTGCGGCCCAAGCAGGCGCGGCGGGAAGCCTTCGAGCAGGTGCACGAGCTCTTCCCGGTGCTGCAGGAACGGGAGAGCCAGCTCGCCGGCACGCTATCTGGCGGCGAGCAGCAGATGGTGGCGATGGGGCGGGCCCTCATGTCCAGCCCGCGCCTCCTGCTTATGGATGAACCGTCGATGGGCCTCTCACCCGCGCTCGTCGAGCGGTGCTACGAACTCATCGAGCGAGTGCACCGGATGGGCGTCTCGATCCTCGTGGTGGAGCAGAACGCGAACATCGCCTTGTCGATCGCCGACCGGGGCTATGTGCTGCAGACCGGCCGCGTCGTGCTCTCCGACACCGCTGCGAACCTACGCCAAAACGATGATTTGAAGAAGGCGTACCTCGGCCATTGACACCGTTGGCGGCCTCTTCGAGCTTCAGCTCGCGAGCTTGCTCGGATGCCTGGCGCATCGCGCCAACGAGACCCCGCAGGAAGTGCAGCGCCAGGTGACGCCCTCTCCGGGCTCAGCGAAGCGGTGATCTGCTCACTCGTCCCGGTCCAGCTGGGTCTCCTCGCTCCGGCCTGGAGCCTCTGTTCCGCCGCAGCTTTTTGGCGCCTACCACGCTGACAATCATGTAGCCTTGTGCATAGAGACACATCAGGTCAGCTGTTGGCAAGCTAGCGTTCACCGAGGCGATCCACTGAACAGCGATATGGGGAACCAACGAGTCGTTATGTCAACCCGCTCTTGTGGGAATCCGCGTTATGACCGCCTCGCTCCTCATCGACCGGCCGACTTGCTTATCAAGCGACCGGCGAGGCGTATCACCCTTGCTCCGCTCGGTTGGCGCTTGCTTTTCCGAGAAACACATCGCTGAGGTCGCTGCGCGCGAGGAGCTCGGCCGCGGCACAGGAGATCTGGGTGCGTCCTGCGGAGAGCACGTAGCTCCAGTGCGACACCTCGAGTGCCGCGATCGCCTTCTGCTCAACAAGAAGGACCCCTGCCCCCGTGCGCGCTAGCCCCGCGACCTCGTTCTTCAGTACCTCCGTCGACAGCTCTGCTGAGAGCCCCGATGTGGGCTCGTCGAGAAGCAGGACGACTGGGCGACTCATCAGAGCCCGTCCGATCGCGACCACCTTGCGTTCGCCGCCGCTCAGCTTCTCGGCACGCCGTCTCATCATTCTTCCGAGTGGCGGCAGCAGCTCCACGAGTTCCTCGATTCGTCTTTCCTTCTCTCGCCTTCCAAGTAGGTAGCCGCCCATCTCCAGGTTCTCGCGAACCGTCAACTCGGCGAACACTTCTCCGCTTTGGGGCACATAGCCGATGCCTAGACGCGCAAGCTGGTCGATGGGTCGGTTGGTGATCTCCTTCCCCTCGAGACGCACCGACCCGCTCTGGCATCTCACCGCACCCACAAGAGCCTTCAAGAGGGTGCTCTTGCCGGCACCGTTCGGCCCGACGACGGTCACCACCTCGCCGGTGCCGACGGACAGGGTCGCGCCCGCGACCACCCTCGACCCGCCATAGCCCGCAACTAGCGAGTTCACTTCAAGCAGAAATCGCGGACGTGCCCCGGCCTCAACCAATGAGATATGCCTTTCGCACCTCAGGATCCGCCCGATGGTCCGCCATGTTGCCCCGAGCGATCACAGCTCCCCGGGCCATGACTACGACTGAGTCGCACAGTCGCTCCAAGACATCGAGGTCGTGCTCGACGATGAGCATACCGATCCCTTCTAAGTTGACCTCAAGGAGATGCCTTTCCACTGTCCGCATAAAGCTAGGGTTCACACCCGC
>CAZAMA010000437.1:0-2004 GCA_964485645.1 uncultured Acidimicrobiaceae bacterium | reverse complement strand
CGGTATGCCCGCTCTCTCCACGAGCTCGCGCGCCGCAAAATAGGCGGCCCCTGAACTTGTGATGGCAGGCGCGGGCGTCTCTCCCCCCGCTCGACTCGCGGGGTCAGCCTCAGAAAGGGATGCGATTGCGCGGCTCGCCATCTCAATCCGCTCGTAGACGGGAACACCACCTGACCGCAGCTCGGTGGCGACAGGTGAATCCGGAAAGATGCTGTGAGTCACAAAGGGCTTGCCCGATTGCCGTGCGCGCTCGGCCAACCGCCGAGCGACAAGAACCTCACGGGCGCGCAGCTCGTCGCCAAAGGCGCTGTAGCCGCCGAAGTACCCGGTGAGGAGGACGACGTCAACTTCCGGGCTCTCGAGCAAATGTCCGAGCACCCGATCGTAGACGCCTAGGTCACGCTCGCCAGCTCCGGCTAGGTCGACAGGGTTGTCGCTTGCCACCAAGAGCTCACTCTCAATTAGACGGCGAAGTCGCTCTCCAAAGGGAGCCACCTCGAGTCCAGCCGTGACAAGCATGTCGGCTGCAATAGCGCAGGCTCCGCCACCGTCTCCGAACACTGCAACTCTGCGCCCGGACGGTCGCGAGGTGTGGCTCCAAAGCTGCGCGAGGTCAACGAGCTCTCCAGGAGTCCGAGCCATGTGAGCACCCGCCGCTCGACAGGCAGCTCGCACCACGGAAACATCTGTCACAAGGGCCCCAGTATGTGAGAGAGCGGTACGTCCCCCAGCCGCAGTAAGTCCTGCTGTGAGAACTATCACTGGCTTGCCGGACGCAGCGCAACTGCGGGCGGCATCTACGAATCGTCGGCCCAGCTTGAAGTCCTCGACGTAGCAGGCGACGACCTTGGTAGGCGCGTGAGACGCGAAGTCGTACAAGAAATCGGCTGCTTCAAGATCTGCTTGGTTGCCGATCGAGACATAGCGAGAGAAGCCCAGGCCGGCTGCCGCTCCGCGCGCGGCGATCTCGCTTATCAGGTTCCCGCTCTGTGAGACGAGACCCATGTCTCCTGGTAGATAGCTCTCCCACTCCAGATGGAGATCGGCGCTCGAGTCGGAGAGACCAGCGCAGTTCGGACCGACGAGCACCGCCCCGGCCTGTCTGACTCGAGCCGCGAGCCGCCCTTGCCGCTCTTCGTCCAAACCACCTCTCTCTCCGAGGCCGGCCGTGATGCCCACTATCGCCCGTGCGCCGCACGCCAAAGCATCTTCGACCACCGATTCGAATGACACAGCGGGAACGGTGATGGCGACGAGCTCCGGGGCTTCCGGCAGTGCTCGAAGGTGAGGAAATGCCTCTTTCCCGAGCACCTGGCCAGCTCGGCTGTTGACGAGATAGATCGAACGAAGGCGAGAGCCGCGAAGCGCGCTGAGGGCCACGTGGTGCCCCCACTTGGCCGGGTCGTCGGAGGCACCCACGACCGCTACCGAACGCGGATCAAAAAGAGGCCGCAGTGACCTCCTGTCGTGATCCTCGCAATCGACCAACGCCTGGCACCCCCGATCAGTTGACGGCAGACTAACAGCACAAGGATCCGAAGTCCATTAATTCCTAGTCATTTCTAGTGGCTAATTCGGAGAGACATGCTGTTATAACTCCTGTCTTTCTAACTATGATGGAATTGTGACCAAGGGTGGCCCGGCAGGGCAGCGATCGCAGCGGGCATCGAGACCTTGCCCATCCAGCGCGGTGGCCGGGTGGAGAGCACGGCCGAGCCCAACTAGCGACTCGGTTGCTGTTCGCTGGCTAGGCTTTCCTTTCATGGTGGGCAGCGGCCGCGCATGAGACGCGGCGAGTTCGACGAGCTTGACGATGGGATCGTCCGGCTGCTGCAACAGGACGGCCGCGCTAGTAACTCCCAGATGGCAAAACGTCTCTCGGTGAACGAGGCAACGGTAAGGAACCGGATCGCCCGGCTGCTCGCCGAAGGCTGGATTCAGGTAATGGCGGTTCCTGGCGCTAAGACGCTAACTCCGAAGCTGTCCGCACATCTGAGGGTGGTA
>CAZAMA010000436.1:0-2005 GCA_964485645.1 uncultured Acidimicrobiaceae bacterium | reverse complement strand
ACACCCGAATGACCGAGTGTCGTCACCCATCGCTCGGATGAACGAGACCTTCTACGAAGAGCTGTGGAACCGCTGGAACGACTCCGCCGTCGATACCGTGCTGGACACTGAGTTCGAGTTCCGCGGCTCGCTCGGGCGGCAGACCATTGGCCGAAACGAGTGGCGGATGTATCGAGATCAGATACGCGCGGGTCTGCAGACTTCCGCAACGACGTTGTGACTCTCGTCTGCGACGATCAGCAGGCAGCCGCACGACTCCGCTACACCGGAACCCACACGGGCCCGCTACTTGGCCTGCCTGCCACCCATCGCCGTTTCGAGTATGCGGGTGCCGCCTTCTTCGTCGCAAGGGATCAACTGCTCTTGAGCGCTTGGGTGCTGGGCGACCTTGATGGGCTCCGTCGTCATCTTCAATGAGACGGATCCTCGGGGAGAGCTGCGCCGGGGAGGGGCCCCCGCCCGGAGGCGGATCGGCTACCGGCCAACCAAGTGCTTCTGACCACGTGGGCGGCGCTATCTCTGGACCGTGACCAAGTCACCCATGCGCAGGGATCCTTCGGTGATGACCTGGCGTACACGCCGAGGAGGGAGTCGGACGCATTCTCGAGTTGCTTGCCGACACGCGCCGGCTGGGTTCTGGGATGCTCGCCATGCGCTCCACCAACGCCGCTGCGGCACCCCCGAGCACCTCGTCGAGGCTGAGGCAACGGTTTGCCAGCTCCGAGCCAGGCAACCCGAGGAGCCGGGCGACCCCGAGCGCACCCAGGTGGACTCCGATACGGTCCTGGGAACCCCGATGACCGGTGCGTAGCGGACGGTCACACACCCGAGCGACGAACGTCGAGAACGATCGGGCCACCCCACCCATGCGGACCTCCATGGGATCGCGCCAGGTCACGAAGAGCACGGCACCGGCCGTGGCCGCCTGGCGGCGTGACACCGCCTCTGATCCACGCTCGGTGTAACTGGTGAGCGCCTCCACGCAACCCGCCAGCCTGGCGCTCCGAGCGAAACGGCCCATGCGCCACGCTCCTCCGGCATCGCCGCACCAGCTGAGCGGTAAGGCGTCTTGCACGTGCCGAGTCTCGCAGCATTCAGCGCGGCCGGTGCCAGTGACGAAGCAGGCCCTCGGCGGGCTGCCGGTGGTTGCCCCACTGCCACGAGCACAGTCAAATCGGTAGGTTCCCGACATTGTCGACCTGGAAGGTGACCGAACGCACGACGCGGTCGATCGACGCGTCCCGCTCTGCTGGGGGTAGGTCGCGCAGCGAGCCGCCGGTCACCAAGGTGGCGATGCCGTGAACCGACGACCAGGCGACGTACTCAGCGCGCAGGCGCGCCTCGGAAGTGATCGCCCCGGTGGTGACCAGCTGGTCGAGCACGTCGACCAGGATCTGGAACAGTCCCCGGTTCCCGCCTTCTCGCCGAGGCTGGGCCTCCACGGGGATGGCGAAGGCCGTGTGGAACCATCCCGGCTCATTGATGGCGAACTCGACATAGGCGCGTCCCGCCACGTGGAGCCGTCGCCATGCCCCGTCGGACCCCGGGAGCGGCTCAGCCTCGTCCAGCCGGCGCTCGATCAGGTCACCCATGTGGTCCAAACACCGGAGCGCCACCGCGCGCAGGAGGTCATCGCGATCCGCGAAGTGCCGGTACGCGGCTCCTGCTGAGACCCCGGCTTTGCGAGTGGCGGCACGCAGCACCACCGCCTCGGGCCCGCCACTTCGAGCCGCCGAGACCGCAGAGTCGACAAGGGCTTGCCGTAGGTGACCGTGGTGATAGGACCGCTCGGTTCCACCACTCCGCAGGTTTGACATCCGCGTAGGCTCCTCCTAAAATGTAGACACCGTTTACATCATAGCAAAGGAGCCGCTGTGCCTGCGTTGCCTTGGACGAGCCGAGAGAAGGTCGATCCGGAACGCTCGTATGTGGTCATGTCCACAAAGCTCCCGTTGCGAAGGGCGCGCTCGATCGTGGGGTTCATCCGCGACACCCTCGTCGTCCG
>CAZAMA010000435.1:0-2007 GCA_964485645.1 uncultured Acidimicrobiaceae bacterium | reverse complement strand
AGTTTCCCCGGTTCAACTCCTTCAACATGTCGATGTCGAGCGCCTGGTCGGCGACGATCTTCTTGAGACGCGTGTTCTCGCGTTCGAGCTCCTTCAGGCGCTTCGCGTCCTCGGCCTTCATGCCGCCGTACTGGTTCTGCCAGCGGTGCCAGGTCGACTCGGCGATTGACCTGTGTCCGACTTAGAGGCCGCGCGGATTGGCCATAGGGCCCTGACCTGGGATTATACGCGCTGAAGTAGTCGACCATCCACCGGTCGTGGGGGTGGCCCCGAGAGACTTGGGGTGCTTACCCAACCCACCAACGACCAGTGGAGGTACCCCACCATCATGCGCGCGCTCGACCCCGAAGTGGGAGATGTTGTCTGGACCGCCATCGCCCCGCTGCTTCCCCCGCCGGACCGGACCCATCCGTTGGGATGCCACCGGCCGCGGGCGTCTGATCGCCACTGCTTCGACGGCATGCTCGTCCGGCTCGTCACGGGTTGTTCGTGGGAGGACGCCGAGCGCCTGACGGGATCGAAGGTGTCGGACACCACGATGCGGGCACGACGGGACGAGTGGATTGCCGCCGGCGTGTTCGACGCGTTGGTCACCGAGGCGTTGGCTGCTTACGACAAGATCATCGGCCTCGAGCTCTCCGACGTGTCGGTGGACGGCTCGTTGCACAAAAGTCCTGCTGGTGGTGAGGGGACGGGCAAGAACCCGACCGACCGGGGCAAGCTCGGATGGAAGTGGTCGATCCTCACCGACCTCGCCGGCATCCCCTTCGGCGTGACGATCGACGGCGCCAACCGCCACGACTCGGTGATGCTCGCCCCCACGCTCGATGACGCCGAGGGGAGGGGACTGCTCTACGACATCGAGACCCTCTGGCTCGACCGTGGCTACGACTCCGACGTGACGCGGGAGCGGCTCGCCGAACGCCACATCGGCGACGCTGTCATCGCCAAGCGACGGAAGCGGGGATCCTCCGCGCCGAAGAGGCACCAGCCCATGGGACTGCGATGGCCGGTCGAGCGGACCAACTCGTGGTTGAGCAACTATGGGCAGCTCCGCCGGAACACGGACCGCAAGACCATCCATCGGCTGGCTCAGCTCTCACTCGCCATCGTGTTCCTGCTCTCGGCCAAGCTCATCGACTGGCGAAACCGCTGGTCACCGGCATCGGCACCTATCCGCTGAGATTCTTAGCGATAGTGATCCCGGCTGATTCAAACGACATCATCGGGTCTCCGGCTTGCTGGTCTCTCGGGTGCTGCGATGGTAGGCGAGACGTCGCAGACGCGCCGCTTCGAGCCCAGCCTCCCGGGCCTTGCGGATGGCCGGACCCCGACCCTCGTGCTCGTCGTCGGGCGTCACGTAGCCGATGCCGGCATGGAGGCGGATCCCGTTCCATCTCGGCCGGATGAGGTCGAGCTCTCGACGCAGCACCTCGATGTCGGTGATCGACTCCAGGTGCGGGTACTCGGCCTTCAAATGTCCGTTGAAGCTCTCGATCCAGGCCCGGTCGGTCGGGGTCCCGGGTCGGCCGAAGTGCTGGGCGATGGCGCACAGTGCCATGAACTCGTGCGTCGATCCCGAGGTCATCTGGGCACCGTTGTCCGACACGGCGAGCAGGATCGGGCGGCCGGGGTCGTCGGTCGTGACGTCCACCTGCCCGTCGGCCCTGCGTTCTACGGCTGAGAGCAGTCCCTCGGCCGCCAGGGCGTCGGTGAAGACGATCTCGACCTGGGTGGAGGTCTCCTCGGACGAGACGATGTGGGCCAGCCACTTGCGAGACACGAGGTCCTCGACGATGGTGACCGCCGCTTTGGCCCGGGTGAAGTGCGTCGTGTCGAAGACCCAGATCTGGTTGGGCCGGTACTCGACCCAGTCTGGGAAGGGCTTGCGCACCGAGGTCCCCGGACGCATGGGCGGATGCAGGACGAGCCCGTGAGCAGCGAGAACGCGTCTGACCGAGGAGGGAGCGACCCAGACGGTGTTCGTGTAGGAGCCCCGGTGGGCGA
>CAZAMA010000434.1:0-2021 GCA_964485645.1 uncultured Acidimicrobiaceae bacterium | reverse complement strand
TCGAAGCTCGTGCCAGGACGTCTCTTCGAGCTCTTCGTGGGCGACGTAGCGAAGGCGCCCACCCGTCACCGACTCCGCGTACCTCCTGCTCGACCTGTCCCTGCCCGTCCCGGTTGTCACAATGTCGACGAGCGGCATCCGGGCGAGAACCGCGTCCGCTCCGCTCCCGGTGCGTCCGCTCTCCGGAAGAAAAGCTTGGGCCGCGCTCAGGCAAGCCAGCCTCGCAAAGCCATCCCCGTCTACCTCGACGCGCAAAGCCAGCCCGTCATCGCTCCAGGCGAGGTCGAACCCCGCACCACTCCTGACCGCAACCATTGGGCCTCCCGGGTCCTTTTGCCTTGTGCACACGGCGGCCCGCTCGGGCCGAGTACAACTCTGTCCCCACTGGAGCCGGCTTGACAAGTCCGATGTGACCGATCACAATAGCAGATGTGACCGGTCACGGGGCGACGGCCAGTATCCGAGACGTAGCTCGCGCTGCCGGCGTGTCGTACCAAACCGTGTCGCGCGTGATAAACGGCCACCCGAGCGTCAGCCCTCCAACCCGCCAGACCGTGCTCGACACGATCGAGCGTCTCGAGTATCGCCCCAACCGGGCCGCCCGCGCACTAGCAGGCGGTCCGGTGCAATCGGTTACCGTCCTCGCTTCGAATACAAGCCTTTATGGGTTTTCCGCAGCCCTTGAAGGGATTGAAGAGGCGACGCGGGAATCTGGCTTTGTCATGGGCGTACGGGTTGTCGAGCCAGACACGCCGACTGGTGTACGCGACGCAGTTGAGCGCGCGATCGAGCCAGCGGGGGCCATAATAGTGATTGCCTTTGACAAAGCAGGCGTGGACGCTTTAGCAGCGGTGCCCGCGACGGTCCCGGTGGTTGCGATGGTCCCCGCGCCGACTGAAGGAGAGTACCCCTCCAGGCCCTCAGTTTGGATCGACGAGTACGCGGCCGCAAGGGACGCGACGAACTACCTGCTTCGGCTCGGCCACACCACGGTGCACCACCTGTCGATCCCAAGCTGGACAGGCACTACCAAGCGCATGTTGGGTTGGCGTACAGCTCTCCAGGAGGCTGGTCGTAGTGTGCCGAGACCCTTGGTCGCAGGTTGGGATGCTGAGTGGGGTTATGAGGCGGGGGGAAAATTGGCCAAGAAACAGGATGTCACTGCCGTGCTGTGCGGGAACGACGACATAGCGGTGGGTTGCATAAGAGCCATGCACGACGCCAGCCGCTCAGTACCAAGGGACGTGAGCATCATCGGCTTTGACGACGTCCCTCTTGCGCAGTTCTATTCGCCAGCGCTCACGACAGTGCGCCAAGACTTCAAAGCGCTCGGCAAGGTATGTTTTGCCAAGCTCCTGTCGGGCTTGGCCGACAGCACTGGCGAGGAGGCTCTACGCTACCCGCTCGCACAGTTGGTAATTCGTGAAAGTGCTGGGCCACCTCCAAAACCTTCGCACCGGCCGCCTACGACCACCTCGCGTGGGCGCCGGCTAGCCGTGTCTATCAACAAGCGTGCAGTCGCACGGTCAAACAAAGAAGAATAACTTTCACACAAAAGAAAGGGAGAGATTCATGGAACAGGGAGAAACGGGTTGGGCAACACACCTGCCCTACCGCTTAAAGAGCCTCCGGCGTCGCCGCGGCACTAGGCTCGCTAGCGCAATAGCCGCCGCGACGTTGGTCGGCGTAACCGGTCTCAGCACCGCACCGCCTGCGAGCGCATCGACGGTCAATATTACATGGTGGACCATGTGGTCCGGTCAGACCTTGCAGTTGCTGCACCAGATGATCGGGCAGTTCGAAAAGACGCACCCCGGGATCACAGTTACAGAGGAAAACATCCCGAGCGTTGCGACGACGAGCACCGCAAAGCTTCTTTCGACGATCGCCGCCGGCGACCCGCCCGACATCTTCACGGAGTGGTGGCCCGAGATCGGTTCCTTCGCCGCCAACGGTGACATTGTCCCCTTGACCCAGGTCCTTAAGGGCAAGTACTCAGGGTTCGAAAAATGGATGTGGCC
>CAZAMA010000433.1:269-2030 GCA_964485645.1 uncultured Acidimicrobiaceae bacterium | reverse complement strand
TAGCTGACCGCCGAGCAGACCTTGCGCATGACGTCATCGCCGACTTGTCCGACCGGACCGGTGAGCGATGCCTGAGTGACCGTGTGAAGGCCGTCGCAGTTGATGACCGAGGGTCGGTCCAGGCCAACCTCGACGTGGTCGATGGCAACCTCCGCGGCCAGACCGCGGATCGATGTGGTGATCTCGGCCACGGTGACGAGCTCGCGGACGTCGAGGACCTCGGATCGCGTGAGCAGGAGAACGGGTCGCCTCTTGCGACCGACCTCCGCCAGCCAAAGCTCGCCGCGCCTCATGGCTCGTTCCACGCTTCAGCTTCGGTCCAGAAGGTGTCTGCACGTTCGGGGTGCCTCAGGTACGCCTCTCGGTCTGACCGCTCCAACGCGGCGCGCACCGCATCAGCGACTCCCTTGCGCGCTGCTGCCGAGATGTTGACGCCGAGCTGATGAGCCCGCTCAGCCAACTCCTCGTCCAGCGTGAAGGTAGTTCTCGACGAAGCCATACCTTGATGCTATCAGCTGATGATAGCACTCTGTCTTTACGGTACCGCACGCGGAGACGAAGTGGCTACTACAGGCCGAGCTGTTCGAGGCAAAGCCGCACGTCATCGAGGTTCGAATACGAGTGCCTACGGCCCACCAAGAGGTCTTCACGTTTGGCCCCGACTCATCTTCACGTTTCGGTGTGACTCTCATACTCGAAGCGCCCTCGGCGCAGGGCTGGGCCTGACCCCGATCGTGTGACTGTCCACGTGCGGGCGGGTTGTCATCGGCGGGGAGCACCTGCAAGGACGTCCACGTCGCAGCGGTGCTCGATGCGCACGACGTCGACCACTCGCCGGACGTCGTCCAACTGGCAGATGATCCGGTAGGCGCCGCGCCGGGGAGGGGGACCACAGCCCCGCGAGCTCGCGGTGGAGAGAATGGCCCGCGCGGCGAGGCGCTTCGACCAGCGGCCCGAGCATGAATTCGACAGCGGCGGCAGGGCGACCATTCCGGTCAGGACGACACGGAGAGACAAGACGGGATGCAGCGAGACCGGCCGACGGCACGCTATCTCGGCCTTTGATCCCGCAGAGCCGCTCCGAGGCCCTACGGTGGTGCTACATCTCGAGGTGAAGGTGCGCGCCGTGGCGGTCGAGGCATGGAAGCAGGTCGTCCAGTTGCTGGAGCGCCGACCGGGCTGGCACCTGCAGGCGACGCCATCGCCCGGCGCACCGCCGGTCTGGTGCTTCGGGCCCGCGAGCGAGGTCGAGCTGACCGTGACCGTGGAGCGCGATGCGATCCGGCTCTACGTGGTGCAGACGGACGAGGACGTCGATCTCGAGAGCGTAAGCGACCTGGTCGCTTGGCTCACGGTCCACAAGACGGGGTCGCTAGCGGACCGGGTACCCGGGCTGCTCGACAAGCTGAAGAACGGCAAGCTCTTCACCTGGGACTAGCGCGGAGCGACTGTGCGGAGCCGGCCAGGTGGCGGTCACTCGCTGTCGGCCCTGTCCCGGCCGGCTCCCACCGGAGTGGTCATCTCGTAGAAGGCGATCGCTGCCGCAGTCGCCACGTTGATCGAGTCGACGCCCGGCGCCATCGGGACGGTGGCGATCTCGTCCGCAGCGGCGAGAGCCGCGGCGGAAAGGCCGCTGCCCTCCGCGCCGACGAGCAGTGCCACGGCACGCCCCTGCCATTTGCGTGCAAGCTCCCGCGGGTGGAGGGGTGTCCGGTGGGTCCGCGCCGGATCGGGCACGAGGGCGGCGACGAGCAGCCCCGT
>CAZAMA010000433.1:0-259 GCA_964485645.1 uncultured Acidimicrobiaceae bacterium | reverse complement strand
CACCCCGGGCCACGGTGCGGCACGGCCGAAGGGCACCGTGAGGACGTGGTCGAGCGACACGCGCACCGACCGACGGTACAGGGGGTCGGCGGAGGTCGGATCGAGTAGCAAGCCGGCGACGCCGAAGGCCGCCGCATTGCGGAACATCGCCCCGAGGTTCTCGTGGTCGTTGACGCCTTCGAGCACTCCGAGCACCGGAGCACGCGATCGTCGGCTCCGGGCAAGCGCGTTGCCGACGAGCGTGTGGCAGTCGACAGCG
>CAZAMA010000432.1:0-2031 GCA_964485645.1 uncultured Acidimicrobiaceae bacterium | reverse complement strand
CGGCCGTCGTCGGGGCCGAAAATCGGCCTTGACCCGCCGAAGTCCGGTCTGCACTAGTCGGCGCTGACCACTGTGTGAGGAGGCGATTCATTGCATCCCACACGAATGGATCACCGCGGAGCCCCCACTGCTCAGGTCGGGGCCGGAAAACCGGAGACCAAGACCATGTCACGGTCGTAGACGATACTGGAGGGGGCTGGAGGGGCACGTCCCCTACATGTTCTGCCCTGTGCTCGCTTGCGTCCCGCTGGCCGCACCAGCGTCGTGCGCTGCTGCGAGTGCGGCGTCCTGAGCGGCGAGGGCGGCTTTGCGAATCGCCGCCGCGCGAGAACGAAGCTCACTGTTCATAGCGCCGTACATCGCACCCAGCGTCAGTACGGCCCAGTTCTTCGCCTCGCCGCGCGACACGTCATCATCGATGTCCAGTGTGTGGCAAGCGGCGATTCGACATGCTCGTCGACCATCGAGCTCCTCCCAGCTCAACTCCGTCCCAACTGATTGCTCCCACACCTTCTTTTCAGCCGCCATCTGGGCAAAGAGCCGCTCGTTCCGGTCCCCTGTGCCAGAGTCGAGGTAGGCCTCGACCTTCAATTGACCCTGCGAAGTGACCGCCATGCTCCATGAGCCGAATGGGCCCGAGGCAAACGACAGCCAGTTCCCGTTGTTGCGCGCTGGCATCCGGATCGCCGGCTGCTTGGCGATCAGCTCAGCGAGGACATCGGCAAAGAGATCCTGACGGCGAGCGTTGAGCACGCTGATGCCGGTGGGAGACCCGCCGCCTGATCCTGCCCCCGCCCCCTTTACCGTCTTTTGCCAATCGTTGGGACGAGAGACCACCTCGAAGACTGGGGCACGCGGGCCGTCACCAATCTGCACGACGCTGACCTCCACGCCAAAGAAGTTGACGCCAAGGTCGGTCCGTTCGTTGAGCCAGTCGAACGCGCGACGGAAGTCATCGCGGAACTGTGGAGCCACCCAAATGACCGTGGAAGCGTCGAGACCGGAGGCGTACAGGAGGCACTGACCGAGATGCGAATGGTCCGTCCGCTCGAGCTGATTCTCAATGACGACAACTCGGCCGTCCCCATCTTCGGCCCTGATATCGAGACGAAATTCGCCGACGAGTACTTCCGTGCCGGTCACCGTGAGCGCCATCCCAAGAGCGTCCGCGAGCACGTCGATGTTCTCGGCGAGCCATGGAGTGAAGTCACCGGACTCCGACACCCACACGTCACGCGGGGTAGCGACTCGGCGAAGGCGGCCCAGGTGCTTGCTGTCAAGCTCCATGCCGATAGCTTGCCCCATTCGAGGTGGCATCGGCACCGCCGCAGCGGATAGATCAGGGCAAGGAGGGACGCGTGCGATTCACCGTGGAAATCATTCGAACCCAGACCCTCGAACGGACGGTCCGTGCCGCCGACGAACAGGCGGCCTACGAGAAGGTCCAGGCCGAGGTCGACAAACCCTGGGGCCTCTACGGCTGGGAGACGAAGTCGGTCGACATGCGGATCGTGAACGTCGACAGCACCGTGGAGGGCATTCCGCTTGCCGATGGGAAGAGTGGCCCCGAGCTGTACTCGGTCAAGGGAGCAGCGGCTCGACTCGGAGTCTCTCCAAGTGTCGTCTACGAGTTGATCCGGACGGGTGAGCTGGCCCACGTAGCCGTTGGCCGTCGCAAGCTGATTAGCCGGTCAGCCATGGCGAAGTTCATCGAGGACAACACCAGGATGGGCTACTACTCCTGAGGCCGTTCCGTTGCTGAGTTCGCTCCCGTGTCTGCCGTCGTAGCTTCCGCGCTCTTTCGCTCCTCAGCCGCTCGCCGTCGTGCTCGCACGTACAGGTAGATGCCGACGCCCACACCAACTGCCACCAGAACGAGGACGAGACTGACCCCACCGGTCTCCCCGTCCGACGCCTCTACTCCCCAGGCCGTTGTCGCCCGATCCGCCGCCGAACTTGCCCGACCGCTACCGCCACCCACGTGCACCACACTCCGGCACGATCGGCACCGGGTCGCCGTGGTGGCCTGCG
>CAZAMA010000431.1:0-2038 GCA_964485645.1 uncultured Acidimicrobiaceae bacterium | reverse complement strand
CGCTCGTGGAAGTGCAGGCAGCGGAGATCGCCGAGCTGAAGCGCCGGGTCGCCGATCTGGAGGAGCGCCTCGGTCGCACCCCGCGGAGCTCCTCGATGCCGCCCTCGGCGGAGCTGTTCACGAAGCCTCCCGCTCCCTCCCGGGCGGAACGTCGAGCGGCGGCGAGGAAGCAGGGGAAGCAACCCGGAGCCCCCGGCAAGCACCTCGCCCAGGTGGCAGATCCCGACGTGGTCGTCACCCACGCGCCCGAGACGTGCTCGTCGTGCGGGTCCGGGCTGGAGGATGCCGAGGTGGTCGGCGTCGAGCCCCGCCAGGTCTTCGACCTGCCCGAGATCCGCCTGTTCGTCACCGAGCACATGGCAGAGAAGCGGCGCTGTTCGTGCGGGGCGACGACGAAGGCGTCGTTCCCTCCGGTCGCCACGGCCCCCGCCTGCTACGGACCGGGCATCCGGGCGCTCGCCGCCTACCTCGCTGTCCACCAGCATCTGCCAGCAGACCGCATGGCCCAGCTGTTCGCCGACGTGCTTGGCGCCCCGGTTTCCGTCGGTGCCCTCGCGCAGATGGTCACCGAGGCGACCGAGGCGACGGCCCCGTTCCTCGACACGAACCGTGCGCTGCTGCGTGACGCGCCCGCGGTGCACTTCGACGAGACCGGTGCCCGGGCGGTCGGCCGCCTCCACTGGGTGCACTCGGCCTCGACGGCGCTGCTCACCTACATCGACTGCCACAAGAAGCGGGGCCGGGCAGCGATGGACGACCTCGGCGTGATCGGGCAGATGTCCGGGGTGGCGGTCCACGACGGTTGGAAGCCCTACCGCTACTCCGACGTCGCCCACGCCCTCCGCAACGCCCACCACCTGCGTGAGCTCCTCGCGGTGGGCGTCGGCTGGGACCAGGGCTGGGCGAACGACCTCGCGGACCTCCTCCGTGAGGCCAAGCACGCCGTGGAGTCGGCACGAGCTGACGGGGCCGACCACCTGGACGCCGCCACCCTCCACTCGATCCGCGTCCGCTACGGCCAACTCGTCGCCAGGGGCTTCGCCGCCAACCCGGCACCGACGATCGGCAAGCGAGCGGGCTACGAGAAGAAGGCGTTCAACCTGCTGTGCCGGCTCGACACCCAGCGAGCCGACGTCCTCCGGTTCACCGTCGACTTCGCCGTGCCGTTCGACAACAACCAGGCCGAACGCGACATCCGCATGGTCAAGCTCCAACAGAAGATCTCCGGCTCGTGGCGCACGCTCGCCGGAGCGAGACACTTCTGCGCCATCCGCAGCTACGTCTCGACGATGCGCAAGCACGACGCCGACGTCCTCGCCGGTCTACGCCTGCTCTTCGAAGGTCAGGTCTGGCTGCCCACCAGGACCTGAACTGTTATCACAGTTCCAAACTCGGAGCCGATATGAGACGCCCAGCTCGGCGACATAATAGACTTACCACTATCGCAATCACAATGAGCGAGGCGGCACCGACACACCAGGCTGTTACTGCAACAATATTCGCATACGATGATCCCATTAGATATAGCAAATTGAGTGATGCCAGCAACGACATGCCGTTTAGGACGATTGTACTAGGAAGTTTTCTCCACCTACGGTTGATCACTAACATACATTGAGCCGCCTCGTGTACTGACAACTCATCAACATGTAGACGTCCAGTCGACAGCTGCAGAATCTGCGGCATCCATCTCCACCCACTCGAACGTTTCAATCGTGTCACATAATGATCGTCCGACCGTTCCACCCCTGCACGCATCAACACCAAGAGCCATAGAGCGAGCTCTGCAGGCGCGGTCCAAGGTGACCGATGCACGAATGCTCTCAATACACTCGCGTTCAGTGGAAACGACAATAACCCCGAAAACGTAATCGAGAGCTCGACCGTGATCAGCCAGTCCATGTGCTCGGCTAGCCGGTAAGTTCGGTGTCGAACTGCAATACTCATAATAGACCGAGGCTATCGAATATCGAGACGTCCGCGCCTGCTGCGGTCGGTCACCTTCGACCAGGGAACCGAGTGGGCCTGCTGGGAGACC
>CAZAMA010000430.1:0-2042 GCA_964485645.1 uncultured Acidimicrobiaceae bacterium | reverse complement strand
GGTACCGGCCAGGTCGTCGAGCACTCGGCGTGCTTGGATGATCTGCACCGTCGCGCTGCGTTCGCTCGGCAGCGGCAGGGTGTGCTGGACACGGTCGAGGCTCGGACCGCCGAGTGGCGGGCCATCGGGACGGAGCCGGCCACGCAGTTCTGCCATGAGCCATCCGGCACGAACGGCGTCGGGACTAACCCGGCAGGTGCCACGGCTTCGGCCATCGCAACGACGCTACGACGGCGGTGTGTCGCTCAACGGGATAGCAGACGAAGCGATATCAGGACCTGGCGCGGCACGAGGCGTACGCTGGGGCTTTCCTCCAGTTGGGCTGCCAAGGTAGGTCGAGCGATGGAGAGCGAACGGCAGTTCCCGGACGAAGAGGTGGGCGAGGAGCGGGACCATCGGCGTCTCGCCGAGGAGATGCACGCCCGCTGGCTGGCCGGCGAGGCGAAGTCACAGCTGGAGATCACGTACTGGGGCGACGGAACCAGCCACGGCAAGCGATTCACGTCCTACGTGCGACGGTGGCTCGGGGTAGAGACGGAGCGTCGATCGGAGCAGACCGAGCGGATCCGACGTCTAGAGGCGCTGCTGCGGGTCAACGGCATCGCGCCGACCGACGCGGGCGACCTCGCCGAAGAACACCGACTCGTCGCCAAGGCACGAGAGTCGGCACTCGCCGCGGTGCGGGTCTACAACGACCCGACCGCCGGCTTTCGCTCCGAGACGTTCTTCGTGTTGATGGTGATCGCCTGGATCTCGCTGTTCCAGGCGATCTTGGAGCGCGACGGGGTCGACTACTACGTGCGCGGAGCCGACGGCAAACAGGTGTCGATCGACGATCGGGCCAAGGTGCTCGACACCGGTGAGCTGGCAGCCCGAGCCGTCGGCGGAGACGATCGACAGGCGCGAGGGATTCGGGCGAACCTCGACTTCTTCCTGGGCCTCCGCCACCAGATCGCCCACCGCTACCTCCCGGCGCTGGATCTGGAGGTGACGGCCGAGGCCCAGGCGATGCTGCTCAACTTCGAGAACCTCGTCGTCGCCGAATTCGGCGAGGAAGCAGCGCTCGGCGACCGCCTGACCGTGCCCTTGCAGCTATCGGGGTTCCGGAACAATGAGGCGCTCGCGTCCCTGCGAGCAGTCCAAGCGCAGCTGCCCGTCGATGTCCAGGCATACCTCCGTCGCCACCGCGAGGAGGTTGACGACGACGTGCTGCGCAGTTCGGAGTATGCCATGCCGATCTTCTTCGTCCCTGTGGCGGCGAACCGCGAGCGCTCGGCCGATGCAGTCGTACGCTTCATCCGGCCGGGAACCATCAACCCTGAGGTCGAAGAGGCCCTCGAGCAGCTGGCGGTGGTGACCAAGCCCAAGCGGGTCCCGGTCGCCTCCGATGATCTGCTCCGGCCGACCGAGGTCGTCAACCTGGTCGGCGAGCGGCTGCCATTCCGCTTCACGCTCGACACCCACATGCGGGCATGGAAGTACTACGCGGTGCGACCGGCGACGGACTCTGCGGAGCCGGAGGCTACCGACGAGCGTTACTGCCGCTGGGATCGCCTGTCCCGTGGCTACGGCTACACCCGGGCATGGGTCGACAGGCTCGTCGAGGAGCTGGCCGACCCGCTCGTCTATGAGCAGGTCGCTGGCTTCCAGCCCGAGAAGAAGTAGGCGACGCTCAGTCTCGTTCGGCGAGCCAGGCTACAACGCTCGCTGGCGTGAGCTGGCACGCTCGTCGCCCGGGAACCTGTTCGAGCATGCCGGCGCGTACAAGGTCCATGAGGTCGCGGGTGCTGTGTCCGGTGAAGCGGGCGACCTCGGCGATCGGCACGCCAACGGGTGCTTGGGAGGCGCGTCGCTTCGTGGTGGCGTTGCGGTCGATCCAGCATCGCTTGACCGAGGCACGAGTGACGAAGGTGGCGCCGCTGCTGTCGGTCTCGGGGTCGGCGTCGAGGTCTCCGAGCTTGACAAGTAGCGCCGTGGTGCTGAGCGCCACGTTGAGCTGACGAGAAGCAGAGGCGAGCTTGATCGACCGATGGTGGAGGGCG
>CAZAMA010000429.1:0-2044 GCA_964485645.1 uncultured Acidimicrobiaceae bacterium | reverse complement strand
ACGCTCTATCTTGTGCCTATCGATCGTGTCGCCTTCATGTTCATTGAACGTGGCGTCGCTCGCCAGCGACATTGCACCACCTCGTCGTCAGTCATGGGACCACCCGGTATCCTGAAGGCTCCAAGCAAAGACCCTGAGAGTCACATGGTCGAAGCGTGCCCCGTCGAGAACCTGATCGCGAAATGCGGTCGCCATGGATCTCAGGCTAGGACCCGCCCGCGGCGACGAACGGCGCGCGTGGTGAGCGACCAGGTAGAAGAAGGTTGTAGCCACGCCGATCCCGAACGGCATGTCCCAAGTAGCGACTCGTCCGTTGAACAGAGCGACCGAGCGAACCCTCAGGCCCGCGACGTTCGCTGGTCTTTCCCTCGGGTCGACTCTTCGATCCGCGCCACCGAGTTGGTGGCGATCGTCATCGACGCCACGGACGGGAACGGCCACACCGCGCTGACGTTGATCTCGCAGAGTACGTAGCTGTCGCTGCCGTGCTCGTCGTTGGGGCCGAGGAGGAAGTCGGCATCCCAGATGACCGGCAGAGCAGGCGCCTCCAGTCCGATGACGCGCATCATCTCGGGCACCCACTCGCCTTCCGCCTGGTGTCGCAGTCGCTGGTAGGCGGGGACGTCGGCGTCCTCCATGACGGTCGGGGTCCGCTCAGGAGTGGGCGCGCCGGGGACGGCATCGAGCAGGCCCTTCGGCCACTGGTGGCAGAAGCCGACCACCTGGCCGTGGGAGAAGTAGCACCGGATCAGTCCTTCGGCCAGGCGCGGCTGGTACTCCTGGTCGACGAGCACCCCGGACCACGAGAAGTAGGAACCGCACCGCCGGACGAACTCGCCGAGGCTGACGCGCTCGCCTGCGTCGGTCGCCCGAGCCTCGCGCACGAGCACCGGTGAGCTCAGGGTCACGGGCGAGTGCGGCTCACCGAGCTCGACGCTCCACACACCGTTCCCCCCATTGCCCCTGCCTTGCTTGACGACGAGCCGGCCGAGTCGGGAAAGCCGGCCGGGAAGCCGCTCCGCGAGCTCGTCGACGGAGCAGTAGAGGCTGGTGTCGGAGCCCCAGCCGAGGTGGCGGGTCTGGTGCAGCACCTCCTTCGTGCCCATCTTCTGGATCACGTCAGGATGCGCCGACACGAAGATGCCGTTCGCCGCCGCCTCACCAAGCAGCGCGTCCACGTGCTCTCGGTTGGCACCGTCTTGAATCGGGTTGACCCAAGCCAGCAGGCCGTCGAGCTCACGAAGCTGCTGGCGTACCTCCTTGACGCGATCTTCACCGAAGGGGATGGGGAGTACTTCGACCGCGAGCGCGCCGAACGCGTCGAACAGCGGCCCGAGACCCCGGTCCTCGGCCGGCCTCTGCGCTCCTGGCTTGCCGCGCCACAGCAACCCGACTCGCGCTCGCCTCGCTGCTGGGTGGTCGGTCATCGTCACAGTTCACCCACTCATCTTCACTGCCTTCCTCACGGTCATCTACTGGTTCGCGACTTCGCAGAGAATACCTGGAGGACGGGGTTGGGTCCGAAGCCCCTCACGGAGACGACCGACGGCGCAGCGAACGTTGCGGTCGGTTCTCGCGATGGCGCTCCACAAGCGGCTGCTCAAATTATCCCGAACCGGATCGCCGAGGCGGCGCCAAAGAGCAGGGAGTAGACACGACGGGAGCCGGTTCCCCGCTGGGAGCGGGCGCTGGCGACGGCAAGGGTGCGCGGTCGCACTGCCGTCGCTGTGAGCAGTCATCGACCCGAGAGCTTCGAAAGACCGCTGGCGGCCGTCAGCCGCAGGTCGTTGAGAAGGTACTCGAGCCCGCCGGTGATCGCGAGGACGAGGGTCGTCACGGCAGCCCAAAGCGCGTAGCCGGCATCGCTTCGAGCGAGAAGTTGCAACGTCGTCCGATCCCGTCGGAGCGGTGTCATCAGGAGGCGGGTCGTGAGAGTGGTGGGCGCGCCCATCGAGTTCTCTCCCAATCTACCCGTCTGAGGCTTTCTCTTGGCAGTCAACCTCGACGCTGCGCGTGCTCCCTTTGGTGACGGTGACCGGTCCCG
>CAZAMA010000428.1:0-2055 GCA_964485645.1 uncultured Acidimicrobiaceae bacterium | reverse complement strand
GCGATGATCCCGTCCGGTTCTCGACATGCACGGCGACGCGCTCGTGCCGCTCACCGCGGTCCCTTCCCACGTGCACTTGGATCAGCAGGTGCCGCACGCGTTGCCAGGCGACCCGGCGATATCGACAGCCAGCCGCGCACCACCGTCCCTGCCACCCCAACATCTCGCCACCCAGGCAGGGGCGTCATCAGCAGGGGCCGCGTGGATCAGGGAAGGCTCCTCCACCCTGCCGGCACATCGGGCCCGCGCCAGCACCTCGATGAGGCCGCGCGCTCTCCGGTTTTCGTAGTACGCTAAGCAGGTGGAGGTCCACAAGTCGGCCCACAATCATGGCGTCGCCGACCAAGACAGCCTGCACGCTATCGACCATGCCCTTTCTATCGAAGATGCCGGGGAGGATCCCGACCGCTGGCTGGTCCTCGGCCCCGACCGCGCCGGGAACCTACTCGAGGTGGTCGTCATGACCACACGGGACGGGGGTCAGCTGCTCATCCACGCCATGCCCATGCGCTCGAGGTTCCGGAGGTTGCTCGATCCATGACGAAGCCCCGGGTCTACGGCCACACCGACTCTGGCCGTCCCATCACCGATGCCGAGATCGAAGCCCTCGCTAAAGAAGCAGAAGCCGGCTACGACGTGGACGAGCTGCTCGCTCGCCGCGGACGACGGGGACGGCCCTCGCTCGGATCTGCGCCGGCGAGCGTCGAGTCGGTCCGGCTCGATCCTGAGCTCCGAGACAAGCTTGCCGAACGGGCACAGACGACCGGGATGACGACCTCGGAGGTCATCCGCGAGGCCCTTCGCCAGTTCCTTCAGGCCAGCTGACGCAGGCGTCTCTCCTCCAGCACCGCGACAGTGTGGCTCCGCGTCCTCCGAGCGCGGAGTGGGCAGGTGGGCTCGCAAGCGGCGAAGAGCGCACAGATGCGACAGGTCGCTGCACAACCATCGACACAATGGAGCTCCTCCTCGGGCGGTCGTCGGCGCTCGCCCCACTCGCCCCGCACGGGTCGATGAAGGCGACGATGGTCCGCAATCGTCACCTCTCCGCGGCACTCGACAAGCTCTGCGAGATAGCCCTCCAGACAGCGCTTGCTGTGCTCGAGCCATTCCACGACCACATGGCTACCAAAGCGACCCTTCGGTCCTACGCATCGTTGACGCCAGCTGAACCTCCGATCCCCGGAGTTCGCGAGCCTGCGCCTCCGAGGAGCTCGCCCATGTGGGTTGCCTGGTCAGCGTCCTTCGCGCTCACCCAGTGTGCGTAGACGCCGAGCAGCACCGCGGGACTGTTGCCGATCCGTCCCGCGACCGAGGACACGCCGAAGCCTTCGCCGATTTTGGAGCTGTGTCGCCGCGAAGTGCCGGAGGTCGTGGAGCCGGACGCCCTCGATGCCAAGGCGCCGGCACAACCGTGCGAAGCGGTGTGTGACGACCTGGGGATGCCAGGGCCGGCTTGCATCAGGCTCCTCGGAGAACACGTAGGCATCCCTGCCCAGCACCGCGTCGAACAAGGCTGCGATGCCCTCTTGATAGGCCCTCAGCTCACGGAGAGCCGACACGGTGTCGGTGTCGAGAGAGAGCGTGCCTCTCGCCCGAGCGCTCTTCGGGAAGTCGGCGACGACGAGCCCGGCGCCCGTGCGATCGAGCTTCACGACTCGGAAGATCGACACCGTCGCCTTGTCGAGGTCGACCTCCGACCAGCGCAGCCCGCACAGCTCGCCACGCCGGCGCCCCGTCGCGACAGCAACACGAAGGAAGCTCGGCCAGCGTGGGTCGCCGTCGATGCTCGTCGCGTCGGCCTCGTCGAGGAGCTGCCTGACGATCGATACCTCCGGCGGCGACGGCTCGGGAGCCCGCGCCTTTGGCGGCGACGCGTGCTCGGCAGGGTTCTTTCCGATCCAGCCCCAACGCACTGCCTGGGCGAACACGAGCGACAGCACCACATGCACCTTGCGCACCGTGCCAGGGGCGAGACCGGTCCCGCTCCGTCCACCGCGCCGCAGCAGCTCGTCGTAGAGACGGTCGAGGTCCTCCGCGCTCACGCGGTTGACCGGG
>CAZAMA010000427.1:0-2056 GCA_964485645.1 uncultured Acidimicrobiaceae bacterium | reverse complement strand
ACCCCGTCAATGACGACGAGCGGGAACGCAAGCTTGCGGAGACTCCAGGTTACGCGTGGCAGGGACGAGGCGAGTGGGCGCCATACGCGCACCCTAAGGAGTACATGTCGGCACGACTGCTCGGCCCCGAGTGGCTGCTCGATCGGCTACCGAAAGGCGTCGAGCCGTTCCTCCCGACCTGGTCTGACGATGATCCCCTCGGTGGCATCCTCTCCGTTTGGCTCGGCAAATACGGCTCCGACGACTACGGGCGTCAGCTCGCTGCGGCAGTGGAGCAGCACGGAAGGGTCGTTGAGATCGCTCCCGACGCGCCCGTCTCCCTCCCGGACGGCATCTCTCCGATCGCGCTCACTGGACGAGAGATCGGCTACTCGGGGGAGAACGGCTTTCATGGCTTCGTTGTCGTCGATCCGACCAATCCAATCCACCTTCGCCTCGCCTGGAACGTACGGGCCCTGGGCGGCGACATATTTCCGTGGCCGCTAACCGACTCCGATCGGCTCAGGGAGCTCGCCCAGGCTTGGATCGAAAGTCGGCGGAACTCCGGTCAGCTGAGTAGATGGCGCCGGGGCGACGGCACGCCGCTCCCACCCCATGCGAGCGTGATGCTGCTGGAGAGGGGTTCGACGATCCCCGACGACCTTGCTCACATCCTGAGCGATGCCAGTCTCGAGTCGCATCCCGAGGGTTACTTCGTTGTTCCCGGCTGGAGCGGCAGCCATCCCTTCTCGACCGGCTTTGAGCGGTCCTTCTCCACGGTCGTCGACGCAGCGGATTGGTCGTTCCCGGTGCCACTTCCCGAGTTCGTGCCGGTCCTTCGCCGTGATCCGATCATCCGCTCCATGATGGTGGCCGCCCAGATTGAGCTCTTCCACGAGCAGAGGCTCGGCTCTACCAAGTGGGCAACGCTCCCCAACGTCCGTGGCCTTGCTCCACTTCTTAGGGCCGGAGTATTGAGAACGACGATGCGTCGTCCGGTGCTCGGGGGCCGTGCACTGGCGCTAGAGGTGTCGTCGGAGGAGTGTCACGTCGAGATCGTCCCCGCGATGGGGGTGATCGCGAAGCTCTTCGAGGGGTCGGGGTGGGAGTGTTCGCAAAGCGACCCGGGTCGCTTCGCTACGCGGTTGATCGACATCTTCGGAGGGCCCGGTACCGCGGTAGCGAACCAGCCGGCGGCGCGGGCGGTGCTCGCGGCGACGGTTCGCTCCCCAACCGGCAAGACCATCGGTGAGCTCCTCTCCGCTGCGAAGAAGCACCACGGATCATGGCCCAAGCGACTGTTGGTTGAGCGGTCTCCCGACGACTACGCACGAGAGGTCGTGGACTTCCTTCTGTATCGCAGGCTTCTGCAGCCGTACTTCGCCGTTCGATGTCCTGATTGCACCATCCTGATGACGATGCGGCCCGAGGATCTCACCTCGGGTGTGACGTGCACGATGTGCTCGGCAGGGTTCCCATTGGGCTATGCCCTCGGCCGGTCCAAGTCCGGACAGGGCTGGCAGTATCGCCTTCCCCAAGACATCGGCGAAGATCGACTACTCGAAGCGCTCGCTCTGCTTGCCACGGCATCGGCAGTGGGCTCAGAGGGCGTCTTCGCGGGCAGGTGCCTTCATCAGTTCGGGATCGAGTTGAAGACCCCGCGACAGCAAGGCAAAGCGCGCGAGCACGAGTGCGAGCTGGACCTTTTCATGGTGGTCCATGACGGCGGCAACCCGGAGATCATCGTCGGGGAGATCAAGAACGGCGGCTACCTGGAGCAGACCGACCTCGACAACCTGCTGCGAGTCCGGGATTGGTTCATCGGGCGTGGATTCAACTCCTACCCACTTTTCGCCACGTTCCGAGACGAACTACGAGACGGGGAGCGTGACTTGCTCCGCGGCGCTTGCGAACACGCGCCAAGAGCTCACGGTGACCACGTGCTCCCGCTCTTTCCGATCGTCCTGCTCGGCCCAGATCTGTCGACTGCGCCGATGGAAGAGGACCATCCAAGATCGTGGAAGACCGCCGCGGGTGCCTACACCAACCTGTCGTCTCAGTCATGTGTACGGAATCT
>CAZAMA010000426.1:0-2060 GCA_964485645.1 uncultured Acidimicrobiaceae bacterium | reverse complement strand
TCACGACCTCATCGATCGGAAGCGCGGACGCGAGGCGCTCCATCACCCCACCGATGTCCTCGCCGATCTCGGTCTCGGTTACGTGTGCCACCAAGCGATACCCGAGGCCATCGCGGGTGTCGAGACTCTTCGCGAACGATGTCGCCGACGGGCCGTCGCCGATGAGCACCACGGAGGTGAGGTTGTGTCCGAGCCGCCTGAGGCGCAGCAAGAACAGGTGCACGGCGGATCGGCCGGCCCCGAGGGAGACGGCCAGGAGCGGGACGGACAGCAGGACCGTGCCGCGGGAGAAGGGGTAGCGGACGAGAGTCCCCGAGCGCCAGAAGAATGCGATGACCGACAGGCAGACGCCGACTATCAGCGCTTCGCGAGCGGCTTCGACCCACTCCTCCAGGTACCCGCTGGCGTGTCTCGCGAGGTCGGGGTGACTCCGCCATGTCATGAGAGTCACCAGAGCAGCCGCAATTCCGCCGAGTGTGATGTAGCTGACGTTGAAGAGCAGAGCCGTGCTGTCCACGAGGAAGTGGGCAACCCCGACGGTTACGAACGCGGTGCAGGCCAGCGCCAAGCTGGTCGCGGCGAGGAAGGAGAGCCGCTTTGCGCGATGCCCTTGCGCGAGCATCCGACCTCTTGCGAAGTGGCTGGTCAGAAGCACTTTTGGACGAGGACTCGCCTCGCGTTCTAGCGCCTCACCGCCGATGAGGAACTTTAGTACGTCTTCAGACCTTTGAGCCGCCACTGCCTACCTCGGTTGTCCCGCTGCGGCAGTCCCGCTTGACGCCGCACCCAGCCACCACAACTATGCCCTAAAGCGGGCCTGGATGCGAAACGCGACGTCCGCCGCGGCATAGACACCGAACCGCGGCTCGAGGTTCCCAGCCGCCGGAAGGCCGATCTGTCTTGCGGCTACTCACGCTGTCTTGCGGCTACTCACGCCAGGTTCAGCTGGAGATCCTCTCCCATGCGCCTCAAGTAGGAAAGCCTCTCCTGGGCCGCGCGGGCCCAGTCAGACAGGTCAGCCTCGAAGTGACAACGGTCCCCGTCCTCATAGGCATGCTCGAGCTCGTCGAAAGCAGCATCCTCTCGATCCAAGAGCTCCCGGTACCGCTGGAGCATCTGATCGTCGATCACGCCCGTGAGTGTCATGGGTGTCTCCGTTCGTGGGAAGCAATCCAAAAACTGTAGTTGAACATCTCGTGAGGTCGCCGGGCGCGTCAGGTGACGATACGGTGAAGATCGCCCAGGCACACCGCTTCCAGCAGAGGCGCCGCGCTCACGAGCATGGCGGCATCGCCGCGGATCTTGACCGAACCAGCCGCGAGGAGCGAGGCGCCAGTCGCCTCCCCGGTCGCCATCGCCAGAGCGTCCCGGTACGAAATTACGAGCAGGACGTCGGCAGCGGCCGTGGAGCCGACTGTCAGCTTTGCGGGGCGGCCACCGCCAATCTCGACCGTGTAGCAGACATCCCCGCCACTCGCCGACGGCAGTTCGGTCACTTTCTGCCCTATCGCCACGGCGGGCAACTCGCTGACGGCCGCTCGTTGCAGTCCGCTCCTAAGCGCGTTGAACCAGGTCTCGGAGAGGAAGACGGAGGCGGCAGGGTCGAGCACGGCCGGTTCAGTCAGCGGGCAGCCGGGTGCCCGGCGGCGTGTCTGAGACCGCGATCGCCGGTGCGGACTGTGAGCGGGCAGCAGATGCTGCTGCGCCGGTGTGCTCGGCGGCCTTCACGGCACTCAGTGGCGCGGGCCGGCCGAGAAGCTTCCGCCCCAGCCACGCGACCGGATCGTAACGGGCATCTACCACTCTCTCCTTCAAGGGGATTATGGCATTGTCCGTGATATGGATCTCCTCGGGGCAGACCTCGGTGCAGCACTTGGTGATATTGCACAGTCCTATGCCCATCGCCTCTGATATATAGGCACGGCGGTCCAAGGTGTCAAGGGGGTGCATCTCCAGCTCGGCAAGCCGAACGAAAAAGCGCGGTCCCGCGTACACTGGCTTGTTGTCCTCGTGGTCGCGGATCACGTGACATACGTTCTGGCAGAGGAAGCACTCGATGC
>CAZAMA010000425.1:0-2063 GCA_964485645.1 uncultured Acidimicrobiaceae bacterium | reverse complement strand
GACGGCGTGGCAGACGGCAACACGAACTTAAAGAATCGCTCGCGTCTGCTCTCACCGAGCACCCTCGATAGGAGAAGGTGGTCACGGTTGACACCCTGCAGACCAGCGTAGGTGTTGAACGCGACGATAAAGAAGCTGAGGCTGACGATCAGCACGATCCTGCTGAGGGATCCGAGCCCGAACCACAGCACGAACAGGGGAGCCAACGCGATCCTCGGGATCGAGTTGAAGCCGGTCATAAAAGGCCGGATTATCACGTCGACCGACTTGAACTCCGCCAGCAGGTAGCCCATTACCAGGCCGAGCAGCGCTGACAGAGCGAACCCGACAAAGGTCTCATAGAGCGTAGTTCCGATCAACCCGAGCAGGCCGCCGCCGTCCACGCCGTCCCAGAAGGACGGGAAGTACTGTGACGGTTCGCTCACGAAAGCCGGGTTCAGGACTTTCGTGACGGCGAGAAGCTGCCATGACCCGAAAAGTCCCGCCAGCAGGACCAGCTGGATCGCCCTGACCTTGACCGACTTTTGGGCCCCCGTCGACCGCTTACGCCCGACGGTGCCACTCTGGCCACTCGCTGTGACACCTACGTCGTTGCGGACCGTCGAGTCGGCACCGAGGTTTGCTTCGAGCGCTGTCATTGTCGGACGACCTCCTCGCTCAAATCACTCCACAGCTGCTGGTATATCCGGTGGTATCCCTCGTCGGATTGTAGGGTCACCACCGAACGCGGCCGCGGCAGGTCCACTTGGAGAACACGCTTGATCCGACCCGGCCGCGCGGTCATGAGCACGACCCGGTCTGCGAGGCTGATCGCCTCCGAGAGGTCGTGTGTGATGAGCACGACCGTCGCCCCGAGATCCGCCCACAGTCGACTGAACGTGTCTTGGAGTAGCAGCTTGGTCTGCGCGTCCAGAGCCGAGAAGGGCTCGTCGAGCATCAGCAGATCCGGGCGGGTGACGAGAGTACGAGCGATCGCCACGCGCTGGCGCATCCCTTGCGACAACTGGGCTGGATAGGCGTTCGCGCTGTCGGCTAGTCCCACGCTTGCGAGGAGCTCCTCGGCACGACGCCGCCGCTCCGCCTTGGCTACACCGACCATCTCCAAAGCGAGCTCCGCATTGCCCAGCACGGTGCGCCACGGCAGGAGGGCGTCGCGGGCGAAGAGGTAGCCGACGTTCGGGTCGCCGACCTTCGGCGGCCTGCCATGGACGTCGACCTCTCCGCCCTCAGCGGTGACAAGTCCTGCGACCAGGTTGAGAAGTGTCGTCTTGCCGCACCCGGAGGGCCCGACGATAGCGACGAACTCCCCCCGGCGGATGTCCAGGTCGATACCATCGAGCACGGTCCGTCTCGAACCGTCGGGAGCGGCGAACGAGTGTCGGACACCTGCGATCCTGACCACACTCCCGCCGGCGGCCGCCTGTTGCACACCGGCCCCCGAGCCGGCGTCGACGGTCTGCAGCGGTGGGCCACCGTGCATCACGACACCCCGGCGGCCGCGGCAGCGGCTGTAACCTGGGCCTCGGTAGACGGTATGCTCGACGAGTACCACTGGGCTACCGGGATCGTGTGGCCGAGCAGGCCGGTCTTGACCCAGAAGTTCATGACTGTCGCCGATCCTGACTGCCCGCCGGGCTCGCTGGCGACCTCCAGGGGCAGCGCGTAAGCGAAGAATTTCGCTGCTCCGGCCCCCTGCTCGAACGCAGCCAGGTCTTTCTCCGCCTGCAGGGTGGAGATCAGCGTCGTCAGATTCGCCGGGTTGTGCATCCACACGTCGGCTTCGTCCATCGCCAGCTGGAACTTCGCAGCTACCCCAGGGTGCGCGCTCAACCACCCGTTTCTAGCCCACATGCCCGACCCGGCGTTACCGGCCAGCGTCCCGAGCAGGCCGCCGGCCGCTTGGAGCTGCGACGTCGAGCTGGTGTTGAACAGTAGCTTCGCCCCCAGGTCGTTTATGAGGTAGAAGCCCAGATCAGGCGACACCATGGCGGCCGCAACCCTGTTGGCACCGAGGGCGCTGATCGCGTCGGCCGGGAGCCCGCCAAGGGCGGTGTAGGCGACCC
>CAZAMA010000424.1:0-2063 GCA_964485645.1 uncultured Acidimicrobiaceae bacterium | reverse complement strand
CGATTGCGTGATGCGTGGTGATGATGACTCGTCCGCGCCTCCCAGGGGACCGGGGGAGTTGTGGCCCGGCGGTGCGTTGTTGACACTGAGCACCGACCAGCTGTGAACGCGATATTCGAGGACGTTGAAACAGCCGGTGTCCTGGACGAGCGTCGTGCTGTCTCCCAAACGTTCGTCGATGGTGGTCAGTAGCACGGTGTTCACGGCATCGTGGCTCACCACCACGGCATCCCCACCGGTCGCCCGCCGGCGTGCGTCATCGAGAGCATCCATGGCTCGAATCAGCACGACATCTTCCGATTCAACGCCGGGTGCGTCATTCACGGACCCGAATCGGGTGATGAGCAATTCGCGAGGTTGGCCTGCCCAGGCTCCGTAGTCGCGATCGATGAGTCGTCGATCGGTTTCCACCTCGAGGCCTGCCCGGCAGGCCACCGCACTGGCCGTCTCGACCGCCCGCTGCAACGGACTAGAGACGACCAGGCGTAGTTCGAGCCGACCGAGCACTTCACCCAGCGCCGATGCCTGGTTGAGCCCTACTGCATCGAGCTCAGGGTCAAGGTGGCCCCGGAGCACCCCCGCTGCGTTCAACGCGGTCCGACCGTGTCGGACCAGGTAGATGCGGGTCACCGGCCCGACGGGTGCACGTCAGTACCGACTCGATGCCGATCATGGCAGTACCCTACGGGGAGCATCCCGGTCTGACGGACCTGCCGCCGAACCACTCGGCGGACTCGCATTCGGGCCCCTCGCATTCGGGCCCCTCGCATTCGGATCACTCGGCGAACCTCCTGTCTCCAGACTTTCGTGCACAGGAGTCATCAGCCCCGGTAGGCGTCCTCAGCGAACTTCATCGCCAAGCGCATGCTAACCGGACGCGCGAGGAAGCTGGACGAGGAAGACACCGTCCGCAGCGGCGCGATCGGTAACAGGTCGCAGCCACCGGCAAGGATGCGATGCGCGCCAGCAATTTTCGGGTAGCGTGCCTTCCGTCCCGGATGAAGCCCCGGGGGGCAGGAGCCCAAACCGCCCTGATGGGCTGATGGCCTCTACGTGGATTCGGTTCCGTGGAGGTCGCTGTGGGTCCCAGTGGGATACCGCCTGAAGGCGTACAGGCACTGCAGGTCTTGACGATCGTGGCCGGCGCTCCCCTTGTGAGCGGTGTCATCGCCCATGTCGAGGGGAGGCTCCAGGGCCGACGGGGGCCGCGGATTCTCCAGCCCTACTACGACCTGGCCAAGCTCTTCTGCAAGGAGACCGTGGTCCCCGAACAGTCCAGCTGGGTGTTCATGATTGGCCCGGTGGTGGCCTTCGGTTGCTACCTGATCGTGCCCATGCTCATCCCGGTACTCACTACCTATGGGCTGCCGCTGGGTTACATGGGGGACATTCTGGGAGGTGGGTTCATCCTGGCTCTCGCAGGCTTCTCGGTGTCGCTCGCAGGGACCGAAACCGGAGCGCCCTACGCCCAAATGGGTGGGAGTCGGGCCATGACCTTCGGTGCGCTCATCGAACCCACGATTCTTTTCGTCGTCTTCGTCGTTGCGCTGATCACGAGCACCGACCTCCCCTATGCCCTGTCGGCGACCGTCCGCTCGTCCGCCTCAGAGATAGTCCGACCCGGCCACGTGCTGGTCGCCATCGCATTCTTCCTCGTGGTCCTCGTCGACACCGGTCGCATTCCGGTCGAGACACATTCGGGGACGCTCGAGTTCGGGATGATCGATGAAGCCCGCACACTCGAGCATTCGGGATCACCTCTCGCACTCTTGAAGTGGGGTGCGGCGATGAAGCAGCTCATCCTCTACACAATCCTCATCAACGTCTTCGTGGCTCCGTGGGGATTGGCTGCTTCGGGTTCCCTCGGACATGTGGTGTTGGCCATTCCTGCACTGCTCGGCAAGGCGATGCTCCTCGGCCTCGTGTTCGCCGTCCTCGACAACCTGTTCTCCAAGCTTCGCCTGTTCAAGATCACCGAATTCATCGCCGCGGCCTTCTTGCTCGCTGTACTTGCCGTTCTCGTCTTCTATGCCGGAGGTGGATGACATTGAACGTTCCCTCCA
>CAZAMA010000423.1:0-2071 GCA_964485645.1 uncultured Acidimicrobiaceae bacterium | reverse complement strand
CGGCTGCGAGCCGAGACGGCCGAGGAACGCTTAGCTCGAGGGACGTCTACCTCCGCTGCCGCGTGGAGCGCTAGCCCGAACTTACGCCGCTGAAAACGAGGGAATCTCCTCTTGATCAGGAGGTTCGTCGTTGTCCTGGCCGATCGTTCTGTCTACAACGGCCCGAGCTTGTTCGGGATCGGTGCACCGATGAGTTCGAAGGCCCGGCGCTGTAACGGTGTCGGCAGCGCCAGCTTGTCGATGCGCACCCCGCCGGGGAAGACGACGGTGTTGCGGGTCAAGGTGGCGAGGTGGTTGAGCAAGCTGGACAGGTCGTGCACGGTCTCGCCGTCGGGGGTCGCTTTGGCGGCGTCCTTTGCCTTCGCAGAGGCCGAACGTGGTGCAGGCGCAACAGGGTCTTCGCGTCGTGGAAGCTCCTCGTCGGTGAAACACAGCGGCGCCCAGGCCTTGCGCAGGTGCCACACGAGGTAGGCGGCGAGCATGCAGACGAACACGTGAGAGCGAACCCGGTCCTCGGTGAAGTGGTAGATCGGGCGCAGGTCCAAGTCGATCGCTTTCATGGAGCGAAAGTCACGCTCGACGAAGGAGAGCCCCTTATAGGCCGTCACCACACCGGGAGCGTCGAGGCGCTCGGTGCTCACGCTCGTGCGGATGACGTAGATCCCGTCAAGGGATGCCTCGGCATCGATCTCGGCTCCTCGACGGGAAAAGGTCAGGCTGTTCTCGCCGATCACGATCTCGAAGTGCTTCGCCATCTTGTAGTGGTTGACCACCTTGCCGACCCGGAGCGCGATCTTGTCCTTGCCCTTGAGCGGCCGCTTGTCCCGAGAGACGGCGGCGCTGATCTTTTCGAGTTCGCCCTCGGTGGCCTCGAGTAGCTCGTTGCGCTTTCTCGTCCGTTCGGTGGCCAACGCAGGGTTTCGACACGCCACGAGCCGTTCACCCGGATAGTCGGGGTGGCTAATCTCGGCGAGGTTCGTCTCGTCAAAGAACGAGAGCTGGAGCGCTCCTTGTTCGGCCAGGGTCCTGATGGCCGGGGCGCGCAGGCACGTGATCCACGAGAAACCGCCGAGGGCGCGCAAGGCCTCGATGCGCGCCGAGGTGATCATGCCCCGGTCGCCCACCATGACGACCTCGCGCAGCGAAAAGCGGGTGCGCACCGCCTCGACCGCGGAGACGAAGGCCGACGGATCGGCGGTGTTGCCGGCAAAGACCTCGACAGAAATCGGCCGACCCTCGTGGTCGGTCATGAGGCCGTACTCGATCTGGGCCTTGCCGGATTTATGGTCACGCGAATAGCCACGGGCGGCGAGCGGGCAGTGGGTCCCTTCCATCCACGAGCTCGACAGGTCATAGAGCACCATCGATCCCGCTGACAGATGGCGCGCCGCCAGCGATCGTTCGATGGCGTCTTGACGGGCCAAGAGCCAGTCCATGGCCTCATAGACGTCGTCGGTGGAAGTGTTCTCCGGGGCGAGGTCCACACCGAGGGTCGTGTCGGCCCACCATCTGGTGGTGGCGAGTTTGGAGGCCGGCTTCACCGCGCGGGCGATGATGAGCGACAAGGCCAGATCCCGCTCACGACACGACGGCCCGAGCAGCTTCGCCAGTTCAAGCTTGTTCGCCATCGCCCACAGGGCACCCACATGGCCATGGGGCAGGGCGCGTTCGATGTCGAAATCCTCACCGGCGACGACGTGGGCCTTGCCCGCCAAGGACTCTCTGATGAGGCGGATTGTCTCGGGGGGGAGATAGGAGAGGTTGGCCAGCGTCTCGTTCTTGACCTTGCCGTCCTCACGATAGGAGCGACGCAGCAGATGGGTCTCATAGACCTTGTCCTTGTGCTGACGACGCGTCGTCGCCACATGCATCGCACCTGCGGTCCTCGTCACGAGCTAATTATCCCACACCACACTCGTAAAGTCGAGCATACTCGTGTCTACATTCCGGAACCCGAAATGGCTACGACTTCCTGCTCAAGTGGCGAATCGGGGTGCGGAGGAGCCGTAAGTCCGGGCTAGCCCGAAGCGGCCAGGCGTTGCCGCCGAAGGACCCGACGAGGGCGACGAGG
>CAZAMA010000422.1:0-2074 GCA_964485645.1 uncultured Acidimicrobiaceae bacterium | reverse complement strand
CTCGCCCATGGCTCGAACGTGAACTACAGACATGTAATTCCCTTCCGGGCCCTTACCGGGGAGGTGACAAGCCGTTCCGCATGAGAATCCGACCGATAGAGGCAAGCTCGGATGGAAGTGGTCGATCGTGACGGACAGAAACGGGGCCTCCTTCGGCTTCGCAGTCGACGGAACGAACCGCAACGACTCCGTCCTCTCGCACCGACGCTCGACGACGCGCAGGGTCACCTGCTTCTCGGTGAGATCGAGACGATCTGGCTCGACCGCGGCTACGACTCGACAGCGACGCGCGAGCGGCTCGCCGAGCGCTTCCTCACCGACGCAGTGATCGCGAGAAAGCGCAAGCGGGGATCGACAGCGCCGAAGACGAACCAGCCGATTGGGCTACGCTAGCGGGTCGAGCGGATCAACTCCTAACGTTCGAACTGTGGCCAACTTCGCCGAAACCCCGATAGAAGGAGAATTCACCGCGTCGCCAAACTGGGCCTGGCGGTCGTGTTGCTCATCACGGCGAAGCTGATCGACTGGAGGAATCACTGGTCACCGGCGTCGCGGCCTATTCGCCGAGCCTCTTGTAAGTGCGACGCGATTCCTGGCAGTGTTCGCTCACCGAATGGGCACCATTGTCGCTACTCGACCCGCGGTGCTCGCGTGCGAGCTCGATCAGCTCCGAGCGTGTGCGTCCGAAGAGTTGGAGATAGACCTCGTGGTAGCGGGCAAAGATCGCACTCGCAGTCTGCCCGTCGATCGCATGCCAACCGTCGTTCACGTCGACCGCACCATGGCTCACCCCGATCCCGGCCGAGAGTGCCCACCCTTCGGGGAGTTGCACTTCGAGCGGGTCGACGCCTCCTTGTGCCTTGCGCGTCGTCACGGTCATCCCCGGACATAGGCGCAGCCGCCTCTGCCACGGCGTCCACGAGAGCGTCACCTCGGCGACAGCGTCGCTAGATGCGACCTGCTCCGTCTCGCCGAAGTGGAGCCAGACCGGACCTTCCCACCAGTCGGGGACCTTTACCGTCGCGCAAGGCCCAGACCGGCTGAGGCTTGCCGTCTCGAGCATGCTCTGGCCGTCCGCGCGATAGATGACGTCGAGACGCGCGGCGAGGTACCTGACTCGCGGGCGACCACCTGCCTCGAACAGGCTGACGTGGTCGTCGCTCACCGGAGAGCCTGGCATCATCGCACTCGCACGGCTCGCGGCCTCTGCCTGGGAGAGCCGCCGCATCTCGCGGAGCGCCTTGTAGCGCGCACCTGGCCAGTGTTGGGTATGGGGCGTCGCGTCGCGGACGTGATGCTCGGTGAGATCGGCGACCCGATCCGGCAGATGGGGCGCGTCAAGTGCCTCCCCCACGATCTCGCCGAGCGTGCCGACGAAGTGTCGTAGCGTCTCGAGCCAGTTGGCCTTGTGACCGAACCCTTCTCGCAGGCGAGCCGCGAACACGGTGAGGACGTCGTCTCGGGGTGCGACGAGTCGCAGCAGGCCCAGGCCGTTCGTGACGGGTACACCGAGAGCAGCAGGCACGCAACCCTGACCGAAGTCGACGAAGCCCGGCTCGTCGAGCTCGAAACGAATCGGCGGGTTCGCAACCGAGACGCCGAGGGTGACGAACATGCCCGAGCTCGTGCAGCGCTGCTGCAGCCGAGCGCCAAGTGGTCCCCAGGTCACGTCTGCACCCATGCCCAAGCGGCCCTGCTCGCCTGGGCGAAGCCATGCCCAGACCGGTCCACCGCTCGAGGAGAAGTTGTGCCACCAGATCCTTCGAGGCTCGAACGCCGACGGGGTCTCGAGTGCCTCTGCGAGACCAAGAAGCGCCCCGCCGGCGCGATAGACAGCATCGAGGCGAGCAAGTGACTCCCAGTCCGGAGCGCGTGCCCCAGACTTCCAGTTGCTGAGAGCCGAGCGCGCGACCCCGATCGACCGAGCGACTTCGCTTGCCCGCTCGTCGCTGACGTCGTCACTCCACGCGCGCAAGAGACCTGGCAGAGTGAGCAATGGACCGGTATTCAAGGCATCGATGCCATGTTCAGGTGACATGTGTTCACAATCTCCCGGACTTTCCCCACTTCGGTG
>CAZAMA010000421.1:0-2080 GCA_964485645.1 uncultured Acidimicrobiaceae bacterium | reverse complement strand
TTGTCGCTTCCCGGCGCAAGGGCACACGCTACTTCGGCGGCAGCAGCGCTGCTCAGCCTCGTCCTGCTCATCGTGCTCATCATCGCCGGCCGGTTCGTGGGGAACCGGTTCCGCCGGAACACGAGCCGGATGTCACTGTGAATCGGAGCTCACTGTGAATCGGAGCTCAGGGCGACAACAGGGCAAAAGCGATCGCCCCGAGTGTAAGATGACAGAGCGTGGAAAACGAGGAGACCTCGATGGCACAGCCTGAGGCGGCTTTGAAGGCCGCCGGTGTAAGCGGTCGATTCCCTGTGGCTGATGCGGTCAGTGCTCCCGAGGCTCAAGCGGTCTTCGAGGTGTCGGACCTGGATGTATTCTACGCCAGCCAGACCGCCCTGAAAGGAGTGGACCTCACCATCGGGCGTAACGAGATCACGGCGCTCATCGGACCGTCGGGATGCGGGAAGACCACGTTCCTGCGTTGCCTCAACCGCATGAACGATCTCGTACCCGGGGTGAGGATCGAAGGACGCCTAGAATTCGACGGCCAGGCGCTCTACGGCCCTTCGATGAAGGCGATCGAGGTGCGCCGGCGGGTCGGTATGGTCTTCCAAAAGGCCAACCCGTTCCCTAAGTCGATCTACGACAATGTGGCAATAGCGCCGAAAGTAAACGGCATGAAGGTCAACTTCGACGATCTCGTGGAGGAGAGCCTTGTTCGTGCTGCGCTTTGGGAAGAGGTGAAGGACAAGCTCAAATCGAATGCATTTAGCCTGTCCGGGGGCCAGCAGCAGCGTCTCTGCATTGCAAGGGCGATAGCGGTTAAGCCAGAGGTCATCTTGATGGACGAACCCTGCTCGGCTCTCGACCCGCTCGCAACGATGCGCATCGAGGAGCTGATGCTCGAACTCAAGAATGACTACACGATCGTCCTCGTCACTCACAACATGCAGCAAGCCGCGAGGGTGTCGGATCGCACAGCCGTCTTCACGGTAGAAGAAGCCGACGGGGTCAGAAGCGGTGTGCTAGTCGAGTCGGGTGCGACAAAGCAGATCTTCACCTCGCCGCAGGACTCGAGGACCGACGACTACATCACCGGTCGCTTCGGCTAGCGTCTGGTCCCGATAGGTGGGACAACCAGCAGGCAAGGGAGCTCACGCCGGGACGCCGGTGGCGAAGAGCGTCCTCTCGGCGATCTCTATGGCATGGTCGGCTAGGCGGTCGTAAGCGCGGGCTGTCAAGGCGAGGTCGACCGCGGTAGCGACGGGTACGTCTGCCAGGCCGAGCAGGCGCGCAAGGAAGTCGACCTGCGCTCGGCGGGCGTCGTCGGAACTGTAGATCACTTCTCTCGCTGTGCCGGGGTCCAGCGTGGTCCACGCAGCGTCGGCGATCTGCAGCAACCCCCCGGTTCGGGATCCGACCGTTCGCACCAGGTCCCGTAGGGCCGGGTCCGACACCTCCCTGACGGCGGCGATCCTCGACACGAGGGTGGTTGCCAGGCCGACGCAAAGCTGCGATATCTGGGTCACATCCCGGCAGGCGAGTATCACCCGGAGATCCCTGGCGACTGGCGCCTCCAAGGCCAGAAGGGCGAGCGCCTGGTGATCAATCGCCGTCGCGACCTCGAGACTTCGATCGGCCCCGAAGTCCGATGTCTCGCCGTTTGCGGCGTCCATCTCGGCGGTCGCCGAATAGGCTGCCCTGATTCCCCGCAGCGCGCATGCCAGGATGCTGGCGGACTGGATTCGCAGGTCCGAGATGCGATCGTGGTAGTTGCGCCGCAACTCCCTGTACTCCCCGAGTTCACCAAGAGACTCCAACGCGATCACCTACGAACTCGGTTCCGAACGACGAGTCCCCTCAACTTGACGCTACCGCGGACGCTCCGATCCCTCAACACCGGCATCCGCCATGCGGGGAGTGCTCCGATCAGCGTCCGGAGATAGAGCAGCCTTTCGGTTGGTGACGGCGCAACCGATGGCCTGACGAAGTCGCAGCAATAATTCATCTGAAGTTCACTAGACGTTTGCCGAAACGAAATCTGGTGTGGTTGGGAGCTCCGTCGTGTGTGGGTAGATTGTGGAATGTGACGAAACTA
>CAZAMA010000420.1:0-2092 GCA_964485645.1 uncultured Acidimicrobiaceae bacterium | reverse complement strand
TGATTGACGACCGAGCGTGGCCCATCGTGACAAGGAAGCCTGCGCGGGGCGTTCTCGCCGAACGAGCCGTCGTCCACCGAGGCGAGCATGGGGCGCCGCGAGTGACGTGAGGCGCGCAGGGAGGAACCGATGTTTCGGCGGACGCTCGATCGGCGCCGTGGCTGTGGGTCACGCACCGTTGCTCCGAGGGGCGTGCCCAGGCTGTCGTCAACATGGTTCCGGTGCGGTGTCGGCTCTACGAAAGGCGCTCTCTATGACGAGCGGCACGATTGGGTCGGTGTCGGACTCGGAGGCGAGGTCGACGTCTTCGGGATAGCCGGCGTCGATGAGCTCTCGGCCCGACGAGCAGCTCCGGACGGCATCCCTAAGCTGGTCGCGCTGGGCGTGCCAGGCGGCCTCAGCCGCGCTTGCCTCGGGCGAGCGTTTGAGGTCGGGGGGAAGGCCGACGATGACTGCGCCGGCGCCGAGAAGGTCTTCGAGTGCTGGACGTAGCTCACCGTCAGGCCAGCGCTCGCCGGCGGCGATCACGACGACTGGACGGTCCGGTCGCCCGAAGTCGTGCGCGGACAGCCACCGGGCGACCGCGGTGGCATTGCGGAGACAGCCCGCGAGGACTGCTGCTGCGGTGACCTCCGCTGCGATGGCCGATCCGTTGGGCGACGGGAGGACGAGGGCCAACGGTGTGGGTAGACGGCGGTACCGCGCCCGACAGCGACCGTCGCGGCAGTGCTGAACGACAACACGTCCACGACCACCACAGCTGCGCCGTGCTGGGTGACCGCTCTCGCTCCCGCGAGGCCCCACTCGAAGCGCACCCCGGCGTCGCGCTGGGCAAAGACCGCGGTGGCGTCGCTCACCACCTGTCCCACCTCGAGCATTCGCTGGGCGGTGCGCCTGGGGGGACTTTGCCGCGACAACAGGAGAGGCCGTCGATCTTCTCGACGGCCGCGACGGCCGCGATCGCTGTCTGATCTGCCGCGCGGTCGAGCGGGACAGGCGTGTTCACGTCGGGGGGCCGCCCTCGGAGAAGCCACGTCGGATGATGTCGAGAGCGGCGGGATCCGCGAGCACCAGGCCGTCGAGCTGGCCCTCGGTCACCCACGCCAGCGCGTCGTGCTCCTCTGTCGCCGCGTTCCGCGGTTCTCCCCGCCACGAGCGAACGAGGAAGTACGTCATCTCGAAGTTCGGCCCCCGCAGTCGGGCGGTGACCGACGCGTGCGCGGGGTCGACCGCGATGGCGAGCTCTTCACGTAGCTCCCGGATCAGCGCGTCTGGCTCGAGCTCTCCGGCTTCTACGTGCCCTCCCGGCACGTCCCAGCTGCTCGGGGCCCAGGCGCGCGTCGGGCCTCGGTGCACCAGCAGCACTCGGTTGCCATCCGCGAGCAGCGCCCCGACGCCGCGATGGAACTCCATGCCGGGCGCCGCGAGGTCCGTCGTGACCGCGCGTGGCTCCGATCGCTCCGGCGCGGAATCTGCGGCGGTTGGTCCGAGGAAGCGAGCTGCGCCACCAGCCGGGCTCGATCCTCCCTCCGATCCCGAGCCCCTCACCCGAGGCACTGACCGTGGGCGAGCGGGTCGGCGCGACGGTTGTCCGCCCGTTTGATGGCCCACCGGATGCCGTGGCCGGCGTGCGGCTCGTCCGCGAAGCGCGGGATGACGTGCAGGTGGACGTGCTCCACCTCCTGGCCCCCGGCCGGCCCGCAGTTCCAGCCGATCGTGTAGCCGTCAGGTGCCCAGCGCCGTGCGAGGAGGTCCCGCGCGGCGACGAGGAGCTCACGCGTCGCGCCCCATTCGCCGGCGGTGAGCTCGAAGGGACTCCGGCGGTGCGCGAGGGGAATCACGATGCCGCTGCCGGGAAGCACCTCTTCCGGCTCAGCGATGCGGGGAGTCGAGACGTACATGCAGAGATCGTTCTCGACCAGCACCGCGGACCGCCGGAGCGCCGCGTGATCGCAGAAGTCGCAAGCGGTCGCACCAGCGTCGGACACAGGTTCGACGGTAGTCCACGCCGACCTCAACATTGCCAGCAACGTCTACGGATGCGCTGTCGCCGTCAAGTTCGCCGACCTCACCGGGCGGGTGGCGCTGACGC
>CAZAMA010000419.1:0-2095 GCA_964485645.1 uncultured Acidimicrobiaceae bacterium | reverse complement strand
GAACACGCCGGCGCCGCTGAGCCTGATGCCCAAATGCGCACGAGCCGGGTGGGGCTCGTCGCGGCTACGCGCACATCACACGAGCGGCCAGGGATAGGCCCGGTGGTCGTCTCGTGGGGCGGGAAACCTCGGCCGGCGCAACAAAGCCCGGGCACGGCGCTCGAGCGCCTCCACCTCGTCATCGTCGATCAAAAGGCGCACCGCCTCGGGCACCGAGTCGCCAAGGGCTGTGGCGGCCGCGAGCACGGTATCGGGTACCGGCTCACCGGCGAAGTCCCACATGACGGTGCGGAGTTTCGGCTCGGTGTGAAAGCACAGTCCGTTGTCGATGCCCCAGATGGAGCCTGCGAAGTCCAACAGGACGTGACCGCCCTTCCGGTCGGCGTTGTTCAAAAGCAGATCGAAACCCGCCAATTCGCGCAGCCTCGCCCCGTGACCCGGATCGTCGACGAGCGTGAAGTAATGCTGCTCGAAGTCCGCATCGACAAAGCGTTGGAGGGAGCCCTCGTCGTAAGGTGCGTCCACCCGGAGCACCGTCTCGGGAACAAGTCCGAGACCGAGCGCCGCGGAGAGCTCATAGGCGGCAACCTCGTTGCGGTAAAGCTCCCCGCCGAAGTCCCAGAGCTCGCGCTCGCCCCGGCCCGGCTTGTAGACGGCCCGCACACGGATATCGGCGCACGACACCGTCACGAGAAACGAGAAATTGGAGCTCCACGGAAGCCGTCCCTCGATCTCGATCTCGCCGCTCGCGAGGACCTCGAGCCACTGCTTCGAGCTGTGCGGCCGGGGGGCGGGGTCGGGGGTCATATGCGAGGCGGGGCGTTCCCGTTCAGCTTCGGGCAGACATGTCCTCTCGGATCGAGCGGGTAGCCACATCGCGGGCACCTCGGCCGTCCTGACTCGACGAGCTCGGTCCCTCGGATCGCAATGGCCATCGCCTGCTCGCGAGACATCGCCAGGCGGACGACCGAGCCCTCCGACTCCTCGCCCTCCTCGGCCACGTCGTATGGCTCCTCCCCGGTCTCGGTGTCCGCGCACAGAAGCACGACGCGGTCCCTCGCGCCGTCGTATCCAAGCTGCAAGGCCCTCACGACGAGGTCCGGTAACACGAACGGCTCGAGATCCGCGCTCCCCGGCGGCAGCTCGCCCGGGCGGTCGAGGCCCCGCAGCAGCCGCCCAAGAACCTGGCACAAAGTCGACACCTGGGTCTTCTCCAGCTTTAGGGTCACCACCTGGAGGCCCTGGCGCGCCTGGAGCAGGAACACCCGCTCGCCCACCTCGCCGACGGTCCCGATGCTCACGCGGTCCGGCTCGCTCAACTCGTAGATCTCTCTCACCTCACCGACCTCCTGCGGCCGTCGCCGGAGCCGCCTGCGGGATCAGGCGGGCCAAGGGAGCATAGGAGTTCACGGCCAGCACGCTCGGGCCGCCAGATCCATAGGCGACCACGGTCGTCGAGCACGTGCCGACCATGATCCGCTGGAACAGGTCGAGGGGCACCCCGAGCGCGCTCGCGACCGCGGCCTTTATGCAGTCGGCGTGGCTCACTGCCACGACGATCTCACCGGGATGCTTTGCCCGGTACCGCTCGGCGCGCTCGACGAGACGGCTCTGCAGCTCGACGAACGACTCGCCGCCGGGAAAGCGGAAACCCGACGGGTACCGCTGCACGGCCCCCCACTCCTCGAGCTTGGCGAGCCGTGACAGCTCCGCGCCGGTCCACTCCCCGAAGTCGCACTCGATGATCGCGCGATCGACGACGGCCCGGCGGCCCGTCACCTTCGCGATCGGTGCTGCGGTCTCGCGGGCCCGCTCGAGTGGAGAGCAGTACAGCGCCGAGACGGGTACGCCCGCGAAGCGCCCAGCCGTGTCCTGCGCCTCGGCTCTCCCGCCATCGGAGAGGTGCAGGCCGCGGGCACGCCCGGGCAGGATCTTCCCGGTGGTCGGCGTCGAGCCGTGCCGCACGTAGCAGATCGTGGTTGTCGGGTCGACCTTCGGGCGTGCTCTCGGCATCTTTGTACCGTACCGTCGGGACCCATGACCGATGCACACCCACCTTGCGGCCCGGACGCGGCGCTGCAGGAGATCGGAGGAC
>CAZAMA010000418.1:0-2096 GCA_964485645.1 uncultured Acidimicrobiaceae bacterium | reverse complement strand
CACTGGCCACAGCGGAATGAGCGAGCCAGCCGTGGAGACCGGATCGGTGAAGACCGAGGGCGCCACCGACGATATCCTTACGAGTGGCAGCACGCGGAAACCGAATGTGACAACGGAAGGCGTGACGAGCGGTCGAGCTCGACACCGGCGAGTTCGACGACCTCGTTCGTATCGCGGAGTGGGTCACGTCTATTGGCCACTCGTCCTCCTTGTCGCTGTCGGAACCGTCATGCGAGTGATGGTCGCCCTGGCCGCCTGGCCCACGATGTTCGAATGGCTCGATGCTGTCAGGTACGCCAGGGTCTACCCGAAGGGTCTCTTCTCCGATTTCTGGATGCCGGCGGGGTACCCGGTCTTCTTGGACATGGCCCATGCGGCAGACGGCAACCTCGGCTTCACCATCTTGCTCCAACACGCCTTGGGCATCGTGACTGCGATCCTCTTCTACTTGATCAGCCGCAACATGGGCGTCAATCGACCCCTCTCGCTCATACCGTGCGCCGTCGTCTTGCTCTCCGGAGATTTCATCTATCTCGAGCACATCCTCATGGGCGACACGTTCTATTTGTTCGTTATGACCCTTGCCGTCTACCTCTTCGTGCGTGCGCTGGAGCGTCCGTCCAACGCATGGCGATTCGGAATAGCCGGTGTCGTGGCCGGCCTTGCGTGTCTCACCCGAACAACCGCACTCGTGCTGCCTGTCGTCCTTTTCGTCTGGCTGGCGTTCGTGCCCTTCGGCTCGGAGCGGACGTCGCGAACCCTATTTGTCCGGTTGGCTTCGTTCGGTCTCCCAGTCGTGGCTGTGCTGGTCGGATATCTCGGCGTGGCCAATGCGATCGGGCCGTACGCCGGCCTGTTCGACATGGGCGGATTCCACCTCTATGCACGGGTGGCGCCTTTCGCCAACTGCAGCAAATTCACGCCACCACCACACACAGCGAGGCTCTGCCAGACCACAGCGCCCCAGCTTCGGGACGGCCCAGAGTACTACGAATGGGATCCGTCTTCGCCGGTGCGGCGTTCCTTCCCCCTGTCACCAGCAACGGCTCAGGTCGCGGGCACATTCGCAAAGGCGGTCCTCGTTCACCAGCCGCTCGACTATCTAAAGGCAGTCGGTCTCGACCTGGCCCGCTATGTGGATCCATCGCTGGGACACCTACCGACCGGTTACGGCGAGAGCCATAACCTCATGAGCTTTTCGAACTTCAACCCCAAGCTCGAGCAGGAGTTGGCCCGAGAGTTGTCGACGCGCTATTCGGGTGCGAGCCCGCCGTCCACGCGGTGGCTCGCCGATTTGGCCGACGTGCAGGGCGTTGTGCGGGTTGACACCGGAGTTATGATCCTCTTGCTTCTCGCCATGTTCGGGGGCCTCGTCTTCGGTGACAGGAACCTGAGGGTCGGGTTGTGGGCGATGAGCGCGCTCACCTTCTTTCTGTTCCTCGGCCCCGTGGCCGCCTTCACCTACGACATCCGCTACGGAATTCCACCGCAAGCCTTCCTCGCGCTGGCTGCGACGCTCGGTGTGCAGTCGATCTGGACGCGGTTCGAGCACCGGTCGGCGGCTGAAGACGGAGAGCCGGACCATCCGCCCTCGCCAGGAGCGCCCGCGCTGACACCGCCTGACTGATCGCTGGTCCCGCACCGGCGCGTCGAACCGCCAAGCGGCACTCCCGTGTTGCCCTGGATTAGGGTGTTTCTCGATGGGGCGGACTCCGCGAGCGCCGGAATCGTCGGGCGCTGACGAGCCACGTGGAGTCAACCGTAATGAGCTGCAATCCATCCTGCGTTGCCCGTCCTGTCACACCGATCTTTCCCTTGACCTCGCCGTCGAAGATGGTGCACGCCCGACGTGCCAGGCGTGTGGACGAACCTTTAGCGCCCTAAAAGGCGTGCCGATCCTTTTGCGTGAAGAGCGCGAGGTGGCCGTCGCCGCCGACGACCACATCAGTCATGACCTGCCCGAAGCGGCAAAGGAACTACTTACAAATGCACCGGGCCTGACACTCAACGTCGGAGGAGGAGCGACGAGAGAGGTGTTCTCTGGTTGCGTCGAGGTCGAGTACGCACTGTTCGCGCACACGACGGTGGTAGCGGAC
>CAZAMA010000417.1:1654-2106 GCA_964485645.1 uncultured Acidimicrobiaceae bacterium | reverse complement strand
CGGTGGCGCTCGGGTGGCGGCCCGAACAGGTGGTGGTCGTGGACTCCGACCTCAGCCAGTCCGGAGCCGACACCGACCGGGCGGGCTTTCAGCGTCTCGTCGCTGCCGTCGGCATGGGCGAGGTGGGAGTGGTGCTCGGCCTGGAGGTCTCCCGCCTCGCCCGCAACTCGTCGGACTGGCACCGCCTCTTGGAGATCTGCGCCCTCTCCGACACGCTCATCTTGGACGAAGACGGTCTCTATGACCCGGCGCACTTCAACGACCGATTGCTCTTGGGCATGAAGGGGACCATGTCTGAGGCTGAGCTGCACGTGCTCAAGGCCCGCCTCATCGGCGGCCAGCTCGCCAAAGCGCGCCGCGGCGAGCTTGAGGTCCCCCTGCCTGTCGGTCTCGGTTACGACGGCTCGGGAAAGGTGGTGCTCGACCCCGACCGCTCCGTCCAAGAGGCCATC
>CAZAMA010000417.1:0-1644 GCA_964485645.1 uncultured Acidimicrobiaceae bacterium | reverse complement strand
GACGGCCACGGTGCGCAGCTTTCGAGAGGAGGGACTGCTCTTTCCCCGGCGGATGCAGTCGGGTGCCCGCAAGGGCGAGCTCGTCTGGGGATCGTTGCTGCACTACCGAGCCCTGAACGTGTTGAAGAACCCGCGCTATGCCGGCGCGTTTGCCTATGGCAGGACTCAGGCCAAAAAGACGCTGCACGGCAACGGATCTCGAAAGCGCCTTCCAAAGGACCAGTGGCACACCCTTATCTTGGACGCGCATCCCGGCTACATCACCTGGGCCGACTACGAGGAGAACCTGGCCCAGCTGCGCGCCAACTCGGCCGCCTATGGCTCGGACCGCAGGGCCGGCCCACCACGAGAGGGTCCCGCGCTCTTGCAAGGGATCTGCGTCTGTGGACGCTGCGGTGGGCGCATGACGATCCGCTACTACACGCGGCGCGGCCAGTCCGTTCCCCAATACACCTGCCAGAGCGAGAGCATCAAGCGGGCGGAGCCGCCCTGCCAACGGATCTTGGGCGCGGACATCGACCGTGCCATCGGCGACCTGCTGGTGGAGTCCGTAAGCCCGTTGGCCCTCGAGGTCGCACTGTGCGTCCAAGACGAGCTCGCCAGCCGGGCCGAAGACGCCGACCGCTTGCGTCACCAGCAGGTGGAGCGGGCACGCTACGAGGCAGAGCTCGCACAACGCCGTTACCTGCGTGTCGATCCCGACAACCGACTCGTGGCCGTGACGTTGGAGGCCGAGTGGAACAACAAGCTCCGCGCCCTCGACTCGGCGCAGGAGGACTACGAGCGCCAACGGGCAGCCGACGTCTTGTTGGACGAAGAGAAGCGAAAGCGTGTGCTCGCGCTGGCAACCGACTTTCCCCGTCTGTGGCGCGACCCGGACACCCCAGCTCGCGAGCGCAAGCGCATGGCGCGACTGCTGATCGAAGACGTGACCCTAAACAAAGATGACGATCTCGTCGCCCATGTCCGCTTCCGGGGCGGTGACACCGCCACGTTGCGTCTGCCACGTCCGAGGCCGGCCGCCGATCTCCACAAGCTCGACCCTGCAGTCGTGACCGAGATCGACCGGCTGCTCGACGACCACACCGACTCCGAGATCGCCGACGCGCTCAACGCCGCCGGCCACCAACCTCCCGTCGGCGAGCGGTTCAGCATCTGGATGGTCTGGAAGATCCGCAAGGCCCACCGGCTCGAGTCGCGCTTTGACCGCCTGCGCAAGAAGGGCAATCTGACCCTCGATGAGATGGCCGATGCACTCGGCGTGCATCCCCAGACCGTGAAGGACCGCGCGTCGCGCGGCCAGCTCGTCTCGCTGGTCTACAACGACAAGGGGGAGCGCCTCTACGCTCCGCCGGTGCCAGCCGAGCCGATCCCCTGCGCGAAGTGCGGAAAGCCCATCGCGGCGCGGACCGCGCAGGGACAGATCCGCAAGTACTGCGGCGTGTCCTGTCGGACCAGCGCGTACGCAGCCCGGCGGCGCGCGGCAGGATACGTTCGACCTCGGCGTCAGCGATGACTCCGAACTCGCGCACTACGTCTCCCTATCCAACCGAACAGGAGGTGCAGTCAGTTGCCCAAGCCTTGTCCTGCGGGTGGCGGACCCGGGCGGCATCGACGAGGAACCCCCGGTCCTGTGCGTACTCC
>CAZAMA010000416.1:0-2108 GCA_964485645.1 uncultured Acidimicrobiaceae bacterium | reverse complement strand
CACTCCCGCATCCGACCTCGACCACCAGCCCATCGTTGAGCCGGACAGGGTCTAACCTCGATCCTCGGGAAGCCTTGTAGAGACGCGTAGTAGCGCTCCGAGACCGATGCCCACTCGAAGTTCTCCTGGCCAGGGGGTTGCAGCGGGCGGGTGGACGGTGTGGGTCCAAGTGATCTTCTGAAACGATGGCTGGATGCGGTTGGACGCGGAAGCGCGCGCAACGGGACGTCGAGGTCGCGGGGAGTATCGCTACATCCCTGTAATTACCTGGATGTTCTTCCGGGGATGGGATCGCGGATCCACCATCTGTAGCGAGTACAGCTCTAGCATGTTAGTGTGCCGTTTCAGAATATAACTTGAGATGAGGCCGGGGTCGGATTTCTTCACCTCTCCCACCGAGCCGCTGCAGCGCCGCTACGAGGCGCTGCGTTCGTACTTCGTCGAGGAGGAGGCCGCCGAGACGGTGGCGGAGCGTTTCGGCTACTCGCCGGCGACGGTCCACCAGCTCGCCTCTGAGCTGCGGGCCGGGCGGACGGAGTTCTTCCGGTCCTCCAAGCCCGGCCCGAAGGGACCGCGAAAGTCGGTCACCGTTCGCGACAAGGTGCTGAGGCTGCGCGCCGAAGAGCGGTCGGTCACCGAGATCGCGGCTGCGATCAGAGCTGGAGGCACGCCGGTGTCGGTGCCGACGGTGTGGGGGATCCTTCACGCCGAGGGGATCGAGCGCTTGAGCCGTCGGCCGACCGGGCCAGCGCCACGTCTCGACCCGGTGCGCGCCAAGGCGCTTTCCTCATGGCCCGCAGGCTCCCGCTTCGACTGCGACCACGCCGGGCTCTACCTGCTCGTTCCCGAGCTCGTGGCGCTCGGACTTCCCGAGCTCGTCGGCGGCGCGCACTACCCCGGCACGCGCGTCCTCTCCGCGTTTCATTCGCTCGGCTCGCTGCTGCTCCTCAAGTGCTCACGGCACGGACGGACGGCGAACGCGTTTCCCCTCGGCGGTGATCCCGGTCTGGGTCTCCTGCTCGCTCTGACGGCGCTGCCCAAGGCGACGCACCTGACCAGCTACTCCTACCGGGTGAAGCGCCAAGCCAATGTCGCGCTCTTGGAGGCGACCTCTCGACGCTGTGTCGAGCTGGGCCTCTACTCCGGTGAAGCGGGGTTCAACCTGGACTTCCATGCCATCCGTCACCACGGAGACGAGGTGCCCCTCGAAGAACACTACGTGCCGGCACGCAGCCAGCGAACGCGCTCGGTCCTCACCTTCTTCGCCCAGGACCACGCCTCAACCGAGATGGTCTACGCGAACGCGGACGTGACCAAAGCCGAGCAGGCCAAAGAGGTGTTCGCCTTCGCCGAGTACTGGCACCGGGTCTCGGGACGCGACCCGGGGCTGTTGGTCTTCGACTCCCAGCTCACGAACTACGCCACCCTCGACGAGCTGTGCGCAAGGGGCATCTCCTTCCTCACGCTCCGCCAGCGGGGCAGGCGCGAGCTCGAGCGGCTCGCCGCACTCCCCGCTTCTTCGTGGACCACCCATCACCTGCGACGCGCCGGCCGCTACCGCCGCCCGCAGATCCACGAGGAGATGACCGAGCTCAAAGGGGTCGGCCAGTCCCTCCGCCAGATCGCCATCCGCAACATCGGCCACGACCAGCCGACGCTGCTCGTCACGAACGAGCTGAGCACTCCGGCCAAGGACCTCTTCGGTCGCTACGCCGAGCGAATGATGATCGAGAACGAGCTCGACGCCGACATCTCGGGCTTCCACCTCAACGCGTTGTCTTCGGGACTGCCGCTCAACGTCGATGTGGACACGACCCTCACCGTCCTCGCCGGCAACTGCTACCGCCTGCTCGCGAGAAAGCTCCCCCGCTACGAACTTGCCACCCCAGACCGGCTCTGGCGGCACTTCCTCGACGACGCCGGAACGGTGAGCGTCGCAGAGGACCACGTACGCGTCGACTTGAAACTGCGCACCTACACGCCGGTGCTCATCGATGCCGGCTTTCCTGAGCTCGACATCGAGGTCCCATGGTGGGGAGGCAGGAAGCTCCGCTTCGGCTTCCCGCCGCGCTGAACCTCAAGTCGACTACTGAAACAAGGCTTCCCGA
>CAZAMA010000415.1:0-2119 GCA_964485645.1 uncultured Acidimicrobiaceae bacterium | reverse complement strand
TGTCGGCCGTGATCTTCAATGCCCTCGTCATAGTCGCGCTTATCCCGCTCGCCCTCAAGGGCGTCAAATTCCGGGCGGCAGGCGCATCGCAGATTCTGCGCCGCAACATCTGGATCTACGGCGTGGGTGGCGTGATCGTCCCCTTCATCTTCATCAAGCTCATCGACCTCATCCTCACAGCCACGGGAGCCTACTGATGCTCGTCCAACTCCGAAGGGCGCTCGTCTTCTCCGTCCTTCTCGTCGTGCTCTGCCTCGCATACACCGGCGTCGAGACCGTGATCGGCCAGGTCGCCTTCAGCCACCAGGCCAACGGGTCTCTCGTCAGGGAAGGCAACAACGTCGTCGGCTCGAGCTTGATAGGCGAGGCGTGGAACGGGCCGAAGTGGTTTCAGGGCCGCGACGACGCCTTCACCTCGAAAGCCTCGGGGCCGACGAACTACGGTCCGCGCTCCGAGCAGCTCTACAAGCAGGTGATCCAGAAGGTCGCGGCGCTGAAGAAGGAGGGCATCAAAGCGACGAACGGTCTCGTGACCGGATCTGGAAGCGGCCTTGATCCTGACATCTCGCCGAGTTCAGCCTACTCGCAGGTGGATACCGTCGCGCGGGCGAACAATCTTCCCGTTGCCGAGGTCCGCACGCTCGTAGCAGAGCACGTAGCGCCGGTGTACCTCGGGATATTCGGGTCACCGTACGTGAACGTGCTGTCGCTCAACCTGGCGCTTGCCCGCCTGCGAGCCGAAGTGCGCGCACGCAGAGGCTGACCAGGGGCGAGCTGACCCCGAGTCCCGCTGGTGTCGGCTATCATAGGTGGTGCCGGAGAAAAGTGCTCTGGCGCACGCTGCGACAGCGGCGGGGCCTGATTCGGACTTCAATCTCGAGTTGGCCTTCATCAACTCGTCTGGAGTCTAGTGACCGTCACGTTTTCCGATCTCGGGGTCTCCCCGGACCTAGTCGTCCGCCTACGCACCCTCGGCCTCACCACACCTTTTCCGATCCAGACCGCAACTGTGCCCGACGCTCTCGCGGGTCGCGACGTCTGCGGGCGCGCCCCCACCGGTTCCGGCAAGACACTTGCATTCGGGATCGGGATAGTGAGTCGGTGCACGGGAGCGGCTCCCCGGCGTCCCCTTGCCCTGGTCCTCGTACCCACTCGTGAGCTCGCGGCTCAGGTGCAACGCGAGATCGCCGGTCTGTCGTCATCGGGTTCGCGCCGCGTCATCGCGGTCTACGGAGGCACGGGTTACTCGCCCACCCGCCAGGCTCTCTCGAAGGGCGTAGACACCGTCGTGGCGTGTCCGGGTCGTCTCGAGGATCTGCTCAGCCAGCAGATGATCGACCTGAGCGCGGTGGAGACAGTAGTTCTCGATGAGGCCGACCGTATGGCTGACATGGGGTTTCTTCCCTCGGTCAAGCGCATTCTCGACGTGACCAAGCCAGGGCGCCAGGTGCTTCTCTTCTCGGCGACGCTCGGCCCGGAGATAGAGGCACTCGTGCGCCAGTATCTTACCAACCCGGCGCGCCACGACGTCACTCCCGCCGAAGAGTCGACCGACGTGTCACATCTGTTCTGGCACGCAGAGCGCGAGGAGCGCGTCGGCCTGACGGCGCGCCTTGCCGGCGAGCACGGCCGCGCGCTCGTCTTTTGCCGTACTCGTCATGGTGCCGACCGTCTTGCCAAGCAGCTGAAGTTCGCCGGAGTCGAGGCCATGGCCATCCACGGCGACCGCAGCCAGGCCCAGCGGGAACGAGCGCTCGCGGCGTTCTCCCGTGGCTCGACACAAGTGCTCGTGGCCACCGACGTGGCTGCTCGGGGCATTCACGTCGATGACCTGTCCTGCGTGGTCCACTTCGACCCGCCTGCGGACGCGACCGACTATCTGCACCGGTCAGGCCGAACGGGCAGGGCGGGCAAGACGGGCACCGTCGTATCGCTTGTTACCGGAGAGCAGCAGAAGGCCGTCCGTTCCCTGCAGCGTTCCCTTGGCCTAGAACAGCTCGTGCGCTCACCTGGAGGGGTACTGCCCAGATACGGCGGTGCGTTCCCCACGAGGACGCCCTCGCTAGACCGCCCCGCGAGACCCGACCGCCCGACGCGAGCCGAGAACCCCGCGCGGCCA
>CAZAMA010000414.1:0-2137 GCA_964485645.1 uncultured Acidimicrobiaceae bacterium | reverse complement strand
GGCGTACACCGTTCACCGAGAGCTTGGACCCGATCAAGGCCTATGAATACCGCGCAGTGGGACGTCCGATCGTGGCGACGCCGGTGGCTGGCTTTCGCGGGCTTGGGGCTCCCGTCCAGGTCGCGGCGGGATCGGAGTTTCTTGATGCCACGCTAAAGGCACTGACCGGCGGGCCCCGGCCGCCGGAGCTGCTCCCGTGCCCGTCAGACCTTCCGACGTGGGAATCCCAAGCTCGGCAGATGCGCGACGTATTGGCCCGACTCGCCACCCGGTGAGTGCGATCTCAGGTAGGGGAGCGTGACCGTACGAACTCGGCCCGTCCGAGGAAATCGTCGTCTCAGTACGCTGGCGGTGAGAGTCGCGGCGTCTGGTGGTGTGAATGGAGGGCAGGGTAGGTGCTGATACCACGGACATTCCATTCTATTTGGATGGGGCAAAGCTTGCCACGAGAATACGCCGAGTTCAGACAGACTTGGATTGACCTGCATCCTGGCTGGGCGTTGCGCGACTGGAACGAGCGGAATATGCCTCCGCTCACGAACCAGCGCGAGTTCGACCAAGCGAGGTCGTACGCAGAGAAGTCGGACATCGCCCGGGTGGAGTTGCTCTACAGATACGGCGGTGTCTACATCGATACCGACTTCGAGTGCTTCAAGAACATCGAGGAGTTGGTCGCCGGGTTGACAATCTGGGTGGGACAGGACGAGGACGACCGGATTTGTGGTGGAATCATGGGCTCGGTTGCCGGGCACTCCTTTCTTGAGAAAGTCATCGCTGCTATTCCAGACTCGATCGCGACGCATCCCGACGACAGCCCAGTGGTTACAACCGGACCCGTTCTCCTCGACCGCGTCTACCGGAGCTCTCGCGCGGCGGGTGAGCCGGTACCCGACGTGCTGCCGCGGGAGTACTTCTTCCCTTACCGAGGGGACGAGCGTCACAGACGCTACGAGGTCTTTCCCGATGCATACGCAGCGCACCACTGGGGAGGAAGTTGGCGACCGGGGTACGACAGCCCGAAAGAGCGACTCCGCCGCGTCCTGATGAGGTTGCGCCTTACTCGATCACTCCTCTACCTCTACCATGGAATGAAACACCGTGATGGGGATCACTAGCAGAGTAATTCGATGAACGCGCGTGAGTCGATGGTCATATGAGTGACCCCGTTCTGAGTCAGCCTTTACCGGGCCAGGTGGTCGTGCATGTACCGCCTCCGTTCTCCCGCCGCAACACACTCGTGATGGTCGCCGACGAGCTCGCACGAGCTGCGCGGGAGATGGATGTGCGATCTGTCGCTTTGTTTGCCTCGACTCGAGACGTCCGGCTCGAGAACGGCGACAGTGTGTTCCTCGACTACCGGAGCGCCAGTCCCCACGAGAACTTCACGAGGCCTCAGCTATACCTCGATCTTCTTGCAGCTCGCGCCGGGTTGCCGCGCTCATACGTACAGCGGCTGTTTCGTGTTGCGACCTCCGCAGCGAAAGACCTGGAGCCCACACTCGTATTGCTTTACGAAGGATATTACGCGCTGCCGTCGATTCCGCTGTGGCGCAAAGCTCTGCCAACGTCCTCAATTGTCCTCTACGCGCATAATGGGTTCTCGCGTTCCTACGGCCGTGCCGAGATCAGGCGATGCCTCCGAGATGCTGACGGCGTCGCTGTCGTGAGCACGGCCCTACGTGACTCGTTGCTCGAGCGTCTGCCGCGTCCACCATGTCCGGTAGAGGTGATCCACAATGGCGTCGACACTGACCTCTTCACAACACCAACCAGAAGTACGCACAGAGATAGAGATGTCTTTACAATCCTATTTGTCGGGATTGTGGTGCCGCACAAAGGACCGGACCGCCTTCTCCGTGCCGTGGCGCAAGCTCGAGCAGATACGGCATGTTCGCTCCGGCTCCAAGTCGTAGGTAGCAGCGCCTACGACGCGTCCGACGCGTTGACGGAGTACGAGCGCGACCTGCGCCGGACAGCATCGGAGCTCGGTGTGGACGTCTTGTTCACCCCGTTCGTCCCTCACGACCAGCTTCCTGCCATCTATCACGACGCCGACCTGTTCTGCATGCCTTCACTCAACGAGGATCCGTACCCTCTCGTCATCCTCGAAGCGATGGCTTGCGGCCTGCCGGTGATC
>CAZAMA010000413.1:0-2137 GCA_964485645.1 uncultured Acidimicrobiaceae bacterium | reverse complement strand
GCACGCCTCAAGGTTACACCAAGACCGACTATTTCGCGCGGACTATTCTCTACCGTACCCTAAGTCCAGTGCTCATAAGATGCTCGTCGTAGGGACCGCGGCTTCCGGCATGCCACCAGGGCTACTTCCACTATGTTTGACCGGCAACTCCGCTTCCTGGAAATCCCAAGTCCGATGCCGTCGCCGTCTAGGCTGGTCACATGAACGACTCGCCGGGTGGATCCTTCGGGACAATGCCGCTCGTCATAGTCGGTGCAGGTGGTCACGGACGGGAAGTGTTCGATGTAGTCAGGGCGATCAACGACGTTGAACCGACCTGGGAGGTGCGCGGATTCGTCGCCGACGGTGGTGGAGACCTGGACGAGATCGGAGCACTCTCGGTGCCCTATCTGGGCTCCATCAATCAACTCGAGACGGGAGAGGTGTCCACCACGGAGGCACCAGCTTCCGGCGTCGCCATGCGATTCGTCATCGGCATCGGATCGGGTGCCGTCCGCAGGTCGATCGACGAACGGCTCACCAGGGCGGGCTGGGCCCCGGCCACGGTCGTTCACCCGTCAGCGACGATCGGGGCACGGTGCGAACTAGGCCCGGGAACTGTCATCACCGCCGGCGTGCGGTTGACAACAAACGTTCGTCTCGGTCGCCATGTCCACCTCAACCTCAATAGCACGGTCAGTCATGACTGCGTGCTCGGAAACTTCGTGACTCTCAGTCCGGGAGTGAACGTGACCGGGCATGTAAGGCTCGAGGACGGCGTCGAGTGCGGAACAGGTGCGGCGATTCTCCCCGGTGTAACGGTGGGGCGCGACACCAGAATCGGCGCTGGTGCAGTCGTGACAAAGGATTGCCCTCCGGGCTGCACCATGGTCGGGGTTCCAGCTCGGCCGCTCGCTGGCACCACTCGCCCGGCCGGTTAAGACTCCAGGGCGCCGACGATCAGATCGCAGATGTGGTCGACACTGTCGATACCGAGATCGGCGAACAGAGGGACACAGAGGAGGCCGTCGTGCAGCTCGTCGGTCATCGGGTAACGCCCAAGCAGTCCGAAACGCTCATAAGCCGGCATCGTATGCAATGGCACGAAATAACGCTTGGTCTGGACGCCGGCACGGACGAGCGCCTTTTGCACCAATGCTCGGCGATTAGCGCTTCGGAAGTCGAGCGCCAAGTCCTTGAATGTACTGCGGTCTTCCTCCCGGACCCGTTGCCACTCGACTAGCGCCCCCAGGCGTCGCCGATAGTGGCCGAGAAGGTCGAGACGCTTTGCAAGAAGCGGCTCGATGAGGTCGAGCTCAAGAGTACCAAGCGCCGCGTGCAACTCGGAAAGCTTGCCGTTTAGACCCGGCGAGCGAGAGACGTAGTCATCCTGGAAGCCATATGCCCTTATGTAGGAGACTTTCTCGGCGAGCTTGTGATCATGAGTTGCGATCAGACCACCCTCCGCCATCGTAACCACCTTCGTGCCGCTAAAGCTGAAGACCTCGGCGTCTCCGAAGCCGCCTACCTTCGTCCCCGCGCGGGCGCTTCCGTACGCGTGAGCCGCGTCAAAGACGAGTCGTGACCCATGCTCACGTGCTTCGCTCCTCAGCTTGTCTACATCACATGGGTTACCGAAGACATGGGTCGCAAGTACGACACCGGGCGGTCGGCCTTTCATGGCGAGCACAAGTGATTCGTGGCTCATGTTGAAGGTAGTCCGGTCGACGTCGACGAGTACCGGCGTAAGCCCCGCCCAGATTGCGGCATTAGCCGTGGAGTTGAAAGTGAAGTCCGAGATAAAGCACGGAGCTCCGTCCGGCAGCCCAAGCGCCTTCAGCGTGACGATTAGTCCGATGTCGCAGGAGACGACACCTTTGACCGCTGGCACGCCTAGGTAGGTTGCGGCCTGAACCTCGAGCAACTGCGAGAACTCGGCGAAGTTCGACAACATCCTCGTCTCCCAGATGCGCTCGATGAGCGTTACGTACTCCTCGAGGGGCGGAAGCGATGGACGGACGATCGGGATCACTTCGCTGCCTCGACAATCAGACGCGAGTCGGGGCGCTGCTCAAGGTCCCTGAGCTCAGGGTGGCGCGACTGACCCAACACCTGCGGCTCCACCGTCCCAAATCCGACCTCGCTCATACGCAAAGTG
>CAZAMA010000412.1:0-2140 GCA_964485645.1 uncultured Acidimicrobiaceae bacterium | reverse complement strand
TTCAATTGGGGTGTGCTTGGTGGGCATGGGCGTGAGCCTGCCGGACCCAAGTGACGGAAATCTGTCCTCCCGGTAACGTCGAGCCGAAACAAGGCTTAACAGTTAGCGCCACCATCGAGCCACGGTGCTGGCTCCAGCCCGTCCGCCTATTTCAGAAGACGGATGTAACGCTGGGGCTCCCTGGCACCATTAAGCCATTAGGCCCCGTGTGCATCGGCGAGAAGAAGCACGGGACACCAACACCAACCAGGTGGCTTCCGCAGAGAAAGGGAACGATGATGCGAGGGTTTAGAGGTGTACTGGCGGCTGGATCCTTGTCAGCCGCGGCCTTGCTGGCGGCCGTGCCGTCGGCCGGGGCGGCAACACGGTCAGACAAGAACGCGACGACATATGCCGTCACTTGCACGAACGGCACCACTGGCGCCGCCGTAATTAAGCGACGGCTCGTGACCCACGCAGACCGAATCCACCCAAAATGGTTCGTGGCACACATTGTCGGCGCCAAGAAGGGCGCCAAGGTATTCGTGCCCGGTGCGATGGCCGTGACATTCACTTTCACCAACTCGAAGGGCGTGGTCACGACAACCACTGAAAGCATCGCCAAGCACGGCGCGAACCATGGGCAGACCGTATGCGCTATCAGCGGAACCAACTCTGTCGCCGGCGGGACCCTGACGGTCTCCGGTTCCGTGACAGGCGTATTTCACTGACGGGAGACGGCCGCATGCCGCTTCTCTCCGTCTGGTCAGGCTCGGCAATCGTCCAGAGCCTGACCAGACGCGTAACACAAGTCGATACCGGCTCCGCCCGAGGTGATCTCTCGTGTCGCCGAGGGTCGGGACGGTGACGCGGTCGAGCCGCCAGATATGCACAAAGCCCTGAGCGATGGCACTTGGCTCGACATTCGCGGACGTCATGAGCGCCGCGAAGCAAGGCGACCTGCAGGCGATCACTGATCTCTACCGTGACGTGAATCCCCGCCTCTCGAGATACCTGCGCGCCCGCGAGCCGCAAGAGGCCGATGACCTCGCATCCGAGACCTGGTTAGTGCTCGCCCGCCAGATCAAGACCTTCTCTGGGAACGAGAAGCAGTGGTGGGCGCTGGTGTTCCTGGTGGCAAGACGGTGCCTTACAGACCATTGGAAGCGCAACAAGAGGCGAAAGACAGCTCCAGTGCCATTCGAAGTCTTCACAGAACTGCCAGGATCGGCCGACGTCGAGACCGAAGGTCTGGGCGCGCTGCAAAGTCGAGACGCCGTGGACCTTGTGGTCAGAACGCTCTCCGCCGATCAAGCGGACGTCATCTTGCTTCGAGTCATGGCTGACCTAGACGCAGACTCGGTCGCCGAGATTCTCGGAAAGCGACCCGGGACGATCCGAGTGCTTCAGCATCGGGCACTGCGCAACCTCGCCATGTCGCTCCCTGATACCTCGGCATCGGCATGAGTCGGCACTTCCGGCGGATCCCCACTGGGGCAAGTGAGCGCGAGTCCGCCGGCGACATCGCGGATCGCATCCTCAGCGGGACCGAGGGGGAGCAGATAACTTCTGAATGGACTGCCGCCCAGGCGTTGGTTCACGCGCTCCGCGCTACCGCCGTCGCCGATACTGCGCAGGAGAACGAGCGCGAAACCGTCGCGGCGATCGCTTCGATCGTACGGAGCGCTGACGCCCCAAAGAAGTACCGGTCCCGCATCCTTCGTGGGACACTTAGCCCGGTAGTCGTGGCCGTAGGCCTGTTCGTCGGAGGCACCATCGCGGCGGCTGCCACTGGCAGTCTGCCTGCGCCGATACAGCGAGTGGCATCGCGTGTCATGGCACACGTCGGGATCGACCTTCCGACGCCAGCGGTAGCACCCGATCGCGTATCGGTTCCGCCACGCGCTCCAGATTCAAGTACCCATTGCAGACCAGCGACGCCTTCGTGCCTGCTTGCAACTCACCAGCCGACAGCCCGTCGCGGCCCCGCTCTCTCACCCGGCAAGCGTTCGCCCGAAAGCCATCACCGCGCGACCCACGGCAGCGGTGGGGTGAAGAAGAAGAGCGGCGCGACCCACGGCAGCGGTGGGGTGAAGAAGAAGAGCGGCGCGACCCACGGCAGCGGTGGGGTGAAGAAGAAGAGCGGCGCGACCCACGGCAG
>CAZAMA010000411.1:0-2142 GCA_964485645.1 uncultured Acidimicrobiaceae bacterium | reverse complement strand
GTCAGGTCGGTCACTCAGACGCGTATCGGTCGGATACGCACATCCGAAACCGCGCCTGCCAGCTTGCCGATGTCGTCGGCGTCGGCGGTGAGGACGACGCCACCGCCTGCGGCGGCCGAAACTGCCACGACGAGGGCGTCGACCGTCCCTGCCACGCCACTCATGTCGGCTAATCGCTTCAGTTCCACAGCCACCCGAGCGACCGACTCGGAGACCGGCACGACTTGCAGCTTCTTGAGCGCCTGGTTCGCTCGGGCGTCCCGGTTGTCACCGAAGAGCGTCTCCGCGAGCACTACCGCCGGCACCAAGACGGGAACGCCGGCTTCTCGGGACGAGGCGAGGACCGCTCTGGCGTCCTCGCTGTCGTTCCTTGCGATGGCCCACAGCCCTTCGCTGTCGAGCACCACCGACGGCCATGGTGCAGGAGGAACGCTCTTCAGTCCTCGGCGAACCACTGCGCGAGAACCCGGTCGTAGGCTTCCGGGGACGGCGTTCCCGCTTCCCGCTCTATCTCGTCCACAAGCTCGCCCAAGTGCTCTTGAGCCAACGCGGCATAGAGCAACTCGTTGATCGACGTCGAGAGTGCCCGACCTCCGAACTGCGCACGGATCTCGTCCACAAGTGGCTTGTCCAGCGTCAGAGAGACCTTCTCCTTCTCTTGGGCGCCAGCCTGTGCGAGCACGTTCAACCCACGTACCCGGAGCCGAGTCCCTGGGCTGAAGGCCGGGCCAGCTTCGATCCGTATCTCGTCGATCAGCGCATCTGTCGAGTCGGCTGCTGAAGGCTCCGGCGTCGATGTTCTCTTCCTGGCCGAGGCGGGCACGTTGCAAATCCTACCACAAGTAGGATCGTTGCGACCTCTCGACGGTGTTCGCGCCATGACACCGTGACCGCCACAAAAGCGCATGTCAGCGAGCTAGTGGTCTTGGGGTTGGCATTATACGAACACCCCTGGATTGGTAAAAGGCCAGGTCACGGTCACTTCTCGATGGAAGCGCCATCACTCTGACTGCCGCCAACGCCGTCCTACGCCTCGGCAAGGGCGACCGCTGACCGGGCACCGCGAGCCCCGCGCCCCCGCCTGGGCGCGCTCCGTCTGAGAAAGCCCGTTTGGCCGATCAGGCGCGGTCGTGGAGAGTGACCTGGTAGCCGTCGGGGTCGGCGAAGGTGAACGTCCGACCGAAGGGGCCGTCGATCGGTGCGGAGACGATGGTGTGACCGTCGGCGACGAGGGCATCGTGAACGGTCTGGACGTCCGTGGCGTGGAGCCAGATCGCGGCACCAATGCCGGGCTGAGCAACGGATGCGAGATCGGTGCCGGGAACGACGTCGCGGAGTGCGAACGCGATCGGCATCGTTTCGAAGACGACGGCGTGCGGAGGTCCGGCTTGGGAGCGGACGAGGCCGAGGTACTGCTCGAAGAACGCCTGCGAAGCGTCAAGGTCGCGCGCTTGGAGGGAGATGAAGTCGGGGCCGGTGGCGAGCATGATGATGCTCCTTCTTTTATGTCAGTCTTCTGACACAGGTCAATCTATGTCAGGATGCTGACATGAGTCAAGACGATGTCGGCGTCGACCTGGAGACGTCACTGGGCTACCTGTTGAAACAGGCGTCGAGCGCGCTCCGCGCCGCCATGGAGGAGGTGCTGCGGCCGCTCGGAATGAGCGGGACCCACTACGCATGCCTCGAGCTGCTGGCTCAACGACCGGGCTTGTCGAACTCCGAGCTCGCGCGGGGCGCGTTCGTGACCCGGCAGTCGATGAACGTGCTGCTCCAGGCTCTGGAACGAGAGGGCTACGTGACCAGGCCTGCGGAGGCGCCCGTCGGGAAGGTTCTTCCCACGCGGCTCACGCCTCGCGGCCGACAGAGCCTCGAGAAGGCGACCGTAGCGGTCCGGTCCGTCGAGCTCAGAATGCTGGCCGGCATGACCGAGACCGAGCAGTCAGACGCGTTCCGGATCCTGCAAAGCATGATCCATTCCCTGCGCGATGGTAACGACCAGCGGTCCGCCTCTATCTCCTTGAGAGATGATCCGTAACCGAAGAACCACAAATTGGTTTGTCGAATTTGCGTGGGGACGGAGGGACTCGAACCCTCACTGGAGGCGTTTTAAGCGCCCTGCCTCTGCCGTTGGGCTACGTC
>CAZAMA010000410.1:0-2164 GCA_964485645.1 uncultured Acidimicrobiaceae bacterium | reverse complement strand
GGCCGACGCCTTCGAGCGCGTAGTACTCGCTCTGTATCGGGACAAGCACCTCGCTTTCCGCCGCGAGCCCGTTGACTGTGATCAGACCGAGCGACGGCGGACAGTCCACGAAGATGTACTGGAAGTCCTCCCGCACCTGGTCTATTGCCTTGCGTAGCCGTAGCTCTCGGCTGAACGCTGGCACGAGCTCGATCTCGGCTCCTGCAAGGTCGATCGTCGCGGGCACCACGAAGAGGTTCTTGATGCTCGTCGGCTCGATACAGTCCTCGAGAGGACCGTCGTGGAGCAACACGTCGTAGATGGACGTGTCGAAGTTGCGCGCATCGATCCCGAGCCCTGTCGTGGCGTTCCCTTGCGGGTCGAGGTCGATCACGAGCACCCGGTAGCCGAGATCAGCCAACGCAGCTCCAAGATTGACGGTCGTCGTCGTCTTCCCGACACCCCCCTTCTGGTTCGCGACGGCGAAGACTCGCGGGAGGGGTCTGGGGCGCCGATTGGTCACTGCCGCGGACGCCACGAGTCGTTGGTCCCCGACGGGCGCGGTGCTCTGATCTCCTTCGTGCAGAGATCGGTCGGGCTCGGAAGTGCCCTTGCCCACCTCGTCCGGTCTCGTCACGCGCTCACGTACCCGATCATCGTCTCTGCTCCTTCTCGACACCCGTCCGCCGCCCACCGTCGGAAACTCGCGTCGCCCGTCATCTGAGGGCGGGGTGCCCAGAGACCCGAAACGCGAACAAAGCACAGGAGCAGACCGTGACCGTCCGCCTGGTGCCCCTGGTGCGCACGGGACCGATTGCCAACCGCTAGCAGGCAAGGGGCCTGCCGGCAGCCACCGAAAGCGCCGGCGGGCCCGGATGCTCGTACGCACCTCGTCGCACTCGCTATCCTCGCCGCGCTCGGGGTCCAGGTCAAGCCCGGCGATTCACACCGTCGGGCTCGGTGAGCGGTACATGAGGCAGATACCGGTCAGGGCGAGCTCGGCCTGAAGTTCCACGTGGATCATGACGGTGAAACAGCGTCACCGTTGGTCGCTCGATGGCGTATGTCAGAACGTCAGGTCGCAGGCGCACGCGGTTACCGGGGGCGCGAAGCGACGCCCGACTTCGATGTTTCACGTGTTACCTTACGGTGAAACATCACCGACCGCAGGCCACGCAAGGGGAGAAGAGTGCCAGCCGACATGTCCGGTCCGCACACGGCAAGCAGCCCCTCCGAGCTCGAGAAGGGAATCCTCGTCGGCATTCTCGTCGGTGAGGGCCACTTCGGGGGAGACGGGCGTCAACCGCAGGTCACGCTCCGGATGCACGTCCGCCACGAGTCCCTTTTCCTCTGGCTCCAGAGGACCTTTCCCGGCGGCAAGCTCTACGGACCCTATGGCCACGACGGACGGCACTACTACCAATGGATGGCACGAGGCCCGTTCCTCCGTGACGAGATCCTGCCCATCCTCGTCGAGCACCTGACACCCGAGGTCGACGAGCATTGCTGCCAACGGGTCCGGGAGATGTGTCGTCGCTACGGTCGCCAGCTCGGCCTCACCTAGACAGCCACCCGGGCCGGGCGCACGTATCTCCGTGCCACCCTTGCCTGCTCAGAACAGAGGGCGCTTGCCAGGGATGCCGACTCGCCGCGGGTAGCGCTCTGGACAGGGTCCACTTTGTCTGAGCACCGCATACGACCACGGTACAGAGGGCGTAGCCAGGAGCTCCAGACCCACAAGCGCGCAGCCGGCGGCCGGCCACCGCTCGCCTCCAGGAGCGCCGGCCGGTGGCTCCGATACGACGAGATGGCCCCCGGCGACGAGGAACGGCGCACCACACTCGGCGGTCACACCAGGTGCTGCGAATCCCCGCGCGAGCACGACGTCACACTGCGATCGCAGGTCCGGGTCTCGCCCAGCGCTCTCCGCCCTCGCGTTGACCACCGTGACACGCCCCGAGACACCGAGGCGTTCGACTGCCGATCGCAGGAACTCCGCACGGACGACGCTCCCGTCCAGCAGCCGCACCCGGGCGGTCGGGCAGAGCACCGCGACGGCTAGTCCGGGAACTCCGCCACCGCTGCCGAGGTCGAGGACGTCAGCCGAGACGAACTTCTCCCCCCCGAGTGCCTCGACAAAGACGAAGGCGTGGTTGACGTGCTCAAAGATCGGGGCCGCACCGAG
>CAZAMA010000409.1:0-2192 GCA_964485645.1 uncultured Acidimicrobiaceae bacterium | reverse complement strand
GGGTCCTGCTCGTAGGCGCGCACGAGGGGGCGCTCGGGAGAGAGCCCCATGGTCCGGAGCAGGTTCGCCGTCCCCTGGCGGCTCATCTCCCCCTTGAACCTGTCCTTGATGAGGGTGCGGACCATGTCCCTCGTCCACAGGGCGAAGTCGAAGCGAAGCTGGCGGGGGTCCTTGCCGACGATGAGCGCCCGAAGCCTCGACACCTGGGCGATCGACAGCTTGGGTGGCCGGCCGCTCGAGCGCCCGACCGCAAAGGACGTCCCGCCCTCTGGCGGTAGGCGGACCACCAGCCATAGACGGTCGAGCGACCCACCTCGAAGGCCGCGGCAACGACGTCGGGATGGGTGCCCTGCTCGATGAGGCGAACGACCTGGGCCCGCTTCTCCTCGAGGCCCCGGCGCTTGACCCGGCGACCGCGCTCCATTGCCACTCGAGCATACGATCATCTACCACGCGAGATGTCCAGTAGTAATCTGGCTTCCTAGTGAGACCGCCTTCGCCTTCGCGGTCGAGACGGGCCTGCTCGGACGGAACCCGATCGCCGGTGTGCGTCGGCCGAGCGTCGAGCAGCGGCCCCCGACCACGTGGGACGCGGAGACGGCCCGAGTCTTCCTCGCAGCCACCGCGGGCGACCGTCTGGCGGCCCTGTGGGCGCTCGCGCTCACTCGGGGGCTTCGCCGCGGGGAGCTTGCGGGCTTGCGGTGGGCAGCGGTCGATTTCGCCGAAGGCGCCATCCGGGTCGTGCATACCCTCGTCATGGTGGACGGTCACCCGCAGGAGTCGACGCCGAAGACGAGCGCCGGTCGCCGTACGGTCCCGCTCGACGAGCAACTCGTCGCGTTGCTGCGCGCCCGGCGCACGGTCCCGCTCGAGGAGCGCATGCGCCTCGGCCTCGGCCGGGACGAGAACGGCTACGTGTTCACCAGCGAGCTGGGCGACCCGCTGTCACCGGACTGGGTCTCCGATCGCTTCGAGCAGCTCACCAAGGCCGCTGCGCTGCCGAAGATTCGCCTCCACGACACGAGGCACACCGCGGCCAGCCTCATGCTCGGAGCCGGGGTGCAGCCGAAGGTCGTGCAGGAGATGCTCGGGCACAGTCACGTGAGCATCACGCTCGCGACCTGCGGCCACGTCACCCCGAGCATGGGGCGCGAGGCGGGAGCGGCGCTCTCGGCCAGCCTCCTCGGCCGACCACCGAGCGGTGAGCGGCGGCCCCGGGCTTCGGTCCGGGGCCGCCTCGCGTCCGGGCTGTCACCAGCTCCGATGACCCGGCCGAAGGTTGCGGTGACAAACGGATGACACAGCCGGGGACTCAAATGGGTCGCCCAGTCTTCCTAAGCGTTCTACCTGGGCTTTCGCGGTGGAGGCGATGGGGCTCGAACCCACGACCTCTTGACTGCCAGGGAGACCCGGGGGGTTATCCACAGGATACCTGCACTGTCCATGATGCCTATTTATTGCCCTCTACCAGGACTTACATGGTTCTCTTGTTGACCGCTGTTGACCCCCTCTGACCGGCTTTTGCCGAGCTTTGGTTCTCACGGTGGTTCTCACGGGAGGCGTTGTCCACAGGGCACGAACCGGTCTCTCGTCGCCTCGGTGGGGCCTCTCCAGCGGATCTGGATGCGCCCCACACCGGAGCCCCCCGATTACGCCGGGCGCACGACACCGGCCGCGAAGGTCGCCTCCAGGTTCAGCTCCTCGACCCTCGCGGGCGCCGGCCGGCGCCGAACTGGAAGTAGGTGGGGGTCTCGCGCACCACGACCTCGAGCCCCGCCACCGCGGCACGCCGCTCGAGCTCATCGGCGGGCCAGTAGTTCTTCACGATGCGGAAGGCGCGGCCGTCATCGAGGCGGCGGACCGTGATCTCCTCGCCACGGTGCGGCAGCACGTGGTCCGCGGCAGTCGAGGTGGGCTCGGGTCGGCCGTCGAGGAAGAACACTGACCTGCCGGGGCGAAGCGCCCTGGCGACGGTGGCGAGGAAGCCATCGACGCGGTCGGCTGGGACGTGGCTGATCCAGAAGCAGAACACCACGGCGTCGTAGGTGCGCTTGGGGAGCCAGGCGAACAGGTCGGCCAGCACGTAGGTCACCCGTTCGGCGCGCGCCCCGAGGCGGCGCCGGCTCTCGGCGACCATCTCCGGGGCCGCGTCGATCGCCGTCACGTGGGCGGCGCGCGCGACGAGTTGCTCG
>CAZAMA010000408.1:0-2204 GCA_964485645.1 uncultured Acidimicrobiaceae bacterium | reverse complement strand
GCCCGTCACCTGAGCTATCGCGACCACGGGACATGGCTGTACGACGGGAGCGGTGACCTCGGACGTATCATCCGCGTGCACGAGTTCCTGCGGGTGCTCGCGAGTGCACTGCAGAAGCAGGGCCTCTCCAACCCGATAACCGACAACTCCCTTATCGGGGCGATCGCGCCCCAGCTCACCGTCGACTCGAAGCTGTCCCTCACGGACATGGTGAACCTGGTGCTGGCCTTCCACTCGGTCAACCCACTGACTGCCCCCCAGGCGACGATGCCAAACATCGAAGACCACGCGACCTACACGTTCCAGGGTTACGACTTTGGCTCCGTCGTCCTCCCGTCCTACCCCGCCGATCAGAAGGCAGTTGACCGCTTCGAGGGCCTTAAGTCGCCCCCCGGGGCGAACATCTCACCCTCGTCGGTGTCGGTGTCGGTCGAGAATGGCACCTACACGCCGGGCAATGAGACCACAGTGGCAGATCATCTTGCGTCTCTCGGCTACAAGATCGCAGGCACGGGCACTTCCACGCCGGTGGGCCCGGTCTCGGAGGCGCTCGTCTACTACAAAAGGGGCCACATTCTCCAAGCCGAGCGGCTGGTCCAGTCACTACAGGGCATCGTCTCGATGGCAGTCGGACCGACTGAGAACGGCGCGGACGTGACCCTCATCACCGGCTCGAACTTCTCGGTGAAACTGCCTCACGCCGGCACCAAGAAACCCCCCGCCTCGACGCCGACGACCGTCGCGCCGGCCTACCCGATCCTCGGCCCGGTCAGCGCGGCCGTGCAATCGTTGCCCTTCTACGACCCCAGGGCGTGCACAGCCGCCAAGTGACACGTCCAGTGGTCGTTGCGCACGGCTGGAGTCGCGTGCGGCGGCGTCGGTGAGTAGAGAGTTCGCCACTTGCTTGGCTGGTGGCCGCCGGCAGCCAAAATAGGGTGCCTGACGCTCCAGAGCGCTCTGCACCAGATACGCGACCGCACCGAAGTCAGAGATAGCGCAGCGCGGTGTGCTGGATCGCCCCCGGGGGTCGGTATTTACGCCGGTCAAAAGGGGGCGGATTCACCCGGGGCCGACTCCCGTTGCACTTGGCGCAGGCTTGAACGAACACCTGCTCCCAACAGGGGACAAAACTTCACAGCGGCGCGCCAAGAAAAACCTCAAGCAGAGGTGTGAGAGCGCCGATACCCGTATTCAGTAAGAGACACCGCCGCCGCAATCAAGTTGCGGACCGCAAGCCACTGACAGTCCGGAGACGAAAGATCATGGGACGCTTACCTTTTCGCGCCCGCAGGTCGGCCCATGCGGTTCTCGCGTCTGCTGCCCTTGTCGCCTCTATCGGAGCAGTCGCAGGGAGTTCTGGCGCGGCTACCCGAATGCTCGTCTACTCGCAAATACGCGAAGTGGGCCGCGCTGTCACCTTCAGATCGGACAAGAGCTCGAAGCCATCAACGTCGCTGCCAAAAGGTGTGCGAACGGGTGATGTCGTGATTAGCTATCTCGAGACACGTGGTTCGGTATCGGTCAGGTGTCTACCGCAGTGGAGGCGCGTGATCTACAGGGCAAACGGCCCGGCGACTCGCCTCGTAGCCTGCGTAGGGCGTGATCTTGATCACATACGGCGGCCGACATTGTTCGTTCGACCCGCGAGTCAGGTCGCTATGGTCACGGTCGCTTTCACTGGTGTTACCACCACGCCCTACCCCGTCGCCGCGGCAGCGGCCGCTAGCGGGACGGTCTCGCCGAGAATGGCGGATCAGAGCGCGCACGTCCTACTTCTCTTATCCGAAGGTGTCCGCCTTCGCTCTGTGACGGTCGATATAGGTCAAAAGCGATCTGAGGCGCACGTCGTCGCGGACAGTCGCCGACGTGGGAGAACCCGCGGTACCAGAGATCGCTACGCCGCGTCCACAACGGGGATCCCGGGCAGTCCATCGCATCTAGGTCGGACGCAAGGTGCCGTCAAGAGCGCGTCGTACTCAAAGATGCGTGTCGCGACAAGGGTCTTATCGAGTCCAGAACGGACGCCCGCGTGGGCATGGCCCCGGTCGTCGTCACGCGACTTTCCTGTTTCAAGCACAATCGTGCTTCGCGCTGCAAGCAGCTGGCTGTACGTCGCCTCTCCTAGTGTCGCGGCGTCGGGGCATGGGACTCCCATCGCGAGGTCACCGACCTCCACAACGACGACGACGTCACCGGCTACTACT
>CAZAMA010000407.1:0-2206 GCA_964485645.1 uncultured Acidimicrobiaceae bacterium | reverse complement strand
GTGCCCGAGGGTTCACTGCGGTGTCAAACGTGTCCGGCCTCGGCCACAGCGGCCACCATCAGGGACGCCTGCTGTTCAACGAGCGCAGCGCACTGACTCTCCTTACGGTGGTGCTGCCCGCCGAACGGGCCGGCGCGTTGCTCGGCGGTCTCCGAGACCTGCTCGCGAACCGCTCTGGTGTGATGCTCGTCTCCGACACCTGGGTGAGCCGTCCGGAGTACTTCCGATGATCGTGACGGCGTGCGTGGACGATCTCGCCGACGCTGACCTCGAGCCCCCTCGCGGGCACTGATGGACGCGGACGGCGAGCTCACGGAAGACCGAAGAGCGCGGCCACAGTGCATGGCGCTGACGACGAGCTGGTCACGGTGGCCCACCGCAATCCTCGTCGCTTGAGCGAGGGCGGGCGGGCCGGCAGAGGGCTCAGGGCAGATCGTCTTGTCGTGAGCCCACCAGCGCCCCGTGCGCGGCGCTTCCAACCAGACGTGCGTACTTGGCCAGAAAGCCGTTTCCCGCCGGCAGAGAAGGCGGGTTCCAGAGCTCGCGCCGGCGGGAGAGCTCGGCCGGGTCGACGAGGAGGTCGAGACGCCGATGCTCGATGTCGACGAGGATCTGGTCGCCATCGACGACGAGGCCGATAGGCCCGCCGACAGCTGCTTCAGGGGAGACATGGCCGACGGAGATCCCGGTCGTGGCACCTGAAAATCGGCCGTCGGTGATCAGCGCGACATCCTGGCCGTGCCCGCTTCCGTTCACAGCTGCGGTCACGGCCAGCATCTCGGGCATCCCCGGACCCCCGCGCGGGCCCTCGCCGCGGATGACGAGGACATTTCCGGGGCGCATTGCCCCCGAGCGAACCTAGGTCATGGCCGGCTGCTCGCCGTCGAAGCCACGAGCCGGACCGGCGAAGTGGCCGACCTTCAACCCGGCCACCTTCACGACCGCTCCGTCTGGTGCCAGCGTGCCACGGAGGATCGCGAGACCTCCCTCGTCGTGCAAGGGGCTGTCGACATGGTGGACGACCGAGCCGTCGGGGAAGGCGGGGTCGAGAACAGCGAGGTTCTCGGCGAGGGTCACACCGGTCACGGTCAGGCAGCTCCCATGGAGTAGACCGGCGTCGAGAAGCACTCTGAGCACCACCGGGACACCGCCTGCGTGATCGAGGTCTGCCATCACGTACTGTCCGCCGGGACGGAGGTCCGCGAGGTGGGGAGTGCACCGGCCGATCCGGTCGAAGTCGTCGAGGGAGAGCGCCACTCCCGCCTCGTGCGCGATCGCCAGGAGGTGGAGCACGGCGTTGGTCGAGCCGCCGAGCGCCATCACGACGGTGATGGCGTTCTCGAACGCGTCCCGGGTGAGGATCTGGTGGGGTCGAATGCCCGCGTCGAGGAGACGAACAGCAGCGGCACCGCTTCGATATGCCACGTCCTCACGGCGCGGATCTCCTGCGGTCGGCGTGGCCGAACCGGGCAACGCCATGCCGAGTGCTTCGGCCTCGGCTGCGACGGTGTTCGCGGTGTACATGCCCGCGCACGACCCCTCGCCCGGGCAGGCTGCTCGTTCGAGCTCGTCGAGCTCGTCGGCTGACATGCGCCCCGCACTCAACGCCCCGACCCCTTCGAAGACACTCTGGATCGTGACCGGACGACCGCGGTGCTGGCCGGGCAAGCTGCTGCCGCCATAGACGAACACGGTAGGCAGATCGAGACGTGCCGCGGCCATCAGCATGGCCGGGAGGCTCTTGTCGCACCCGGCGAGGGTGACGAGCGCGTCGAACCGTTGCGCATGGGCCATGCACTCCACCGAGTCGGCGATGAGGTCAGCGAGCAATCCACGCGCCCTCCCGGCAGCTGACCTCCTCGAGATCGTGCGGACCGCGTCGCCCTCTACCGCCACCGAGGCAGTGGGCGGCGTCCGCGACGCAGTCCGCCGCGCGGTCGGCTCGCTACCCAGATCTGGGCTCGTCGTCGTCACGGGATCGTTGTACGTCGTCGCCGAAGCCCGCCGCTTGTTTCGCAATCCGACCGGCCCGTAGCGGTGCAGACGAGCCCGTCCAGGTCGACGCCCCAGCGAAGCTGCCATCCACCACCACGCCGATTGTCGGACGGCAAGATCGACTCGACCAACCTGTCCGTCGAAGCGCGTCGATTCCAGGCGATCTGGCGCTCGGGGCGCTATATTGGCGCCATGCCGAGCGTGCAGGTCA
>CAZAMA010000406.1:982-2208 GCA_964485645.1 uncultured Acidimicrobiaceae bacterium | reverse complement strand
AGGATCACCTCGGTAATTACACGAAGGGCCGACGCAAGGCGCCGATCTACTGGCCGCTCTACGTCCCGTCGGGGACTTGGGGGGCATGGGTCTACGCACCGATGCTTTCACGGGAGAGCCTCTTCGCGATCGCCAAGGCAGCCGCTGTCGGCAACGCCTGAATACTGACCCCTTATCACCGGTCGAGAATTGACCCCCTCTCCCGAGGATCCACCACTTTCAGTGGTTGGGACTTGACCCTTGGTCGGCCGAACAACGGCCCGATCGGGAGAAGGAATGTGATCAACGTGGAGGAATGGGCAGAGATCAGAAGGCTGCACCGGGCCGAGGGGATGGGTATCAAAGCCATCGCCCGCCGGCTCGGTATGGCCCGCAACACCGTTCGTGCAGCGCTTCGGACAGAGGAGGCGCCGAGCTACGAACGAGAGTCGAAGGGCTCGGCAGTCGATGCCTTCGAGCCGGCGATCCGACGCCTCTTGGCGGTGACGCCCGATATGCCGGCGAGCGTCGTGGCCGAGCGGACCGGCTGGACGCGGGGCATGACGGTGCTGCGTGAGCGGGTGGCCGAGCTGCGGCCGGCCTACCAGGTGCCCGAGGCTTTCGGCCGCACCGAGTACAAGCCAGGCGAGCTCTGCCAGTGGGATCTGTGGTTCCCCGACTACGACATCCCGGTCGGTCACGGCCAGACCGCTGTGCTGCCGGTGATCGTCGGGGTGCCCTGCTACTCGCGCTGGATCCTCGGGCGCATGATCGGCTCGAAAGAGAAGGCCGACGTGCTGGGCGGCCACCTCGACTTATTGGTCGAGCTCGGCAAGGTCCCAAAGGTCGGTGTCTACGACGGCGAGCCGGCCATCTCGTCGCGCAGAGCCAGACAGCTCGTCTACACCGAGGACTTCCTGCGATTGAAGGGGTCACTCGCCATGGGCTCTGTCGTGCTCGCCAAGGGTCACCCCGAGCGGAAGGGCGTCGTCGAGCGGTCCAACGGCTACCTCGAGACGAGCTTCATGCCCGGGCGGACATTCGCCGACGTCGACGACTTCAACACCCAGCTCTCCGAGTGGCTGGAAGAGAAGGCCAACCTGCGGGTGCACTCGGGCCTCCGGTGCCGGCCGTCCGAGCGCATCGACGAGGACCTGGCGGCCATGACCGCCCTCCCGCCGGTGCTGCCCGACATGGACTGGCATCACGACCAGCGCCTGCCGAAAGACCACTGGGTGCGCCACCAG
>CAZAMA010000406.1:0-972 GCA_964485645.1 uncultured Acidimicrobiaceae bacterium | reverse complement strand
CTACTCGGTGCACCCAAAGGCCGTCGGCCGGCGCATCCACGTCAAGGTCGACGACTCGGTTGTGATCGTCACCTTGGGCAAAGAGGTGGTGGCCCACCACGACCGAGTGCTCGCCAGCCACGTCACAGTCACCGACCCCGCCCACGACAAGGCGAGAGAGGCCGCCCGGGCGCCGGCGGCCGCCCCCAAGGTCAGCTACGACGTCGAGCAGCGCAGCCTGGCCGTCTACGACCAGGCGACAGGTGCAGCATGAGCGGCGCCCGGGATCTGGCCTACCTTTGCCGGGAGCTGAAGGCGCCGTCATTGCTGTCCGGGATCGAGCGCCTCGCCGAGCGGGCGCGTTCTGAAGTCTGGAGCCACGAGGACTTCCTGGCCGCCTGCTTGGAACGCGAGGTGGCGGCCCGCCAGTCCCACGGCGGCGAGAACCGAGTCGCCTCGGCTCGCTTCCCGGCCTACAAGTCGATCGAGGACTTCGACTTCGAGCACCAGCGCAGCGTGAGAAAGGACGTGGTCGCCCACTTGGGCGCCCTCGACTTCATCGAGGCCAAGTCCAATGCTGTCTTCCTCGGCCCACCGGGAACAGGCAAAAGCCACTTGTCGATAGCTCTCGGCATCCGGGCCTGTCTGGCCGGCCACCGGGTCGCCTTTGCCACCGCGGCGGCGTGGGTGGACCGCTTAGGGGCAGCCCATGACGCCGGCAAGCTGCAGGCCGAGCTCACACGTTTGGGGCGCTTCCCGCTCGTGATCATCGATGAGGTTGGCTACATCCCCTTCCAAGGAGAGGCTGCCAACTTGTTCTTCCAGCTGGTGTCGTCGCGTTACGAGCGGGCAAGCATGATCGTCAGCTCCAACAAAGCCTTCAGCCGCTGGGGCGAGGTCTTCGGCGACGACACCGTGGCGGCCGTTCTCTTCCCCTAGACAACGGCCCTCCGGCACTCCCAGCACTGCGCTGAGGACGCAGTGACGGACGAG
>CAZAMA010000405.1:221-2209 GCA_964485645.1 uncultured Acidimicrobiaceae bacterium | reverse complement strand
GATGTCGGCTACCCGCGCTTCCAGAAACCCGCGCTCCTCGAAGACACTACGAGCAGCTCGCAGGATCTCATTGCGACGCTCGCGTCCTTTTGGTGTTGCGGGACCGATCTCACGCCGTTCCTGTTGGGACACCGAGGTGCTTCTACCTGATCGGTCCCTCGTTCCCCCGTCCCACGGGCACATAAGCGGTTTCTCCCTTCAGCGGCGTCGACCCGGTGCCAGACTCAAGCGAGCACTCAGGGTCAACGCTACGACAGCAGCGACACGTATCACTCCACCATGCGAAGATCCCTCTTCAGGATCTTCCCACTCGCATTCGTCGGGAGGGCATCGACGAACCGGAACTGAGCCGGCACCTTATACTTCGCCAGGCGCTCGGCGCAGTGCTTCACGAGCTCTTCCTCCGTCGCAGTCGCGCCGGGTCGCAAGCTCACCCATGCGCGCACAATCTCGCTCCAATGCTCGTCAGGAACGCCGACGACAGCCGACTGCGCGATGGCGGGATGCTCGGCAAGCACCGACTCGATCTCGATCGGGTAGATGTTCTCGCCGCCCCGCACGATCATGTCCTTCTTGCGTCCGCTCAGGTAGAGATAGCCCCTGCTGTCCAGGTATCCCATGTCGCCGGCGCGGAACCAGCCTCCTCGGAGAGCCCGGTCGGTCTCCTCCGGCATGCCGAGGTAGCCGTCCATCACCATGTCACTCCGGGTCGCGATCTCGCCGATCTCTCCGGTTGCGACGTCCTTGAGATCGTCATCGACGATTCGCAACGCGACACCGTACGCGGGCTTTCCGATGGACCCGAGGAGCTCTGGATTGCCGGCAAGAGCCAGACGGTGGTCCTCAGGCGTGAGGACCGTCTGCAGCCCGGCCTCCGTGCCGGCTCCGAACGCATTCAGGAATTCGCAATTGAAGGTACCCATGGCGCGACGGAGCAGGTTCGGCGACATCGCCGCAGCTCCGTAGTACATGAGCCGCAGCCGCTCGTACTCGTAGTCGTGCACGTCCGGGAGTGACAGCACCGTGCTGATCATGGTGGGGACCATGAAGACTGCGGTCACCTGATCTGCGGCCAAGAAGTCGAGCGTCGTCCGGGGATCGAACTGCGGCACAATCATCGAGGGCGTTCCGTAGGCGGCGCACATGAGGAGTTGGCAGACGCCAGTAATATGAAATGTCGGCGCAGCCGTATACCTGATGTCATCTGAACGCATCCGGAATTCGATGATCTGCTCGGTGATGATGGCCTTCATCATCCGCTGTGATTGAAGGACTCCCTTTGGGAGGCCCGTCGTGCCGGAGGTGAATGCGAGACCGATGATGTCATCGTCTCCAGAGACGACGGGGGGTTCGGCTTCGTTTCCGGAGGCCAGGAGGGATTCGTAGGGCGACGGATCCCCTTTGTTCAAGGCGACGAACAGACGGATGCTCGGATGGGCCTCGGGCAGGTCGCACAGCAGTTCCGCGGAGCGGACGTCGTAGAAGAAGGCTACCGGCTCGGCGCGAGCAACCAGCGTGTCCACTTCGTTGCGGAGCAGGCGGTAGTTCAGCGGGACGTAGACGGCCCCGAGCTTGAGCGCGGCGAAGACGATCTCCACGTAACGGTGAGAGTCGAGCGAGAACACGGCGAGGCGATCGCCCTTCGTGACACCTTCTGCGCGCAGCGCCGAGACGAGGCGATTGACCCGTGCATTCGTCTGAGCGAACGTGTGAGAGCTCCCGTCGGGAAAGAGGAAGCTGGGCGCGGACGGCTTGTTCGTAGACGTCAAGGTGATCAATTCACCGAGGCTGGTCTGCAGGTTGCGGCCCGTCACGGTCGTTGCTCCCGGGGCCGGTCATTGCCGGCCGGTGGCACGTGTTGCTCAAGCAGCGGACGCGACATCGATGCGGCAGCCGACGCTCGTGCGGCCGGCAGGCTCGACAACGGGGACGGCGTCCTCGGCTCATGGCCGCTCCCACTGCACTCCCTGCCGCCGCCAACCCCCACA
>CAZAMA010000405.1:0-206 GCA_964485645.1 uncultured Acidimicrobiaceae bacterium | reverse complement strand
GTCGCCGCCCGCGCGTCGGGCAGACATTGGGTCACCCCACGGGATCAACACGAGGTTGCGACCACCCAGGCTCGAGCCCGATCGGCTCAGGGACGATGCCAGGGGCTCCGAACTGGTCACAAGCGCTCGATGACCGTGGCGTTGGCGAGGCCACCACCTTCGCACATCACCTGTAGGCCGTACCGACCGCCGGTGCGTTCGAGCTC
>CAZAMA010000404.1:0-2211 GCA_964485645.1 uncultured Acidimicrobiaceae bacterium | reverse complement strand
TTTCACGGTTATCCGTGGCTGATTCACCGCCTGACCTACCGGCGCACCAACCATAACAACATCCACGTACGCGGCTACAAGGAAGAAGGCACCATCACCACCCCCTTCGACATGACGGTGATGAACGAGATGGACCGCTTTCACCTCGTCATCGACGTAGTCGATCGAGTTGCCGGCCTCGGCCAGAAGGCCGCCTACCTTCGCCAGGACATGTCCGACCGTCTCGTTGAGCAATGGGAATACACCAAACGCCACGGCGATGACCCACCCGACATCCGTGACTGGACCTGGCCGGGCTGAGGGGTGTCCGAGTTGAGGATTCTGGTCGTCAACGCCGGATCGTCGAGTGTCAAGCTGCGTGTCGTCGAAGCAGACGACACGCTCGGCGCTTCACGTGATTTGGGCCCGCCCGGGGAGGACCTGCCCGACCGGCTGGCCGAGTTCGTCTCAGCGGCGGGCAACCTCGACGCTACAGTTCACCGGGTGGTCCACGGGGGACCACGCTTCGCGGCACCCACGATCGTCGACAGCAAAGTCCGTGCGGCTTTGGAGGAGACCATCGACCTGGCCCCGCTGCACAATCCGCCTGCTCTGCGAGGGATCGACGCCACGGCAGCACTTCTTAATGGGATTCCTACGGTCGCATGCTTCGACACGGCCTTCCATGTCGGCATGGGTCCCGAGGCGTCCAGCTATGCGATCCCCGCCTCCTGGAAACTCAGATGGGGACTTCGCCGGTATGGGTTTCACGGCCTGAGCTGCGCCTGGGCCACGGCCAGAGCGCCGCAGTTGCTTGCAAGCAGCCGATTCGACGACCAGAAGCCGCTCACGAAGCCGTTGCGACTCGTCGTCTGCCACCTCGGATCCGGTGCCTCTGTCACCGCAGTCGACGGAGGCACAACGAGGGACACCACCATGGGGTTCAGCCCGCTTGAGGGACTTGTAATGGCGACGCGTCCCGGTGACCTGGACTCTGCTGTCTTAATGTGGGCTCTGCGTCACGGATACGACCTCCGCGAGGTCGAGGACGCCTTGGAGCACCAAAGCGGACTCCTCGGCCTATCCGGCCTGTCGCCCGATATGCGCCATCTGCTCGCCGCGCGCCGAGCCGGAGACGAAATGGCGGCATTGGCACTGTCGGTCTACGTTCACAGGCTCAGGGGAAAAATTGCGGGAATGGCTGCCGCTACCGCCGGAACCGACGCGATCGTCTTCACCGGAGGGATAGGTGAGAACTCCGAAGAAATCCGCGCCGAAGTTTGCTCCAGGCTGGATTGGATGGGGATCCGTCTCGACGGCGATGCCAACACTTCAGCTACCGGAAGGGATGCAAATATCACGGGAGAAGCTGCGAGAGTGGCAACACTCGTCGTAACTGCACGAGAGGACCTGCAGATGGCAGCAGAGTGCCGCCTCCTGCTCGCAAATAGCTGGAAGTTCTAAGCGGGAAGCCTCGAGGAAGGGGCTAGACATATATGCGTGATCCCATACCGCCTTATCGACGATGCGGAGAGGCTGAAGGATTTACTCGACACGGTGTTCCTGCTTGCATCGGATCTCGCACCTGACACGCTATTCGCGAACATCGTTTTGTGTGCTACCAGGCTTGCGGCTGCCCGCTACGCAGCGCTGATCGTGTTGGAACCAGATCAGAAGAGTGTTTCACAGGTTGTGCACTTGGGTATGGACCCCGCCGCAATTGAGGCTATCAGCAAGCGCTCGGAGCTGCCGGGGGTGCTAGGGGACCTCGTAGGCGATCCACGCCCGTTGCGTCTTGCTTTCCTGGAACACGATCCCGAATTGATCGGTGTTCCTGCCGATCAGCCAGAGGTGCGAGGTTTCCTGGGGGTGCCGATTCGACTCGGGACGCGGCTGTTTGCAGTTCTATATCTTCTCGACAAGGACTCTGAAGGTGGCTTCGACGACCAAGACGAGGCCGCAATCGCAGCACTCGGCTTCGCCGCAGGAGTCGCAGCCGAGATCAACAGCCTCAACCGCCGGGTACGGGACTTGACGGTCATGGCCGACAGGGAGCGAATAGCAATGGAGTTACACGACAAGGTGATCGGTCGCCTATTCTCATTGGGCTTGTCGCTGCAGACTGCGGCGCGATCGACCGCGGGTGAGGTGGCAGTAAAACTGACCGACGCGGTAGATGACCTCGACGGCACAATTCGCGAGATCCGAAACACGATTTTCTCACTCGACCCT
>CAZAMA010000403.1:0-2211 GCA_964485645.1 uncultured Acidimicrobiaceae bacterium | reverse complement strand
TGGCTCTGCAGGTAGTCCTGGATGTTGACACCCTCGACGGTCAAATTCGGCGCAAACCTGGGTTGCGGTGTTTACTCGGGTATATAAAACCCCCGTGCGCACAAGCACGCATACGTTTTGCCCCCGAAGAAGAGGGTGAACATGGTCGTCGTGGCGTATTTGTGATAATTGGTTGGCCAAATCATGCGCGGATAGCGCCGCGCGTCCTCGTCCTTCTCGCCCCACGTGTTGTGCACGATCGCCGCGTTGCTCTCCTGCAAAAGGGCCGTGCTTTAGCGCTGCAAGCAAGTAGGCCAACCTTGAGGTGGCGCATGTCCAGCCCCGCCGCTTCGAGCGTCCAGCCCTGGCGCTCGGCCGTGTCGCGCAGCTCGCCGGCGAGCGATGGCACCCGGTCGAGCGCGAGGCGGAGCGCATCGAGAGATGCCCCCTGGCTCTCGACGGTCGGCGCGAGCGCATCGAGCGCGTAGCCGTGGCTTTCGAGCTTCGGCACGGCGGCCTCGATCGTCCACCCCTGGCGCTCGAGCGCGGTCGCGAGATCGTCGACGCGCCGGGCAAGCAGAGCGAGATCGGCCTGGACGGCCGCAACCGCAGGAGCGACGTCGCCCGCGCGACGGCCTGCATCCTGCTCGGCGAGTGCCGCCCGCACCTGGGCAACCTGATCGGCCAGCACATGGTTGTACGCGACCTGGTGCCGCAGCACCGGCCAGGCCACCCTGGCGACAATCCGCCTTGCGAAGCCCACTCGGGCACCGGCGCCCGCGCCGAGCCCGAGATCGGGTCCCGGCGATGGCGAGCTCGGCTCCGGCCGGCGTGGTGACGGCTGTGACAACGACACTCTCCTTCCTCGCCGGCACGCCCGACTGCCTGTGTGCTCGGCTACGCGACCTCGATCGCCCGCGAGACCGGCGGCAGCGGCTAGGCAGACCCTAACTCCTAGCAGCCCGCTTGTCGTCGCCGGGCGCGCTCGACGCGACGAGACCTCGTGCCTCGGCCAGATCGACCGTCTCGTCGGCACGCCTGCTCGTCGCTACGAGGGTCGCGAGTGCGGTGCTTCCTGCCCGACCGACCGACCGGGAGCTGAGGTGGGCCACAGCTGTCGCGCGCGCAGCGGCTCCCATCCGCTCGCGCCGCGCAGGGTCGGCCGCGAGCCGTCGCATCCAGCGCGCCGCTCCCTCGATGTCCGGCTCGATCCAGAGGTAACCGCTCCCAGGTGATGCTCCTGTGCCCGCGTCGAGATAAGCGTCAGCATCGGCCACGTCGCGCACCGAATAGCCGACGCGACAGCTGTCCCGTCCGCTCGTGTGGCCATCGAGGGAGGACCAACCAGTGGCGACGACCACCTTGCCCTGCGCCATGGCGTCCGCGATCTGCAGGCCGAACGGCTCTGACCGGTGCAGCGAGACGTAGACGTCGCTCGCTGCCATGAGCGCCCGCAGCTCGCTCGGAGAGGGATCGGCGACGAAGGTGCCGCGCACCCGGGCGACCTCCTCGGCCAGGCGCTCGGCGGCCTCGGGCCGCGCACCGACTCCCCCGAACGCGAGGACGAGGCGCGCCGTCATGCCGCGCTGCGCGTGCGGAAATGCCGCACGAAATGCGTCGACCACGGCAAAGGGGTTGGCGTGCGAGATGCCCGAGCTCGCGTCGACGCTGGCGAAAAAGCCACACGCGCGAACCTCACCACCGCCTGCAGTGTCGCCAAGGGCATCGGGCACAGCGGCATTCGGCACAGCGGCATTCGGCACAGCGGCATCGGGCAGCCGTGCGGGCCAGGGGACGATCGCCACCGGCACCGTCGTGCTCATCGCAGCGACCTCGGCGCCGTGCTCACCTGGCACCCACACCTGCTCGGAGAGCTCGAGCAGTAGGCGGTGGTCGGTCGTGAAGGGCACGAGCCCCGGCGAGAGAACCGCGACGACGCGATGGCCGCGAGCGCGTCGGACGCGGGCCAGAGACCCGGCACGCTGGGCCCCGGCGTCGTCTGTGACGTAGAGGTCGACGATATGAGGGCCGCGCCCTGCGACCGCGATGTCCGCGCGGTCGAGCTGCAGCTCGGCGCGCTCGACGAGAGCACGATCACGGCGGGCGTGCGCTGCAGCCTCGACGCGTGCCGCATGGGCCCGCGCCCGTTCGTCCTCCCCGGCGCCGCCCGGCGGCGAACCGCCTCTTCCGGGGTGTTCGAAGTCGTCGCCGTCGTGCGCGTCCTCGGGCCCG
>CAZAMA010000402.1:0-2214 GCA_964485645.1 uncultured Acidimicrobiaceae bacterium | reverse complement strand
TTCCCTTCGTCTTTCGAGTCCAGATAAGCCATTGGGCCTAGGGATGATCACCTCCAATCCCTCCCCACTCCATGGGGGATATGTCAGAGTGCCTCGTGGAACAGTGAAAGAGTTCTGCATCGAAGGGGTACGACCTCTTTGGTGGGGAATGGCCCTCCATCTGACTGCGGTGGCTGTGGCCCGAGCCCAGGTCAGAAAGCTGCGCTCCGGTTTGTTGAGCTGCACGACTGCACTGAGACGGAGAGCCCTTTGGGGGAGTTACGAGCTGCCCGAGCCCGAGCGGGTTGCAAGCATCTGTAACTCTACGCCCCATCCATTGTCGCCGCGACGAGCGCGGCGGCTGCGTGGTCAGCGGCAGCTGTCACGTGGGAGTACACGTCCGAGGTTATAGCTATCCCTGAGTGACCGAGTCGCTCGCTCACGACCTTCATCGGAACCCCCGCTTCGAGAGCTGCAGTCGCATGGCCGTGGCGGAGCGCGTGAAGCTTGATCGGAGGCAGGCCGACCGCCTTGGCGCGATCTGCCAACATGATCCTCAGTCGCTGGGGGTGATATCCCTCGCCGTCCGCAGCGACGAACACGAGGTTGTCCTCTCTCCACCCCCTCCCAAGAGCCGACAGCTCCTTTTGCTGGGCGTCGCGAAAGGCGCGAAGGCAGGAGACAGTTGTCGGATCGAGCCCGACGGCCCGCTTTCCCTTCTCAGTCTTTGGGGCGCTGTCTAGGACCTTGTAGGAGACCACGACCCTTGTCGTGCGGACATGGACGACACCTTCGTCGAGGTCGAGGTCTTGCCACCTGAGCCCGGCTAGCTCGCCTCGCCGCATTCCAGTCATGATTGCAAGTCGCCACAGGGAAAAGAGCCGGTCGTCCTTCTGGGAGGAGAGGAAGGCACGGGTCTGCGCGGTGGTCCAGATGGTCGGTACCGGGGCCCTCGTGTGCGGGCGAGCTTCGCGAACCGCGGCGTTGTCGGCGGGGTTGCGAGAGATGAGCTCGAGATCCACGGCGGCCTTCAACATCTTGTGCGCGGTCACGGCCGCGATCTGGACGGTGCGATCGCCGACGCCTGCTACCTTCAGCTGGTCGAGCCAGGACTTGAGCCTGATGGGGGACACGTCTCGAAGCCGGAGCTGGCCGAGGTGGGGGAGTACGTACCGGGTGACGCATCGGATATACATCTCGACAGTCGAGGGCCGAAGGTTGCTGGCAGACAGTCCCGGCAGCCAGGTCTCCCCCACGAACTCGGCCACCGTCGTCTCGACAGGCGCGATGTGCGTCCCGTCGTCGAGGGCCCGGAGCAGACGCGTCCGTTCCCTCTCTGCTGCTTTCAAGCTCGTAAAGCCTGAGTGCCACTCCCGTTGGCGATTGCCGCCGGGGCCACGGCCGAGGTCGAGCACGACCGAATATGTCGAGCCTCGCTTGATGACGGTCCCACGTGCGCTCACGGTGGTCGTCCTCCTTTCGCCTCTGGCCACATTTCGGAAGGAACTCCGGAGGTGCGCCAGTCACAGGTCTGACGATGATCTGTATGAGGTCGTCCGATCCAGGTAGCTTTCGCCCCGCGACATCGCCGACTCTGATCGTGAGCTCTGCCGGGCTGAGGGTTCCGGCCAATGGCAAAGCGGCACACTCAGTATACCGGGCACCCTGGGCCGCTCAAGGCGTTGCACGATGCCTCGGCGATCCGAGCAGGATGCCTCGAAGCTGAGGCACCGATGGCCGCTCGGTGGCGAGCTGTCAACGGTGACTCCGGGTGAATGTCCGCCGAGGGATCGTCCCCCCGAGACCTCTCCAGAGAGCCCGAGCTCGACCAAGGCCGAGCCGAGCCAGCACCCCGGTGCCTCCCCGGCGCCAGGTAGTACTCCTCAGGTCCGGCCACCTCGCGCAGGTCGTAGTCCTCAGAGCCAGGACCGAGCTTGCCGATGCTCAGCACCGCGACTCACTCGGCGCCAGGAGCCATGTCTAAAAGTGCCAAGAGCGCCAGCTTTGGCACGACGATGCGCCGCCCCAGACGGAGCGTCGGCAGCTCTCCACGGGCGGCGAGCTCGTAGCGAAGCGCACGGGAGATGGCGAGAAGCGCGGCCGCTTCCGCGACACTGACGACGAGGCGCTCGGCGGGCTGGATGGGCTGGCGAAGGTTCCTGCTGTGGAGTTCCATACCGCGATAATGCGCCCTTCCGTTGGACGCTTTGATGGACGCCTCGGCTCTCGTAATCG
>CAZAMA010000401.1:0-2219 GCA_964485645.1 uncultured Acidimicrobiaceae bacterium | reverse complement strand
CAACGATCGCCTGGCGTGGGTCGTCGCTCAGGGAGAGGGACCTCACCAGGTCCAGGAGCTGCCGATTGCCGTCAGCGAACATCAATTCGTACAGGCCGAGCTTCGAGTCGAAGTAGGCGTAAAGGGATGTTTGACGCAGGTCGACGCGCTCCCCGAGGTCCCGCAGCGAGATGGCGGCGAGGCCGTCACGATGAGCCAGCGTCCACGCCTCGGTCAGGATCGTCGCCAGCTTCGCCTCCCGGCGGCGCCCTCGTCGATCGACCTGGTGGTTCGTCTGGGTTGTCGCCAATTGTGCTCCACAACTATCGTCGATAGGTAAACTATCACTCATAGTTACCGATCGAGAGAGACCTGTCAAGCCCCAGGCGGCCATGAACCGGCAAGCAGTCGGGCAGCCGTGTACCTGCCGCAGAAGTGACGCCAGACTGCTGCGGGCAAGGCGGCAGCGGTGTGAAGAGGTCTCGGCCGTCGACATCGAGCCGGAGCCGACTGTCCGCCATCTGCGACGCTCCGCCCGCCTCCACGGGCTCTCCGATCGCGCGCTGGACGTCGTCGCCCGCGACCGACCCCAACGGGTATCGCGACGCCCCCCAGAGGACGGTGAGCATCGCGGCGGTCTCGCTCACGACGACCCAGAGGTCGGCAGGGCGCCGGCCCCCTGATGCCGGTCGCCCGGACCCTGCCGGAAGGATGTGTTCAGCAGTCGACAGCGGAGCGAAGCGCGCTGCAAGCCTCCACCAGTCGAGTGGACGCCACCACGCAGATGCGGTCTACGAGAGAGCCCTTTGGCACGACACGCAGGTTGTCGAAGCTTGCGGCGCACTCCGTGGGCATCCCGTCGTCGGGCCCGAGCGAGACCTCCGTCGGGATGTTCCTCACCGTACGGGTCACGGGGGCCGCAAGTACGCCGCCCAGGACTGGAATCGTGGCTGACCTGGTCATGACCAGGAAGGGGCGCCGCCCCAGGTCCTCGATCTCGCCCCACCAGACTTCCCCGCGACGAGGCTCGCTCACCAGGGTTCCTCGGCGATGGCGTCTCGAAGCGAAGCGACGGAGGCGTCATGCTCGGCTGCCGTGGGTGGAGTGCGGCGGTAGCCCGCGACGATGGCTCGGTCTGTCTGCAAGCGGCGTTCGAGCGCGGTAATGGCCTCGACGCCGGCGCGTACTGCCGCTGCCCGACTCTCGTAGACCCCACTTGCAACGAGCGCGTCGAGCTCGTCCAGTAGCTCCTCGGGGAGCCGGACGGCGATCTGTTGGGTGGCCACTTGTCGAGCATACCAGTATGGGATGGAGAATGGTATGCGCCAAGTGCTCCCGCGCGCGCCTGCCGGCCACCTGCGCCTCGGCGAAGCACCGTGCTCGGCGGTGGGAGAAGGGCTGGCAGTCGGTGACCTGGACAAGCGGCTTCGCATCATGGCACCCGAGAACACCACATCGTTGACCAGGTGTTCACTCGTGCAAAGGTGCCATGGCGGGCAGCCCAGCCGCGCATCGTTGGCTTGGCGCGCAGCCCAGCCGCGCATCGTTGGTATGGTCCGATCCACGGACACCCGGCCGTGGAGAGGAGGTACCTCCAGCCCGTTGTACGTGAAGAGCGAGGGGGACAGGCGGTGATCCGAAGGCTGCGAGATCTCAGGCAGAGAATCGTCGCTCCTCCGGCTCGACGCGGAAGTGAGGCGGGGCGTCTGTTGGAACGCACAGCGAGCCGACGATCGGTCGGAATGCTCGCCGTCGTTTTGGTGATTGCATCGGCGACCGGTGCGGGAGGGCCGGCCGCGGCGGTGACGCCACACGCCGCTCATCGCTCAGCGGCGCCATCCCGGGCAACCCTGATCTCCAGCCCTCCGATCGCGACGACCTTCAATTGCACATTGCCGGTGCTCGGGACCGAAGCGTTCGCGGCGACCGTGGCCGGTTCGGCCCCGGCGAGCGTCGATGCAGGATCCACGATGACGGTCAGTGACTACCAGACGACACTTGTCGTGCCTTCATCAGTCGTCGCTACGATCGTCTCCTTGGGCTCGACGCGCTTGTCGGGGTCGGTCGTCGTGGAGGACGCCACCGCCACCGATGCCTCACCACCGATGTTGAACGGGGAAAGTTCGCCCCAGGCATTCTCGGTGGGTCTGACCAGTGGTCAGGCGGCATCGATCACTTTGGCGCCCGTCTCGGTCGGACCGTTCGTCGCCGGTGCGGCAGGAACGGTCGAGGTGTCACCC
>CAZAMA010000400.1:0-2230 GCA_964485645.1 uncultured Acidimicrobiaceae bacterium | reverse complement strand
CGGCGAGGCCCATTGCAGCAAGACAGCGGGCCGCCATGACGCTACGCACGGCAAGGCCTCCGGTCGGGGGGACGATCGGGCCGAAGGTCACGATCACAGCCCGAGCGGGTCGTCCACGGGGGTTCATCCGGGAACCTTGTTCTCGCCGCGCACGAGCATGGCGGTGCCGAGGCCGGGCCGTCGCTGATCCGCCTCCAACCAGGAGACAGCAAAGCCAAGCTCGCCGAAGTGGCGGGCCAGCTCCTTAAAGGAGTGACCCGAGACAGGGTGGGACTCCAGGATCACGCAGGTAACCTCATCCCAGCACGACGCGTCGCTGTTCAAGACGATGTCGTACTCGGCTCCTTCGCAGTCGAGCTTGACGAGCTCGACTGCGCCTGCGATCCGCACAGCGGTCTCGAATGCCACGGCTGAGCACACGGTGACAGTCAGCGTGGTCGTATCCGAACCGACCGCCGGGCTGATGGTGGTCGCCTCACAGGAGGCATCTCCGTCGCTGTAAAGGTGCGTAGAACCGGACTCGGAGGCGATGGCGGCTGTATGGATCTGTACCCGCTCATCGAGGTGGTTCGCGGTGATATTCGCTCGAAGATAGGCTGCGCTGGTAGAACACGGCTCGTAGCAGGTTATCTTCGCCGCAGGGTACCGCTGGGCTAGAGCGATGGTGAAGGCGCCGACGTGGGCTCCGATGTCCACCACGGCGAGCGGCGACTCCGTCGACCCGCTCCAAGGCAGGCGATCGAGGTGGTAGGAATCGCCCACCAGCACTTCGAGCATCGGCCACGCAGCTAACTGGTTGTTCGGAGCACGAAGGAGTCCGCCAGTCCGCAGACGCAGCTCCAGGTCCCTCGGCGCGACCGATCTCAGCGCCGGCATCCGGTTGGCCAGCCAAGCGCTGAGGACGCTCGGCCAGTTGCGGCAGGCACGGACCACCTTCATACCCAGTGCCATCTTTTCACCGGCGATCCGCAGGGTGGAAGGCACCGGGCCGTCCTGCGCGACAGCCGACAGTGGTGGCGGCCCTCCCTGTGGATGCGATTTGGTGGTCTTCGATGTGGGCCATGCGTCGGCGAACTCGGCAGGCGAGAACCGGTGGAGCGCCACCGATGCGCAGCGGGCCACACAGTAAGCCACGGCACCCACAGGATCTGCTATTGCCCTTCGGACAAGCGCGCCGAACTTTACCCGAAAGCTGCGGTCATGCAGGCGAGCCATTACGCCGTTCTGCGCGGTATCTGCGCGCTCATAGATGCCAGAGGTCGAAAGCCGTGACTCAGCAGCGCAAGACCGATACGTCTGGAGGTAGAAGTCACGCCAGCCCCGAGCCGGAATGATGTACGTGACCGCCGTACATACGGATCTGTGCGGAAGCCCGGCGGCCCGAATGTAGCCAGCAAGCTGGGTGTCATCAGCGATGAGCTCGGCTCGCCACGAGAAGCCGTCGAGCGTGCTTGGCCGAATGGCGAACAGCCGCCCGTCGGCCCGGATGGCATCGGGCCCGAGACCCTGGGCTACCGCTGCCGCTAGACGGGCTTGGAACCGCGAAGCCCGCCGCTGTTTTGTCGGCCCGTGCGGGACGGCAACCCCCCATGCCACAGCGATCTGCGGGTCCGCGAAGAACGGCTCCAGAAGGCGGCGAAACGCCGCGGGATCGACCGTCGTGTCGGCATCGCAGACCACCATCAACAGCTCAGGGTCTCGGCGCGCCGCTAGGAGCCGGTGGAGCTGCTCCAACTCAACCGCCTTGCCGAGGCGCTCGGCGCTGTGCTGGACACGCAAGGATAGCTCCGGGTGAAGAACTTCCCATGCTCGCCAGCGAGCCACCGTGTCGTCGGTAGAGCCACCATCCAAGAGAGCCCATTCCTCCCAGATCGCACCGGGTGGAAGCGGCGCAGCCGCGATGGCATCGAGGCAGTTTGCCAACGCCTGTTGCTCGTTGTGGGCAGGTATAGCCAACACGCACCGAATGTGCTTGTCTTTCGAAAGGCGTGCGCCTGTGGAGGTCGCGGACGTCATTTCACATGGCCTTCGATGGAAGTCGACGAGGGAACACTCCGGGTTGACGTTAGCGCCGATATCGTAGTTTCGCGGTACCTGATGCACAGGAGGCCGACCAACAGCCACATAGTTCCGGCAGCCGGCAGCCGTCTCTCCCTCGCCAGCGGCGTCGAGCATCGGCGAGAGCAGGGTCTGGTCACATGAGGAGCTGAGTCGCTCGGAACCAGTGGCT
>CAZAMA010000399.1:0-2248 GCA_964485645.1 uncultured Acidimicrobiaceae bacterium | reverse complement strand
ACACGTAACACGTAACTATGTCTAGGCAAGTATCGCTCGTTCGAGCTGCCCCGCTACGTGCGGCCAAATGCTGCTCGACGACGGCGGCACAGTCGTCACCGTCACGGGACGGTGACGCGATGAAACCGCGTGTCTGCGGTCGAGCGTGACCCCAGTCCCCGACGATGCCAGCAGTGCAAGCCAGGAGGGCCGCGAGGAAGAAAGCAGAGCCCGAGACGACGATCTAGGCGTACTCCTTGTGGTAGTCCTGCAGCCGTTGTCTGACTGTCGGACCACGTGGGCCGTTTGTATTGTAGACCTACAGGCACTGATGGTCAATTGCGCACCGCGCTGCGGATGCAGCGCGCGTGGGCGTCGGCCGCCTCTCGATGCTCCGGAGCTCGGCACCGAGGATCCGATGCCGCCAAATCGCTGGCTGAGACGCACCGGACGGCCGCCCTCGGGGTCGGACCGGGTCGCGACAGGTTTGCCTCTGTGGGGTTGCTGCGATAGCATTACGGTGCATTCTCCGTTGAGCTCCCGCCCGGACCACGCGGTTCGCTCCTGCTGCCAAGCAAGGAAAGCCTGTGGGCGACGAGCAGCATCTTTTCCACGTGTATCGCCATTTCTCGTGCATGATGTCCTCCGTCCTGGCGGCCTTCGAAAGGCTCGTCGTCCGGATCACCGACGTTCGCCCTGCTGCCCCGGCGGGTCTCGGTCTGCGCCCATCTCGCGAAGCGCCTTACCTCGTGGCTGCCGTCGGCTCGTGGGAATGATGGCGTGCGCGTGACGAGCGAAGCTGTGTACGACGATGGCCACGCGGACTCGACGGCCCCGTCCGGTCCGTCGTGGAGCCCGAGGTCTTCTCGGTTCGCGCAGCGACGGATGCTTCCGGCCGGCCGTGCACGGATTGCGTCGGCGCTGCGCGCCGAGCTCGTGCGTCCCCCTCCCGGCAGATCTCAGGATCTAGGAGAAGCGCTTTGCGAGTACGCCTGCACGCGCGCACAGGATCTGCGTGACGAGATCGTCGTCAGCCAGATGCCCCTCGTCCTCCAGCTGGCACGGCGCTTTGCGAACCGGGGCGAGGCGCTCGAGGATCTCGTCCAGACGGGCTCGATCGGTCTCGTGAACGCGGTAGAGCGGTTCGACCCCGGTCTTGGCTTCGCGTTCGGTGCGTACGCGACGTCGACGATCGTCGGTGAGATCAAGCGCCACTTCCGGGACAGGGCATGGTCGGTTCGCGCTCCCCGACCCGTCCAGGAGCTCTATCTCGGTCTCGGGCCGGTGGTCGACGAGATGTGCCAGCGGCTCGGTCGCCTGCCGACCGTCGGCGAGATGGCCCTCGAGACTGGTGCGACCGAGGACGACCTCGCGGAGGCGCTCGAGGCCGGGCACGCCTACCGCTTTGTCTCCATCGACGCGCCGAACGCCTACGGCGCGACGCTCGCGCAGGGCCTCGGTGATCTCGACGGAGAGCTCGAACGGTCGGACGACCGCATCGGGCTTGCCGCGGTCCTCGAGCTTCTCCCTGAGCGCGATCGCCTCATCGTGCGGCTCCGCTTCATGGAGGACCTCACGCAGTCCGAGATCGCGACGCGCGTCGGGCTCAGCCAGATGCACGTCTCCCGGCTCCTCGCGAGGAGCCTCGCCGAGCTCCGGTCGCTCTACGGCTCCGCCAGCTGATCGCTCCGATCACAAGAAGCAGAAGACGTCGTAAGCGACCTCGCCCTCTACCACGCGCTCTCGGACAGGGCTGTGGGCCCGTGCTCCGCTCTCGCGAGCAGCGAGCTCCGGCCCGGCTCCGAGCATCTCCGACGGGGTGTGCACGACGAGTGCTCCGACCCGGACTCCGGTCTCGACGACGGCGAGGCCCTGCGACTCGGACGGGACGGGTCGTCCATGTCCGAGCTCCCTTCATCCCACGCCGGCACGGCGTAGCCGCTGTAGGGCGTGCCGAGGCAGGAGAAGGCGTCGAGCCGAGGGGCGCCTGCAGCGGTGAGCCCGTCGCTCACGTCCGCGATCGCTTCGTCCGCGGTGGAGTGCTCGTCGACCAGGGAAGGGCAGTCCGTGCGATCGGCCGCAGCTCGATCGTCGCGACGTCGTCGGCGTCCGCTCTCCTCGACGAGGAGAGAGGACGACCCTTCTCGTGGCGACCCAGACAGATCCTGAGCGCGGAGACGTCGGGGAACTTCGATCGCGGAGGGTCATCAGGGGCCCCACGGTGGTGGCTTTGGCCGCGAGGACGGCACGGCGCTGCGGCACCGCGGTG
>CAZAMA010000398.1:0-2250 GCA_964485645.1 uncultured Acidimicrobiaceae bacterium | reverse complement strand
GGCTCCAGGCAATGGTGGCGATCTGCTCGAGGGGGACGGTGATGGGGCCCCCGGCCATCGGATCGCTCGCGAAGAGGGGGCCAGATGGCCACGGGAGGTTCGTCTTGAGCGCTGCATGGCCGATCAGAACGGGATAGTACGTGCCGCAGATGAGGGCGGCGAGGAACGCCAGCGCGAGAAGGTGTTGCGTTCGCAGACGGGCGCGGGCGGTGCGATGAGCAGAGTGTGCGCCGTGACGTACGAAACTGGCGGAACGCACGAATGTCGTCACCGAGAAGTTCCGACTGTTTCGTGAGCCCGGTGATCATGTCGTTTCCGCAGGAATGCATAGGAACCAAAGGCAAGGATGCAGAGAACGGTCAGTCCGGCTACTGCAAGTCCGTCGGAGAACGTGCGCGGCCAGTAGGTGAGGACCACGGCATGGGATCCGGCGGGCACGGCGAGCTGGAGCATGACGTCGCGCCACGGGCGGACGGGGATGGGGTGACCGTCGACGGTGGCGTGCCAGCCGGGGACGTCGGTGAGGCGCACGTCCATCTTCGTCGCACTGGCTGATCGGACCCTGAAGCGGTAGGTGCCGTTCGCCGGGCTGGTTCGTCTGGTGACGGTTCCGGCTCCGGCAAGGGCGGCTAGGTGGACGCCTCGTACCTTGTAGAGAGTCTCTCCTCCCACGACGGCCGCGACGTTCATGCCTGGTGGGGGCGTTGCGGGGACGAGGCTGGGCTGGACGAGGATGAACGCCGTGCCGTACAGCTGAGCAACGTGTGCCGTGGTGATGGATGGATCGAAGAAGGGTCCTGAGCCGACCGGTTGTTTGACCTGAGATGCCCACGAGGAAAAGTAGCTCCGAGGAATCATTGGGTCATAGATGGCGAACTCATTCAAGCGATATCCGATATTCATCTCGGGCACGATGCCCACCGACGGAATCTGCTCAAGGGGTCGTTCAGTCCACAATCCGACGGATTTGTGCCCGACGATCGAGATGAGCTGGTGTTCGGCTCGGGTCTCTGGGAACATCTGGTGCCCGTACGACTGGATCTTTCCTCCAGTGACCACGAGGACAACGACTTGGAGTGCCACCATGGCGCCGAGGGCGGTGGACGCGACTCGCTTGCGCGGTCGTCGTAGTTGCCAGACCAGAAGAGCGAGCACTGCAGCTGTGCCAATCGCGATGATGCTCGGCCACAAGAAGCTTCGTGCTCGAAGCGCGACGTCGAAGGCATCGAGGGATCCGCTAGACACTGCGAACCTGATACCCAAGATGGCCAACGCGGCTATGAAGAAGATGGCCCCCGCTGCCAAGCCCAAGAGCTGGCGGCCGGAGGGTCTCTTGAGGAGGTGATCGAGTCCCAGGCCGGCCAGAATCGCGATGACGAACGCCAACGGAAGACGGGACCGGGTGAAGTCGATGGTGTTCAGGTGGGGGATGGCGTTGACGATCGACTGGAAGAGACCGAACTGCCAGCTGAGCCCGGCGAGGACAACTCCGGCGAGTGCGAGGCCGGCGGCGCCAGGAGCGCGTTTGGTGCGGAAGGCGCCGAGGAACCCCGCGGTGGCGAGCGCGAGCGTGAAGATGCCGACGTACGCGGCTGACTCGTAGAAGTTCGTGGAGCCAGGACCGAACCAGAGACTGCCGTCGAGTGGATAGCCAAAGTAGCCGGGGTCGATCAGGCTCGCGAGCGTATGAAGGGGAAGGCCGAGGGTGAAGGCCTGTTGAGAGCGGCTGCTCTCGGAAACGAGCTGGAGGCCCGGCAGGAGTAGCGGAGCAGCGAGGCCCACACCGACGATTAACCCTCCGCCGAGCCCGGCGATCGACCGCCAGCGGGGGCGTCGATGATGGAGGAGGTCTATAGCCAGCGCTCCGAGGAGCACGAGTGCGACCGGGATCGCCACGAGAGCGATGCCCTCAGGGAACCCCCCGTAGATCATGAACGCGATGCTGACGCCGAGTCCGAGGACGTGCCAGCTGGTCCTCGGTCTGCGGTAGATGAGCCAGGCGAAGGCCAAGATCCAGCCAGTCCACGCGAGGACGTCGGAAATGGGCCATCCGAGTTCGGCGGAGAACGGTCCCGAGAGCTCGAAAACGAGACCGGAGAAGGTCGCCCCTGCAGCTCCCGCACCGAGCACGCGTGTGAAGACGTATGCGCCGGTGCCCGCGATGACCAGTTTCACGGCGACAGCAGTGATGAATGCTTGCTTGAGCGGGACGAGGTAGCTGACCAGGTCCGGCAGGCTGAGCACGGACGA
>CAZAMA010000397.1:0-2266 GCA_964485645.1 uncultured Acidimicrobiaceae bacterium | reverse complement strand
CGCTCATTCCGCAATGGCAGATGTTCATCGCCTTCTGCGTGCTCTGGGCGGCAGCGAACTGGGCGCCGGTATCGGTCCACCATCGCGGCAACACCGGGATCATCGTCCTGGATGCCGTGCCATTGGTCATCGGCTTGGTCTTCCTGCGGCCATCCCTCCTCGTGGTGGGATGCATCGTCAGCGAGACACTGGTCTTCGCGGTCATCCACCGGCAGCCCCTGATAAAGGTCTTCTTCAACGTCTCTTCGACGGCGTTCTCCGCGGCGCTGGCGACCGTGGTGTTTAGGGAGCTCGTCGGAAGACACAGCCCCGTGAATTGGCTGGGATGGGCAGCCGTCGTAGCCGCGGTGTGCACAAAGGAGTTGCTTTCCACCATCAACTTTCGAATTGTCACCAAGTTGAACGGCCAGACCGCCGAGGAACGCACAGGATCCCAGATCACGACACACGTGATGTTCCTCGCCGCCACGGTGTGCCTGGCACTCGTGGTCCTCGATGCCCTCTGGTTCAGCCTCCGTGCGACGGTGCCGGTCATTCTCGTCGCGGTGCTGATCATTGTGGCCTACCGGGGCTACACCCGCTTGACGCTCCGATTCGCCTCGCTCCAGCGACTGTACGACTCCAGTAAGGCACTCGGCACCACGAATCTCGAGCCCTCCTCAATGAGCGTGGAGATCCTTGGCCAGGTGTGCACGGTCATGCGTTCCCGCCGTGCCCAGTTGATCCTCTCGGAACCCTCTGGCGTCCCGCGTCGCATCTGCCTCGACGAGAATGGTGCCTCCGAGGTTGAGCTGATCGAGCTCGACGAGTCGTCGTTCGTGACGGTCGCCATCCGTTCCGGTACAGCATCCCTGCACACAACAAACACGAACACGCGACAGCTCAACACCAGCTACGACTCCGTCGTCGGGGAGTACACGGCGGCGATCGTGGCGCCGATCATGAGCCAGAACCTCACCATCGGCGTCATCGTCGCTATTGACCGGGACGAGGAATTCGACGCCTTCGACCAGGACGACCTCCACCTGTTCGAGGCGCTCGTCGTCCATGCCAGCTCGAACCTCGAGCGCGCACGTCTCGTCGAGGAGCTGCGCTATGAGGTCGAAAGCAAATCGCACCAGGCCACGCATGACATGCTGACCGGGCTCCCGAACCGGAACCTCTTCCTGACGCTGGCCGCGGAGGCGATGGTTCGCAAGGCGGGTGTCGCAATCGTGCTGATCGATCTCGACCGCTTCAAGGACGTCAATGACACGCTCGGCCACGCCATCGGAGACCGCCTCTTGTGTGAAGTAGCAGATCGCTTACTGCGGGGCCTGCCGAGCGACGCCACCGTGGCACGGCTCGGGGGCGACGAATTCGCCTTCGTCATCCCGGACATCTTCGACAGCCGCTCTGCAATCGACCGGGTCAAGGAGTTGCACGAACTGCTCACCCTGCCGATCGAGATCGACGGCCTCACCTTGGCTGTCACCGCCAGCGCCGGTGTCGCTCTGTCACCCACTCATGGTGAGGATGTGGCTCTGTTGCTCCAACGAGCCGACATTGCCATGTACCTCGCCAAGGAACGGCGGAGTGTGGCCGAGCTCTACTCGGTGGAGCACGACACGAGCATGCGGCGCTTTCTCATGCTGAGCGGGCTCCTGACGCAGGCACTCGAGACCAAGACGGAGCTCAGCGTCGTCTACCAGCCGGTGGCCGACGTGCGGACCGGACAGATCGTCCAGGTCGAAGCGCTCTCGCGCTGGCACCAGCCCGAACTGGGCCCGATACCGCCCGACGAGTTCATCGCCATCGCCGAGCAGATGGGCATGATCAACCAGATCAGCGACTTCGTGCTCTCCGAGGCCTGTGCCGCGGCCGCCAACTGGCGCCATGCGGGCCTGGAACTCGGGGTCGCCATTAACGTCTCCGGCCGTGACTTGCTCGACGGCAAGCTCGTCGAGCGGGTCATGGCACAGCTTCAGGCCAACGCCCTCCCGGCGAGTGCCCTCACGCTCGAGGTGACCGAGACCGAGGCGATGGCAGACCCGATCCAGGCGACACGCATCCTCAACGAGCTCGCATCACTGGGAGTCTCCATCGCCATCGACGACTACGGAACCGGGCACTCGTCCCTGACGTACATCCACTCCCTGCCCGCGAAGAAGCTGAAGATCGACCGATCCTTCGTCTCGAACCTCCCGAACGAGCACAGCAACCGGGTGATCGTGAAGACGACCATCGAGATGGCACACAACCTGGGCCTCACCGTGGTGGCCGAAGG
>CAZAMA010000396.1:0-2271 GCA_964485645.1 uncultured Acidimicrobiaceae bacterium | reverse complement strand
CCGGCGGTGGAGGCCGTGAACGTCATCGTGGCCTCGTGCATGCCGGCGGAGGTGGGGTGACCGAGGAACCAGACGGCTGCCCCCCGGAAGGCCAGGGCAGCCGTCGTCATGGGAAGGTACGGAGCCGCCGAGGTGCCTTTCGAGGTGATCACGAGCCCGTGCGCCATGTCCTCGTCGGCATTCACGACGTCGATGGTCACTCGTGCATCCCGAGGGACCACGATCGTCGGATCGGTGAGCCCGGCGACGCGGAAATTCTCAGCGGGCATGGAGGGACTGGCGAGCACGGCGAAGGCGACCCGCCGTCCGCTGAAGGTGAGCTGATTGTCGCTCCGGTGGACGGTGGCGCCGGCCGGGACCCGGGCACCGAGTGCCGCAGCCGCGGCAGGGCTCACTCTCGGGCCGGGTGCATCGGCGAAGAGCCGCCCCATCACCTGGCCCATGTCGCTGCCCGATCCCATCATGAACCCGGGCAGGGGTTGACCCATCTGCCATTCGGGCGCGAGCGAGGCACTGCCCATCATCCAGATGTAGCCGCCCTGGCCCGTCAGCCATGCGGAGCCACCCCCCATCATCGGGCTGCCGCCGGCGTCGAGACGCCCCATCATGGACCGGTAGTAGGTGTAGTCGGATTGCGAGGTCGAGGAAAGGCTCGGCATCGGTCGGCCGAGCGCGAGCACCAGCGTGGTGCCCAGGGCGCCCGCGAGGACGGCCACGACGACGGCAGCGGCGAGCAGTCGGCTCCGACGCGGCGAGCGTTCTCGGGTATTGGAAGTATCGGATTTGGACCGGCCAGAAGGCATCGCGTCCATCGTGCGACCGCCGAGAGCCGGTGGGTACGGGACCTGGGTCCGTAGAACACGGGACCAACTTCCCTACCCCGGCGGGCTGCCGCCGGCAAACGCTGGCCTCAGGGCGCGGGTGACTCCGGCTGGCAGTTCCGCCCGGCCCAAGGAGGTGGTCTTCGATGATGTGAATCGGCCCGGGTTTCCTAGAGACTCAGCTGTCTGTGACGGTGCCGCTTCTCATGCTGCTCTCTGACGGTAGTAGGACTGTTCGAACTCTGCAGGCGGGATCTTGCCGATTTCGTTGTGGATGCGGCGGTTGTTGAACCAGTCGATGTAGTTGAGGGTTGCCCACTCGACGTGCTCGACGTTGCGCCAGGGACCGCGGCGGTGGATCAGCTCGGTCTTGTAGAGGCCGTTGAAGGACTCGGCGAGGGCGTTGTCGTAGGAATCGCCACGCGATCCGACCGAGGCGACGGCTCCGGCCTCGGCCAGGCGCTCGCTGTAGCGAATCGCGAGATATTGCACGCCGCGGTCGCTGTGATGCACGAGCCCGGCCAAACCGGCTTCCTTGCGGCGATAGATCGCCATCTCGAGTGCATCGAGGGCGAGGTCCGAACGCAGCGACGTTGAGGTCTGCCAGCCGACGACACAGCGACTGAAGACGTCGATGATGAAGGCGACGTAGACCCAGCCGGCATGCGTCTTGACGTAGGTGAGGTCGGCCACCCAGAGCTGGTTTGGGGCACTGGCTCGGAACTGGCGCTCGACGAGGTCGCCCGGACGCTGCGCCCGCTCGTCGCTGAGCGTCGTGCGCTTGAACGACCGGCCGCGCCGGGCACCACAGAGCCCCAGGTCGCGCATCAGGCGCTCGACGGTGCAGCGGGCGACCCGCGTGCCTTCTCGATTGAGCTGGGTCCAAACCTTGTCCGCCCCATAGACGTCGAGGTTGTCGGCGTGGACCTTGGCGATCTTGGGCTTCAGTTCCTCGTCACGGATGCGCCGCGGACTCGGTGGCCGGCAGCGGGCCGCGTAGTAGGTGGCGGGAGCGAACTGCAGAACCCTGCAGATCGGCTCGACTCCCCAGCGATCCCTTCGAGAATCGATGTAACGAACTACTTCTTCGGTCGACCGTCGAGCTCGGTCGCGAAGAAAATCGAGGCATCCTTCAAGATCTCATTGGCCCGTCGGAGCTCGCGGTTCTCCTTCTCGAGCGTCTTGAGGCGTTCCCGCTCGTCGGTGGTCAGCCCGGGGCGCCGGCCCTGGTCAACTTCGGCCCGGCGAACCCAGGCCCGCAGGGTCTCGGCGGTCATCCCGAGCTTGGACGAGATCCCCGTCATGGCGGCCCATTCGGAGGGGTACTCGTCACGATGCTCGACGAACATCTTGATGGCCCGCTCACGCACCTCTGGCGAGTAGGGGGACTTTCTTGGCATTGCTCCATCCTCTCAAGGGAAGGAGCCTCCAGGATTCCCGGGCCGATTCA
>CAZAMA010000395.1:0-2314 GCA_964485645.1 uncultured Acidimicrobiaceae bacterium | reverse complement strand
GTCCCGTGTCTGTGACCACTTGCTGTCCTGCACCGCCTCGATCGCCAGAGCCAGGTAGTACTGGAAGAACTTCTGGTCTGGGTACTCCTTGACGACTTCCTCCATGATCGCCAGCGCCTTGTCCGGTTCGGCTAGCCTCAGATGGATGCTGGCGACAGCCGTTCGGTAGACCGGATTGCCAGGCTCGATGCGAAGCGCGGCCTCATACTCGCCCCTGGCGTTTCTCAGCGACTCCGGAGTTCCCAGCTGGGCAAACGCGTCGCCATAGTCGAAGTGGTACTCCGCGCTGTCAGGCTTGAGCCTGATGGCCTCGCGGAATTCGTATCCCGCGTCATCGAATTTGCCCATGTTGAACGACGAGTTCGCGCGGATGGACCAAGCGCTGTGATTGCCGCTGTCATGGGTGATCGCTTCGCGGGCAGCATAGTTTGCCGAGGCGAAATTCCCGCGGTCGAAGTACTCCTGGGCTGTGGCGAGCCAGTCTCGTTCTCCAATGCCAGCCGGAGGGACAGTGTTTTCCTGAGGCCGGTACTGTCGAGCCTGCTGGTCGAAGTCGCGCCTCTTCGCTGGGTCGAGCAGGACACGTTCGGCACCGGCAAGTTCACGGATGCGCTTTTGCGCCTGCTCGCGCTTGACCGGGTCAGCCTGGGCTGCCCGCTTGTTCCAGATCTGCCGCTGTTCCCGGATGGCATCGCGGATGGTCGCCTCGTCCGAGGTCTCGACGATGCCAGGAAGGATCCCGTAGAAGTTGACGAACTCCTGTGTCATGGTCATGGGTTAGTTCACCTCAAGGCTCTTGTTCTTCTGACGGGCCGCAGCCACTTCTTCCTCGCTGAGGTTGGCCACGTTGTCGAGTTCGAACGTGCCGAGCGATTTGCCGGCACTCAGATCCGTAACCTCGACCTGGATGGTCTGGTCGATGTCATAGTGAAATGTAATTTCGATGGGAGCATCCGCTGGATACGGGGGAATCGAGAACAGCTGCCCGCCCTCTTTGGTTACGAGGCGGACGTACTCCGGATCCTCGTCATCTCCCTGAGTCACCTGAACCCGGATCCCGGTCTGGCCGTCCTGGACCGTACTGAAGATCTTGCTGCGAGTGACGGGAATCTTCTGGTTGCGCGGGATGATGATCGAGTTGCGGAGCCGCTGCTCCTCCTCGTCAAGCACGATGGTCCCGAGCGACTGCGACGTCACGTCCAGAATGACCGGCGGGGGTCCTCCTCCGGGTGACCCGGAGGTGCCAGATTCGAGGCTTGCCTGAATGGCGGCACCCAGCGCCACCAGTTCATCCGGGTTGCCGACGCGGAGCGGTGGCTTGCCAGTGATCTGCTCCAGCATCCGTGGAACCTGCGGCATCCGAGTGGAGCCGCCGACGAGCAGCACGCTGTCGATGCGGTCGAAGCTCAACCCCAGTTCCAGAACGAGCGAGATAGTCAGGTCACGCGACTGATTGAGCAGGTCACTCGTGAGGCCATCGAATGTCTCACGGGTGACCGTGATCGTGTTGGTGACCCCGCCGTGGCTAAGGATCACGCGTGCCTGGGGAGCTGAGCTGAGGGTGCGCTTAGCGAGTTCCGCCTTTTCTCGCAGTTCCGCTTCAGCCTCGAAGGTCTCGGTGAGGTCGGTGCCACCTCCGCTCTGAAACTGCTCGTTCAGCCAGAGCATCAGGCGGTTGTCCCATTCGAAGCCACCGAGTTCGTGCAGACCGTCGGTACCGATCACATCGAAGACGCCGTCGCCGATCTTCATTACGGTGACGTCGAAGGTGCCGCCGCCTAGGTCATAGACCATGACGGTGCCGGAGCCGCCGAGGTCGAGGCCGAATGCGAGCGCCGCCGCAGTCGGCTCGTTGAGCACACGCAGCACGTTGAGGCCAGCGATCTTGCCGGCATCCTTCGTCGCGCGGCGCCGGGCATCATCGAAGAATGCTGGAACCGTGATGACTGCGTCGGTGACCTGGCCTTCGCCCAGGAACAGTTCGGCGTCTTCCTTCAGCCGCCTGAGGATGATTGCTGAGATTTCTTCTGGGCTGTACGAGCCTCCGCCGGAGGGCTCGAATCGCCAGTCCTTCTCGCCCATCTGTCGCTTCACGAACTGGACGACATCAAGCGGTGATGTTGCTGCCGATCGCTTGGCCATCGAGCCGACGAGCGTGGTGTCGGCGTCGAAGAAGACTACCGACGGGGTGATCCGCTCCCCGTCACGGTTGATGAGTATTTCCGGTTTGGCGCTGGCTCCGACAACGGCGACAGCCGAATAGGTCGTGCCAAGGTCAATCCCGAATACCGGGCTCAAGTGACTTCCCCCCCAC
>CAZAMA010000394.1:0-2316 GCA_964485645.1 uncultured Acidimicrobiaceae bacterium | reverse complement strand
CGTCCCCCCTGGCCCGGGTGGACACCCACCGTCTCCCCATCACGCCGGAGCAGGCGGCGACCATCGATCCCACCCTGGCGGTGCCGGTGGGACTGGCGATGCCCGAGCCGACCGGCAAGGCCTTCAACCTGCTCCCGAGCGAGGTCACCGCCAGGTACGCCGAACGGCGGCTCCGCCGGACGCTCATGATGGTCGCCGGGGTCGTCCTCCTGATCCTGGTGGCGGCCAGCCTGTGGCGAGTCCTCGCGGTGCGCCACGAGCAGCAACAGATCGCCAGCCTCACGTCGCAGGTGCACTACATCAACACGGTGGAGATCCCGAGATACGACAAGGCGGTGGCGTTGAAGGCCAACGTGACGAAGCAACAGTCCCAACTCCGGCCGGTCGTGGCGGGTGAGTCCGACTGGCTGGTCCTCTTCAACCAGGTCGGTCAGTACATACCCCCGAGCGCCGTTGTGTCCTCGGTGCAAGCGCAGGAGGGCGCCGCACCCGGTGCAACGGCGCCGCCTCTCTCTGCAACTCCACCTTCCCCGACCACAGTGATCGCGACTGGCTCGATGAGCGTGACCGTGCCGAACTACGCCGGGGCGGTGGCCTTTGGGCAGTCGATGAACCAGTCACCGGGGCTCTCTCAAGTGGACCTGTCGGGCGGGCTCACACCCAGCTCCAACAGCCTGACCTTCGGGGTCACCTTCTTGGTCGACGGTCGGGCCCGCAGCCCCCGTTTGAACCTCTTCAGTCAGAGGATCCCATGAATCGCACCCCGCAGCTCACCTACCTTCGAAGCAAGCCTGTCCTGATCGCGATCGTCGTGGCGATCGTGGTGATCCTGATCTGGCTCGTTGCCTTCTTCTTTCCTGAGAACTCCAAGGCCTCGAAGCTTCAGGCCCAGGACCACTCACTGCAGAGCCAGGTAGCGCGGGACAACGCCAAGCTCGTTGCACTCCGGGCCACTTCGAAAGCCACTCCGCAGTTGCGTACACTCGAGGCCCAGTACGCATCGTACGTACCGGCGCAGCCAGATGTGCTCAACGGTCCGAGTCCATACGTCGACATGATTGATTCGACGGCGACCCGGACCGGCATCAAGCTCACCTCCATCACCCCCGGTTCAGTCACTGCGGTGCCTGGCCTCGCCTTCTCCGGCATCCCCGTCTCGATCGCAGCTACGGGAACATACGACGCGCTTCTGTCCTTCATCAAGGCGGTCTACCAATTGCCAAGGCTTACGAGCATCCAATCCGTGTCAATCTCCGGAGGCGGTCCGACCACCAACCGCGGGTCGACGCTCACCGCCTCGATGTCGCTCGAGGTCTATACGATGGCGAGGCCGGCATCATGAGCATGAGCGGAGCATCGCAAGTGCGAGGGCCGAAGGGCCGTTCGCCACACGTCGGTCGCCCGTCACAGGCTCGGCGGCAACTGACAGTCGGCCTTCTCGGGCTCTTGACGTCAGCTGGAATCCTCGCCGGGTGTGGCACAGGCGTCGGGGCGCCGGCACCGACGCGACCGAACGCGGTGTTGGTCAAGACCACGAAGCCAACCACCCCGTCGACGACTACTACGACCACTACCCCCGTCTCGACATCCCTGCCTGAGTGTGGCTCCGGGCGTGATCCCTTCGATCCCACCGGCTCCCCACCACCGGCGGGATCTGCAGCCATCTGCTGACCCGCCGGGTACTACGGGCGAGCACGTCCTCCGTGCCGTCGAGGCGTTCGACGTCGACTGCTCGCGGCTGCACAACGACAACGACTCGACGTCGGTCAAGCTCTCGGGCGTCTACGCGTCTGTCACCGGGCAAAGGCGCAGAAGGAAGAAGACGGTCGCCGCGGCCTACGGGTTCTCGAAGGACCATCGCCCGGACCTGGCGAGGCCATGCGCGACTGGTTCGTCGCGCACGAACCAGCCTCCCAAGAAGCGCTCTCCCTGCCCGGCCGCGGAGGGGACGACGAGCCCGACGCCTACAGCGTCTGTGAGGCACCCTGGCCGTCTTCAGGAGGGCTACCGCGTCACGGGGTGCGCTCGTCCGGCGAAGGCGGAGCGCGACGAGAAGGCACGCCCAGCGCGCGTCGCCGCGGGCATCGCCGCGGGCGTCGCCGCCTTGGACACCATCAACGTGCGTCTCTCTTCACCGAGGACGCGTCTCAAGCCCACCGTGATGATCGGCCTGGAAGCAGACGAGGCGCTGGAGGAGTGCGGGGCGGCTCGCTGGGTCAGCTACGAGATCGAGGAGGTGACCGAGGTCCGCCACCGCCAGGAGTCGCGGGGCGGCCGGGGAGGAACGCCCCCTACCGGCGGATCGAAGAGATCCGC
>CAZAMA010000393.1:0-2319 GCA_964485645.1 uncultured Acidimicrobiaceae bacterium | reverse complement strand
TCCCCCCTACGCAATCGGTGCGCCGGTGGCTACTTGCTCTCGAACTCATCCGGCTTCCGACCTTGATCTCGCGATCCTCGTCACTCACGTCGATGGCGAAGTTCGGGCGAGGCCTGGAGCTTGCGGTCGCTCTAGCTAGCGGCGCTTGACGGATCGAGCTCATCGAGCACGGAAGCTGCTTCGGCACCGGCTCTGGAGCGCTGTCACCTCGAACTGGCGAGGCCGGCCCCTTACCAGCCACGAGGTCATCGTCAACCTCATCGGCACCACGACCAACAAGAAGGGCCTCAAGGTCCGATCCCAGCTTGACACCGGCTACTACCCGATCGGCGTCAAGGTCACCAAGGCCGAGCTGGCCGCAGTCCCCCTCACCCGCCACGACTTCCATGGGGACTGGAACTACACGGTCCACTCCGAACCTCTCGCTCCCGGGGGAACGACAGAGCCGTAATTACCACTGAGTTATTTTGCGGAGGGCCCTAACCGGGGATCAAGCTGGCGGCGAGGGGGCGGGTGAGCAGCGGCCGCAGCGCGTTCTCGGTCGCGCCGACCGCGGCGGGAAGGGGTCGAGCGGGCATGGCAGGCCTCCTGTCAGCTAGCGTTGGTGCCGCCAACAATATCGGATCACGTTGGTGACACCAACGGCAGGCGAGGGCCAATGAACGCTGACATCCCGGCGCGGCTGGCAACCCTGGGGACCTGGCAGATCTCCCAAGCGTCAGCCCGCTCGCACAAGGTGCTCCACGCCCGCCTCGCCCGGGCGGGAGCGAACGGCTACGAGTACCGCATCCTCGCCGTGCTCGGCGACCTCGGCGCTGCCAGCCAGGCCGATCTCGGCCGCGCCGCCGCGCTCGACCGCCGGGATGTCACCCACACCGTGCGCAACCTCCAAGCACGCTTACTGGTCACCCGCCGGCCCGACCCAGGCGACCGGCGCCAGACCCTTGTCGAGCTCACCGCCGCCGGCACCTCGACGCTCGAACGGCTCGACGCGGTCCTCGCCGAGGTCCAGACCGAGGTCTTCGCCGCCTTGAGCGTCGACCAGCGTCGCACGCTGCTCAACCTTCTCCAACAGCTCTCGTAGACCAAGCCACGACACGTCGACGCCGATACCCGGCCGGACGAGCAGCCCGACCCGAGTGTGCGATCCAGCATGCCGACCCGCATGAAAGGGGACAGCTCGGTGCAGCCTCGAGACTTTCGAGCGGCTCGCCCGAGCCGACCAAGGCTTCGACGTGGTCGGTGCCGAGGTGATGGACCTGATCGAACGGTCACTCGACGCTGGGTCAGCCGCCGTGATCCGAGCGGACCCTGCATCGGACACGGCCAGATCCCCTATCCCCCCTTCTCGTCGCGCACCGGGCTTCCGGTTCTGCAGGCCCCGTTCGATCACCGCTGCCCAACCGCTGGACCATCACGAGGCCGGGCGCGGGGACGTCGGGGTCACGGCACCGACGGACATCCCGATCGGAGAAGCTCGCCGGCCGGAACGCTCCATCGAGAACCGCGAACCCACCTCTCACGGCCGAGCCCCGGTTGCTCGGGTTCGAGCTCGTGGACCGCTACACACCACAGAGCAGCCGACGCACAGGCATCGTCGGCGTCGGCAGGGATGTCCAGACCCAAGCGACGGTAGAAGGCCGGGGCGGCGGCCATGTTCGACGTCATCAGCTCGACGAGCCCAGGTTGCAGCTTCATGGCCGATGACCGTACCCGGCCACCAAGAGCGCGTCGTGAACCGACCGGACATCAACGAGTGCCACCCGGCCGGCCTCCCGCTCATCCATCGCTCACCGGGACGACATGTATCGTCCTACTCATGGATCTCGCTTTCGCGCACAGTTTCGCCGACGAGTGGGTGGCTGCTTGGAACTCTCATGACCTTGAACGCATCCTCGAGCACTACACCGACGACGTCGTCTTCGCCTCACCGAGAATCGTGCAGCTAATGGGAGAGCCACGCGGCGAAGTGCGGGGTAAGGACGCCCTTCGCGCCTACTGGGACAGGGGCCTCAAGCAATTCCCCAACCTGCTCTTCAGTCTTGAGGACGTTCGTGTCTCGGTGGACACCATAGTGATCAACTATCGCAACGAGCGGCAGCAGGCGGTCGCAGAAGTCTTGACCTTCCGCGACGGTCGCGTCTGCAGAGGTTTCGGTGCCTACGGCGCGGAAGGAACTTGAACTCTCCAAAGCCACCGAGACCCTGGTCATCGGCACCAGCATCGTGAACATCTGGACGGCACCCGCCACCTCGGTGGCCGAGTCGTTCCACCGCCTGGAGGAGAAGTACCCGGGGCGGTTCGTTCTCGGGATCGGCG
>CAZAMA010000392.1:0-2351 GCA_964485645.1 uncultured Acidimicrobiaceae bacterium | reverse complement strand
CCAGACCTCCGGAAGCCGGTCTCCCCAGCGCCGCTGACCTGGGTCTTCCCCGGACTGGTCTGAGCGGAAGAAAGTGAATAATCAGTTGAGAAATGCGCTCTAGACACGTGCATTATTAGATCAACTATGAGACACAATAGTTATGGCAAGACCGGCAGCGAAAAGCAGCCAAGCAGGGCTTTGCACGATGCCCGATCCCTATGCGCTGTGGCGTTCGGAGTCCGATGGATGGGTGAGCGTAGGAAAAGGACCCCGGCTGCTGGCCCGGTTCCAAGCCGACGACAAGGCGATGCGCAACCTGTCGCTCGTAGCGCTCACCGACGCGGGCATACCGGGCAAGGATCTCGCCGCGTTGTTCTCGATGAGCCCTGAGCACCTGTCTCGTCTACGGACCCGGGTGACCGAGGAGGGATCGGCTGGCCTGATCAGGGGAACGGTCGGGCGCCCCCGGAGCTTGTCGGCCGACGGGGACGAGTCGGTGTACCAGCTTTTCGAGGAGGGCGACTCTCGCACCGAGATCGCATCCAAGCTCAACGTCTCGAGGTTCAGCGTCTCCCGGGCTCTCAAGCGAAGGCCCAGCTCCGAGCCGGCGGAGCTCCCGTTTGAAGAAGCCGTTGTCGCTGTGGAAGAGAGCCCTTTCGGTGACGAGGAAGTACCTGACGGAGAAGAAGCACCTGTTGTTGGCGAAGAGGCGGAGCCAGCCGAGGACAGCGCTCCAGCCGAGGACAGTGCACCAGCCGATCCGAGCAGGATCGCCCGTATCGAAACAGGCGAGGTTCGCTCTCGCTATGCCGGGGCGATGCTCTTGCATCACGTCCTCTCGAACATCGGCGCAGAGGATGTCCTTTCCAGCCTGCCGCGGACAGTCGCCCGTCGATTCGACGCCCCCGCGGTGATGCTCTCGGCCACCTTCGGCTTCGCGCTCGGCTCCTCCTCGACAGAGGGGACCAAGCACCTTTCCCGGACAGACGCAGGGGCGCTTGTCGGATTGGCGAGCTTCCCCGAGCCGCGCACGCTGCGACCCCGCCTCGCGGCCATCGCAGAGCAGAGCGACCCGCTTCGCCTCCAGGGTGCCTTCGCGAGAGCGATGCTCGGTGCGGACGAGCATCCTCCGCGGCTCTACTTCGTCGATGACCACTTCGTCACCTACACCGGGGCCCGGGCTGTCGCCAAAGGCTGGAACACCAGAAAGGCCATGGCAGAGCGGGGACGAGACGACACCTTCGTCGTCGACGAGACCTGGCGGGCGATCTGCTTCTCCTCCTTCGAGCCGCAGGGGCTCGCCGTCAACCTCCCCCCGGAGATCGACCAGCTCACAGAGATCTGCGGAGCACGCCCGATCATGGTCGGCTTCGACCGGGGTGCCGCGTACCCGAAGGTGTTCTCGGCTCTCCGGGAGCGGAGCGTCGAATGGGTGACCTATCGAAGGGCTCCGCTCGTCACCCCAACTTGTGCTCCCCGGATCTCCTGGATAGAGGTCGACGACAAGCGCATCTTCTACCGCCTCGCCGATGAGATCGTGGAGCTCGCCGGCTACGGCGAGGCCCGCCAGCTCAGCTTGTACGAGCACGACAAGGTCGTCTTCCAGATCCTCACCTCGGACTCGACGACGAGCGGTGCCCGGCTGCTGCGGGCTCTCAGGGCACGGTGGTGCATCGAGAACGCCTTCAAGTACGCAGAAGAGCACCAGGGCATCCACTGGCTCTGTAGCTACGCGATGGACGAGATCGAAGACGACACCGTGATCGACAACCCGGACAGGGTGGCCGCTCGCAAGAGGCGCACGACAGCAGCGGATGCCCTTGGCGCTGCGAGAGAGGCGCTCGGTGCCGAGTCTGCCCACCCTCGCCGTCCGATCGAGGATCACCTCACAGCGCTGCGGGCACTGCGAGACGATGTCGCGATCGCAGAGGACCACCTCGAGGAGGCAACGACAGCGCTGAAGGAGATCCCTGCCAAGCTTGCCCGCAACGAGGCCCGCCCCGGTGCCACCCGGGCCCGGCCACGCATAGAGCGCCGGGCACTCCAGATGGTCTGTCGCCTGCTCGCCTACAACGCGGAGCTCGACCTGGCAAGGCGCCTCAACGCCTACCTCTGTGATGACGACGAGTACCGGTCGATCACCCGCAACCTTTTGCACCTCGGCGGAGTGATCGACTTCCAGCCACAGACGATCACCGTGCGCCTCGACCGCCCGGACCCGCCCCGCCTCGCACGGGCTCTTGGGCTTCTCATCGAGGAGATCGACCTCGAGCCACCTCGCCTCACTGGCGACGGCCGACCCGTCACCTACGTCCTCGAGAGCCGAGCGACTTGATCTCGGACCGACCCCCTAACTCCGGAGGTCTGGG
>CAZAMA010000391.1:0-2371 GCA_964485645.1 uncultured Acidimicrobiaceae bacterium | reverse complement strand
CACCGCGGCCGGCCGCGGTGTCCGACCCGAACCGGCCTGGGCGCCGGCTCGACGGAGTGGGCGGCACCGGACGGGGACGACGGTCACTCCGACGGGCGGCCCGGCCGCCCTGGGCGAACCCCGCCGACACCCGGCGCCGGAACGGCGGATCCGACCGATTCAGCTCCCGGTTCTCCTGCTCGAGCTCCTTGGCCCCCTCGGCGTCAGCCGTGGTCGTCCCGCCGGTCCGACCCTCGTCGAGGTCGGCCAGATGGACCCGGTCGTGCACCGACTCGACGCCGAAGTCGACTCGGCCGGCGACCCGCTTGACGGTGCCGAGGCCGGTATTCAGCTCATCGCGGCACCGGCGGTCTAGGCGAACGGCCTGGTCGCGCTCGTCAGGAGTGGACCGACGGGTCATCGGCCTCCCGGGGATTCGTTCCCCCGGCATCTCTCCATCCTCGCTTCCAAGAATCCCAGGGCGGATCAGTCCTTACAGAAATTCTCTTGCAGGCTTCCCCTCGCAGAGCCAATCCCAGAGTTCCGGCCGCGTGCTGGGAAGCACCTCATAAGGTATGTCGACGGCCATGCCTATTGGGCGCACGTCTCCACCCATGTAGTACATCGGTGGCCCGAGTTGCTCGAATGGGAATCCGTAGTAGTCGCGCAAAAGACTGTGCAACCAAGGATCTACAAGAGCGACAAGCGCTGTAGCGCCCTCATGCTCGGCATGGCGCCATACCGCACGATACAGCTCTTCGGCGACCCCAGTTGACCTCTTTGAAGGGTCAACGGCCAACGACGCATATTCACACACCGGATCGGCAAGTGAATAGTCCGTACGCTCGAGTTTGGCGAGAGGAAGTGCTGAGTAGTCCCCTAGGAGTACTCGAACCACACCTATCGGCTGACGATTGACATCCACTACAGCGAGGAATTTGCTCAAGGCGTTCCATTCGGCGTACTCCAAGACACAGCCAGCAGCGTTAGGTTTGATATAGCCTGACGCTAGAAACACTTCATATTCGAGGCGCGTCGCCAACCGGTACAGATCATGTTCACTAGATATCATGCCGACCTCGTAGTCATCTTGGAGCGGCCTCGGCCGTCCTGCAATCAAGTCTTCAGGCATTGGACTCCTCAAATAGTCTCCACGGTTGGGACTCGTACACAGCAGCTACAAGAGCACAGACCGGTTCGTCTTCACACGTGGTGCCGGCAATTCGCATTCTGACTGGACCGAACTCCTCTTGGCGGCCGGCGGTCATAGAGTCAAGGGTCGCGGTGATGTCTGCTCGGACCATCGCCTCGCTGTGGCCATGATGTTCGACGAAAAGCCCCCGCCCATCGGCACATTGCGTCCAACCGAGGCCTGCCCACGCCTCCATATTGCGCTCTTGAACTCGCACCTCCGCCAGCACGACGTACAGCCGGTCCCCCCAGCTTCCGGTGACTTTCGGTGGCTTGGAATCTGACTCCACCACCCGGCTCCCGGCAGGAATGACAGAACTCAGGATGAGGAGGTTGAAGTTGGCGATCCCAGCGTGTCGAAGGGCAGCGTCGAACGCGGCGAGGGTCGTCGGCCCAGTACCAATGCCGTGAGCAATGGAAACGAGTCGGACGGAACTCACCTCCACAGGAACACAAACAACGGGACCCAGACACTCGCGAACAACACCGCAGCAAGCAATGTGAGTTCCGTCTTGTTCTCGTGCCCGGACTGCTTGAGAGCAACTGCAGCTCCGGGAGATCCACCGATGACGGTGGCGTTCACGACGAACCCGAGAGGACCGAATCGGCGCTGCAACCAGCAGCACGCTCGGAGGATTGGATCCCTCATCTTCTGGTCAGTTCTGATGGACCGGAGTTCGAACATGCCGAGCACGGAGCCTCCGGCAGTGAACAGGATCCAGGCCGCCCACGGTCCCATCGACGGCTCGTCGATCCAGCGAGCGCCAGCCAGGACCGCGGCCACGATTGCTCCTTCACCGACGAGCAGGACCACAAACATGGCGTAGAAGACCCAGACACCTGCCTGGCCACGGCTCTCCGCAGTCGGTGTCAATTCTTGACTCGTCACCAATCAGCCCCCACCCATTTCAGCTTCCTGCCGCGACCGCTGTGAATGGTCGGCGCAGGTGCACCAACCCGCAACAGGCCGAAACTGCGGACCACAGGGCAGGATCTCATGACCCGCTTGTCGACTACCGATGACGGCCACCTCTGCCTCGCTCGGCATGACGATGGCACTGTCGGCGCGATCTTGCGGTTGAACTCCTCCTCGATGACGGAAGCTCCTTCTGGCGTGAGCCTACGGGAGACCCCCGCGCGTTCGAAGCACTGAGCCTGGATCCACCGATCGGCACCGGGTGGGTCCCGGGATGGCGATGCC
>CAZAMA010000390.1:0-2374 GCA_964485645.1 uncultured Acidimicrobiaceae bacterium | reverse complement strand
CTCCCTTTCCGCAGGTCGGATGACGGATATCTCCCGAATTACAAGGGTGTCGTCCCACCGCTTCTGCGACACCGTGGCGTCACCGTCGTGCCTGATCGTTCGTGGTGCGGCTGGCGCCCGCTGGGGCGCTCCTCTGCGACCGGCGCCCCGTGGGCGGTGCCTGGGGCTCCCAGCCCTCGGTGCGCTCGGCGATGCGCAGTGACAGCGTCTCGAGCTCGGTCAGGAGCTGGCGGGTCCGCCGGGCGTTCTCGAACCAGCCGGCGTAGCGCTCCAACTGCTCGTCGGTGAGGTAACGGCCGACGGTCCGGCCGTCGATCTTGCGCGTCCAGTGGTGGTAGGGGCCGTGGAGGAACGGCGGGTCGGCCTTGCAGCGACAGTTCTGTTTGCCGCAGCGGGTGCGCTCGTCGGTGACGCTGCCGGGCAAACAGAAGCCGGCCTCGCCGAGCGCCGTCACGATCCGTCGGCGCTCGGCGACCTCCTCGGGTTCTCCTCGTGGTTCGTGGTCCATGTCGGCAATCCTTGATCTTCCGTGTCCTAGTGTAATAACCTCTAGGACACATCGTCAAGAGGGTGCCATGGACAGGCTCGTCGACTTGGAGCAGACCTCGCTGGAAGTGGAACGCATCGGGGCTGTGCCGGTCGTGAACAACTACTTGGAGCGCCTCGACCTGAAGCGCCTCATGGAGGAGTACGTCCCGGCCGACCCCCGGGCGAAGCTCTCCTACGCAGACGTCCTCTGCGTCGTGCTCTGTAGCCTCGTCGTGCATCGCGCGCCGGTGTACAAGATCGCCGAGTGGATGACGGGCCGGCCGCCGGCGCTGTTGGGTTCGAGCGCTACCGAGGCAGCGGTCCTCAACGACGACCGGGTGGGACGTGCCCTCGACGCCTTGTTCCGCTCGGACCGGGCCTCGATGCTGACCAAGCTCATGTGCCAGGCGATCTCAGAGTTCGGGATCTCCTGCGACGAACTTCACAACGACGCGACCACCCTGTCGATGCAGGGTGACTACGACACCTCGGTCGGGGACTCGTCAAGAGCGCCACGGGTGCGCTTCGGCCACGCGAAGGAACGCCCGGACCTCGCTCAGCTGATCTGGCTCCTCACGATCTCCTCGGACGGCAACGTCCCGATCATCTACCGCCTGGCCGACGGCAACACGCCCGAGGACCCGACCCACATTGCGACCTGGACGATCTGTTGTGTCCTCGCGGGCTGCACGAGCTTCTTGTACGTGAGTGACTCCAAGCTCTGCAACCGGGACGCGATGGGCCACATCGACAAGCACCACGGGCGCTTCCTCTGCGTCATGCCGGCCACCCGAAAGGAGGTAGAGGAGTTCCGCCGCTTCATCGCGAAGAACACTCCGCCCATGACCGAGGTGATGCGCCGCCCCGGGAGGCGCAAGGGCGACCCCTTCGACGTCTACCAGGTGACGCCGGCTCCGTCGCCCTCGGTCGAGGGCTACCGGATCGTGTGGGTCCACTCGAGCGAGAAGGAGGCCCACGACGCCGAGAAGCGTCGGCGCGCGATCGAGAAGGCACGGGTCACGATCGGCGAGCTGGACGAAAAGCTCAAAGGGCCGCGCTGCCGTCTGCGCTCGGCAGAGGCGGTCGAGTCGGCCGGTCGCGCTGCGATCGAGGAGGCAGGCGCCTCACGCTGGATCACGGCAACCGTCTCGGAGGAGACGGTCGTCTCGCACCGACAGCAACGGCGCGGGCGCCCCGGCAAGAACACCGTCTACGTCCGTGTCGAAGAGCAGCGGTTCTCGATCAGCGCCACGATCGAGAGCGACGCGGTCCGTGACGACGCCTGCTTCGACGGCTTCTGGCCGATGATGACCAACGACAAGGAGATGACCGAGGCAGAGCTGCTCTTGGCCATGAAGCGTCAGCCCGGGGTCGAGAACCGCCACCACGTCTTCAAGGGCGTCGTCGACTTCGTCCCGGTGTACCTCAAGTCCAACGAGCGCATCGACGCGTTCGCGTTCTTGGGCTATGTCGCCCTCCTCCTCCACGCCCTCATCGAGCGGGACCTGCGAAACGCGATGCGCGAACAGGGGATCACCGAGCTCCCCCTCTACCCCGAGGACCGGGCGTGCACGGCGCCGACGGCGGCCCGGGTCATCGAGGTCCTGGAACCCCTCTGCGCCCACGGGCTCACCGGAGGTGACGAGGTGCTGAAGCGCTACGACCCGTCCCTCTCCCCCCTGCACCAGCAGATCCTCGACCTACTCGGGGTGCCGACGACCGCCTACCTCACGAGTCGAACGACTGGCATCTAAATCACGAGAAAGCGGTTAGTCGACCTGCGGAAAGGGAGACACAGTTGTAGGTCTCGGGCGGAATCGAACCGCTGCCCCCGGCCAGGTCGGGC
>CAZAMA010000389.1:0-2380 GCA_964485645.1 uncultured Acidimicrobiaceae bacterium | reverse complement strand
CTGAGTGCACGGGCCGCGAGCGCTCGCGCTCCCAGCCCCGCGGCCCCGCGTCACGTGGTCATCACAATGCAGTTTGCAGAATCTGGTGCCCCCGGCAGCGAACCAACAGCAAGGGAAACGTCGCGACCTGCGGTTTCGCGTAGCCCCCTGACCGTCGAGGCGACCATCGCCCTACCCGCGAACAACGAACCACCTGGAATCGCACGTTGGCGCGCGGAGCAACAGTCAGACTGAACGTTCCCACGTGGTCCGAGTGGCGACCCCGATGGCGCGACAAGCACGCTGTGGTGGACTGATCCTGTGGGGTGAACCTTACGGTTCAGCGGGAGGTCGTGATGGAACGGTTCGTCGGTATCGAGGACGCCAGAGGGTCGCTCGGCCACCTCGTCGACGAGGTCGCCACGGGGAATGAGGTTGTCGCGCTCACCAAGCGAGGCAAGGCCCTCGCCGTGCTCGTGAGTCGTGACGAGTACCTCCAGCTGAAGCTGGCGGCGACCGAGAACGCCCGGGCCCGGCTAGAGCGCGCCTTGGACTCGGCCCGCCAGTCCGTCGATGCAGCCGGCCTCGATCCCTCCGTCATCGACGAGGCTGTCGCCGCCGCTCGTCGGCTGTGATCGCGGTCGTGCTCGATACCAATACGCTGGTGTCCGGGTTCGGCTGGAGCGGTCCGCCGTCGAGGGTGGTGGACCTCGTGCTCGACGGCCAGCTCCTCCTTGCCGCGAGCCCGGCTCTCCTGGACGAGCTCGAACGCGTGCTCTCCTATCCGAAGCTCGCCGGCGTCTTCCGCGACCCGGCGAGCATCGTCGCCCTTGTCCGCGAGGTGGCAGACGGAGCACAACCACACGAATCGCACGCACGGCGCTTGATCTGACCGCGGGACCGACCAGCTCGCTCATTAGGTCACAACGGGCGACGGACGCGTGACGGGCTTCGAGACCCGCTTCGCCTTCGGGCGACAACACGCGCCGACCAAGGCCGTCGGTAGTGTCCTTGCGGAGACCAGGACTAGGAAAGGTGGGCAATGCCGGTACGTGCTCGGGGCGGTCCTCCCCCCGATGAGGCGACGCTCATCGTCCACATGGGAGCGGGCGACCACGAGCGGCTCCGCCGCAATGCCATCGCCTCGTACGACGACTATCGGGGGATCGCGGGCGACGGCTTCGGCATGTTCGCGCTGTCAGTTTACGCTGACAGGGATCGGCCACGAGGTTGACGAAATTGTCGGCGCATTGCCCTGGCGACAGTATGGCGTGTGCTCGGCCAGCGGCGTGCGTGAGCATTTTCTGCTCCTCGCGACGACGGTTACTGACGGTATGGATGAACCGATCGACGAGCTCCAAGAGGTGCACTTCGACGTCATCCTCCCGCATCCCGACGACGACCGCTTAGCCACACCGTTCGCCCTCGTCAGCGACCCTTCACTCATTGCCGAGGTCGAGGTCGCGCTCGATCCCAGCGTGACGGTCTTCCGATCGCTGTTCGAGCCTCGCCGAGCCAAGCCCAGGTAGAATGATCAACGGAGGTAAGCCGTGAAACACGTTCCGATCGACTACAATCGCTATCTGCGGGCCGATGTGGTCGAACTGGTGCTGTTGCCTGCCGAGCTGGCGGGTCTCCGTACCCACGACGTCGTCTTGGCGGAGGGCGAGGACGGCATCCCCGACCGCAAGGCCGAGGTGCTAGCGATCGACGGGCCTCGCGTCACGCTTCGCTTCCTCGATCCATTGTCGGCCGCGGGTTGAAGTCTTCTCGGCGCACGTGGCTGACCTGGGTTGATGGACATGGCTACGGACATCGTGAGCGTGGACAATCTCCAGAGAAGCCATCGGACGGATCCACCCGCGAATCCCGATGAGTGGTGAAGGTTCCTTCGACTCACTCGGCGAGAGCGCACGGGGCTGGTCGCCAAACCTGCTGACCCATGTCGCTACGACAATTGGCCACCACAGGCTGGAAGATGTCGCATCGGCGTCTTTGGCCTACCTCTTCTCGACAGATGATGCAGCACGGCGCGCGCTGGTCGCTGAACTTGCGCAGCGAGCTCAGCTGAACCTCGGCTCCGATTTACCGAGCGACCTCACCTTCATTGCCCAGGAACGAGGCGCGGAAGGCCAGCCTGACGTCGTGGGGCGCGACGGTGAGAACCACTCGCGCGTTGCCGTCGAGGCAAAGATCGGCGCAGCGTTCCAACCGCGACAGATTGCCGGCTACGCCAACCAGCTCGATGGCAAGGTGCCGGGTCTCGTCGTCGTGCTCGCCCCGGAACGCCGACTTCTGCGGCTGCTCAGCGAGGCCGGTGCACAGCTCGGGGAAGCTGGACACCTTCTCAGCGTCCTTGCCGACAGTCCAATGACCCTGCAGACGGCGGACCGACTTCTCA
>CAZAMA010000388.1:0-2389 GCA_964485645.1 uncultured Acidimicrobiaceae bacterium | reverse complement strand
GCGCCCAGGTGACCTTTCTCACCGACGTCGAGGTGGACGCGCTGCTCGCCAGCCCGGACCTCGCCACGTGGACCGGGAGACGGGACCACGCACTGCTCGCCGTCGCCATCCAGACCGGGCTGCGGCTCTCGGAGCTGACCGGCCTGCGACGCGGCGACGTCCAGCTCGGGCGCGGCGCGCACATCGAGTGCCGGGGCAAAGGCCGCAAGCAGCGAGTTACCCCGCTCACCACGGCCACGACCGCCGTCCTTGTCGACTGGCTCGACGAGCATGTCGGCCACGCCGACAAGCCCTTGTTCACCAGCCGGCGAGGCGGTCCGCTCAGCGCGGATGCCGTCCAGCACCTCGTGGCCAAGAACGCCGCCGCAAGCACCTGTCCCTCGTTGCAAGACAAACGGGTCACCCCCCACACGCTTCGCCACACCGCAGTTATCTACGGTCGCTCTCTCGCCATGAGTTACGTGAGATCAGCCTGAAATTGCCGACGTGCCTTACGAATATCAGACAGTTGTCAAGGCACGTGAGGCACGTTTGTTCATCAAGTCCCTCCGCGGTTCGGTCCTTCGCCTTCCGCCGGGACCTCAGGTCTGGGATTCGAGGACCGACTGCACCGCGACGACCTCGAGCTCGGCGACCAGATCGCGGAGACGCTTGTGGTTCTCAAAGAGCGGCTGCAGGCGTTCGGCCTGTTGGCTATCCAGGTTGCGGGTCACCGTCTTTGAGCCCACCTTCCGGGTCCACGACAGGTAAGGCCCGTGCAGTCGCTCGGGATCGGAGTGGCAGCGACAGCTCTTGGTGCCGCACCGGGTGGTGCGGGTGACGAGGCTGCCTGGTAGGCAGAAGCCGATATTGGCGATCTCGGCCGCGATCTCGCGGTGGCGTCGTTCGACTGGTGTTGTTGGCATGAGCCGTTGCCTATCGCACGGGGGGATCCACCCTCTCTATACCTGAAGTCCTTATGCTTCAGGTATAGGCTATGGCGGCGGTCGAGTTGCTCACCGGCAGGCGCAGGAGCGCTCATTCAGGGCGGAACGGGCCATCTCGCCCGTCGGTGGTGAGCAGTGGTGGGTTGTGATCGACGCTCAGCTCGTCATCCACAAGGAGGCGAGCAACTTCCTCCGAAGCCTTGGCGGAGCCTCGCTCTCTCCCCACACCGTCCGGGTGTACGCCGGTCGTGTCGCAGCCTTCCTCAGCTGGTGCGAGGCCACAGGCGTGGACTGGCGCACGATCGGGCTGGCGGAACTGGCCCATTTCAGGCACTTCTTGGAGATGAACCCGATCCGCGACGGACGCTTCCGGTCGGGCTCGACGATCAACGCCATTCTCACGGCAGTATGTGAGTTCCTGCGGTTCTGTGCGAGGACTGGCCTGATCGGCCAGGTGGTGGCCGATCAACTCTCCGAGCCGCGCTGGTTGAGGTTCACCCCTCCCGGCTTTGACACCGGCGAGTCCGGTCAGTACCGCACGGTGCGGGCGAGAGTGATCAAGGCGAGATCAGAGACTCCTTTCCCAGATGCCCTCACGCCCGAGCAGACAAGAGCCCTGCTCGGTCGTTGCCATCGGCCACGTGAGCTGTTCGTAGTCGTGCTCCTCCTTGGAACGGGCCTTCGCATCGGCGAGGCGCTTGGCCTGCGCCGGGAGGACATGCACCTGCTGCCAGACTCCCGCAGCCTCGGGTGTGCTGTTGTCGGGGCGCACGTGCACGTCCGGCGCCGGGCGAACCCGAACGGGGCACTCGCCAAGTCGCGCTTCCCCCGTGTCGTCCCGGCCGGCGACGATGTCATCACTTCCTACGGCGACTACCAGACGGAGCGGTCCGGCATCGCCGGTGACCTCGGCAGCGACATGGTGCTCGTCAACCTCTACCACGAGCCGTTCGGGGCGCCGATGAGCTACCGGGCGATGAAGGACTTCTTCGACAGGCTGGCCCGTAGTTGCGGCCACCCGGTACGGCCGCACATGATGCGTCACAGCGCTGCCACGAACTGGGTACGCGCCGGGGTACCGCTCGACGTCGTACAGAAGTTGCTCGGACACGTGTCCCTCGCCTCGACGACCGTATACCTGCACGCCGCTGACGAGGATTGCCGCCGGGCGGTCGAGATCGTGGCGGCGGGAAAGACCTGGCGATGACAGAGCCGGCGCTCCGCCTCATTGCCGGCAGGTCGGAGCGTCCCGACGCTGACTCGGCTTGGCAGCAGTGGCTGGTCGCGCACATCGATCCCCGGTGGCGCTCCTCGGAATGGGACCAGGCGCTCTGGCTGTTCACAGGCGATCTCGACAACCCGCGCACGGCCGTGTGGCCATGCCGGTCCCCGGGCTGCCCGACGCCGACGCGCCGTCATGACGGGCGCTGCGACGCGTGCCGGAAGGAGTGGGCGAAGAGTGG
>CAZAMA010000387.1:0-2405 GCA_964485645.1 uncultured Acidimicrobiaceae bacterium | reverse complement strand
GCATCCTGGGCGAGATGGCCACCTTCGACTCGGCCGGGGTGACGGACAAGGACGGCTAGGGCGTATAGGGCTAGGGCGTATAGGGCTAGGGCGTATAGGGCTAGGGCGTATAGGGCTAGGACCAATACCAGTAACTTAAGGTTACAGCCGTGTAGTCTTGGCCCGTGCCAAGGGTCGGACAGCCGGTGCGGGAGGGTGGACAGGCCCTACGCGACCGCATCGCTCTCGGCGTGCTCAGCGCGACGTTCCCGCCTGCGGTCGTCGACGAGGCGATCGAGGCGACGGCCAAGCGAGAGCGGCGCTATCGCCTCCTTCCCGCCCGCCTCGTCGTCTACTACGTCCTGGCGATGAGCCTGTTCCGGGAGGCCGGCTATGAGGAGGTGCTGCGACAGCTCACCGAGGGGCTCGTCGGTCTCGGCGATCAGCCCCTCGAGATCCCAAGCTCGGTCGCCATCTCAAAAGCGCGTCAGCGTCTCGGCAAGGAACCGCTCGAAGCGCTGTTCAAGAGCACCTGTCGCCCGCTTGCCACCTCGGCGATGTTGGGCGCGCACTACCGGGACTGGCGGCTCGTGTCGATGGACGGCACCGTCCTCGATGTCCCCGACACGCCGAGCAACCTCGCCGCCTTCGGGCGCCACCGCTCCGGGCGCGGAGAGGCCGCGTTCCCTCAGATCCGGCTCGTCGCCCTCGCCGAGTGCGGCACGCATGCGGTGTTCGCGGCGAGCACCGGCGCTTCGAGCGATGGGGAGAACACCGTCGCCGCACCGCTCGCCGCCTCGGTCGGCCCAGGCATGCTCGTCCTCGCCGACCGGGGCTTTGGTGGGAGCTACGAGCTGTTCGGCGAGTTTGCGGAGCGTGGTGCTGAACTCGTCTGGCGAGTGAAGTCGAACGCTGTGCTCCCGGTTGCCGAGCGCCTCGACGACGGCTCGTTCCGCTCTGAGTTCTCCGCGACCAAGGAGCGACCAGCCCGAGCCGTGCGGGTCGTCGAGTACGAGGTCGACGACCCGGGCCGCCCCCAGGCTGAGGACCGCACCTACCGCCTCGCGACGACGATCCTCGAGCCGGAGCGCGCCCCTGCCACCGACCTCGCCGGGATCTACGCCGAGCGCTGGGAGTTCGAGACCGCGCTCGATGAGCTGAAGACCCACCAGCGCGGACCACGGATCGTGCTCCGCTCAAAGACCGCAGACGGCGTGTACCAAGAGGCCTGGGGCATGCTCTGCGTGCACTACGCGATCCGCGCGCTCATGTGCCGGGCCGCCGAGGAGGGGGAGATCGATCCGGACCGGCTGAGCTTCACGCGCTCGATGCGCGCCGCGCGCCGAAGCGTCAGGCGATCCGTCGATGACCTCGCGGCCGGGCTCAGCCACGCCACCGCGGAGATCCTCCACGAGCTGGTGCCGAACCGCCGGTTGCGAGCGAACCCACGGGTCGTGCGCCGCAAGATGAGCAACTTCGCCGTGAAGCGCCCCGAGCACCGCTGCTGGCCCCAGCCGACGATGTCGATCGAGGACGCCATCAGGATCGGGGGAGCTTAAGTTACTGGTATTGCGCCTAGGACCCTGACACCCAGATCGCCCTGTTCGGCTCTCCTCTGAATGGCACGGCGGGCAGTGGCGAGCCTGGGTGGTGGCCGTGAAGCCCTCTTGGGCCCGAGGCGCAGTTCCCCCGAGTCTCGAGGGGGTCGACTGAGCCTGGCCGGATGGCCGCCGCCGTTCCGGTCGGAGGGAGGCGGCTACCCAAGGCTCGACACTCGGCTGCTATACCTCGAGCATGCGGGTCTTGGTCACCGGCAGCGCCGGACACCTGGGCGAGGCGCTGGTACGGGTGCTCGGCGCTGAGGGCTTCGACGTGGTCGGCCTGGATATCCGGGCATCGCCCCACACCCATCTGGTGGGCTCGATAGTGGACCGTTCAGTCGTACGCGAGTCAATGGCCGGTGTCGAGGTCGTGTTGCACACGGCCACCCTCCACAAGCCCCACGTGGCCACCCACGCCCGCCAAGCCTTCATCGACACCAACGTGACCGGGACCCTCAACCTGCTCGAAGAGTCCTTGGTGGCCGGGGTCGAGCGCTTCTTCGCGCGGCTCTGGCACGCGGTCTATGCCGCGGTGGCCGTCGCCGACGAACGTGGCGGGGTCGGTGCCCGCGGACCGGGCGCCGGTGACGGCGCCGAGGGGACCCCCTTGGCCGAGCGGCTCGCGTTGCACCGCTCGGTGGGATCGGTGACCTCGGCGATCGAGCGGCTGCGCTTCAACGTCGCCATCGCTCGCCTCATGGAGGCGCTCGACGACGTGCGCTCCCCGGCCGCGCTCCGCGTGCTCGTCCAGCTCCTCGCCCCCCTCGCCCCTCACCTCGCAGAGGAGCTGTGGGGGCGCCTCGGCGGCGAGTTCAGCGTGCACCG
>CAZAMA010000386.1:0-2407 GCA_964485645.1 uncultured Acidimicrobiaceae bacterium | reverse complement strand
CGGATCCACCCCGCACCTGCCGGCTCGACGGGGCTGATCGGTGGTCGAGTTGGTGGCTCGGGTATCGAAACCCCGCCGACCGTCGCTCGCCGGGCCATCTGAGCGGGCTGGGTGCCGCTGGAAAGAGGCTGGTGTTGATTCCCATCCTGGGGGTGGCCGGCAAGACCGGCTGGGCCGGGCGGCCCGACCCTATTTCAGTCCGATTGCCTTGGCAGGGGATCGAGGCATCGCTATTTTGCTCCCGGCGTTTTAGATTTAGACAAGTCTCAGGTCGCCATGGGACGTTTCGACTGTCACGCTCGCCAATGACTCATAGCGACACTGGAAACCACGGCCGTTAAGCACTTAGGAGCTCGCTAAGAGGATGAGCGTTGCAAGCCAGCGCTGATCTCCGAGTAGAGGCGCCTCGTCATCATATCGACACGCTGCTGGCCGATCATTCCCCGCAGCGTGACATTCCGACCATCTGACAATCTGATCTCGAAGGAGCGGTCGTTAAAAGCGGACACGGCGACGAACAACGACCTGTCAATCGTTTCCCAAACGGGTCGGCCCAATAGACCCGGATGACTTACCGCCACTAGTCGCTCACGAGAGAGGCATACCGTTGGCTTCATCCCGCGAAAGCGAACACCCGAGATCCAGACGTCGCGCATCGGAAGCACGATGACAGGGGCATCATCCTGCTCAAGCTGAGCGACAATAATTTTCTGCAGTTGAACTCTTAACTTAACTCTCCAGACGCTGTTCTCTTTTCCAAGCGCCTTCAGTTCTTCAATTTTGTCCACTTGGACCTTTCCAAGACTATTGGGCGTTGCAAAGTGCTTTCACCTTTTGGGTATTCGGCAGCCAAGTTTATTCGTCTCCGCCAGAACCCCCAGTAAGGGCCCTCTTCAAGTCGTTCCACACCGGAGGTTGCCCCGGACCTTGTGGGAATTGAGGTGGCGGTCCCCCGCCTGATGCCTGCCAGCTGGTAGGTGTTCAGGCGTCCGCCAAGACATCCGAACCAGGAAGGGGACCACCACCAATGAAGAAGAAGCTACCCGTTGTGACCGTCGCGGAGAGGGACGAGGCGGCTCGCCTCGCTGGGCTGCCGGCGGGTGTCGCCGTCGCCCTCGAGGACGTGGCAGGAGCCATCAAGGACGGGCTGATGGCGTTCTGCTGCTCGGCCGGCCTCGCCGTCGTCGCCCAGCTCATGGAGGCCGAGCTGACCGAGGTCGCCGGGCCGAAGGGCCGCCACGACCCCGAGCGCAGGGCGACGAGGAACGGCTCGGCGCCGGGTTCGGTCGTGCTCGGCGGGCGGATCGTGCCGGTGCGTCGTCCCCGGGCGACGAAGACCAGCGGCGGCGAGGTGCACCTCGACTCCTACGCCGTCTTCAGCGGCCCGGACCTGCTCACCCAAGTTGCCGTCGAGCGCATGCTGGCCGGTGTGGCGACGAGGCGCCACTGCCTCGTGGCCGAGCCCATCGGCGAGGAGCTCGAGGCGGTCGCCCGGGGGGACTCCAAGTCCGCCGTCTCCCGGCGCTTCGTGGCCGCCACCAGCGAGCGGCTGGCCGAGCTGCTCGGCTCCGATCTGTCCGGGCACGACGCGGCGGTGCTCATGATCGACGGCATCGTCTTCCACGAGTGCTGCTGCGTGGTGGCGCTCCTCATCACGGCCGACGGCACCAAGATCCCCGTGGGCGTCTGGGAGGGCGACACCGAGAACACGACGGTGGTGAAGCACCTGCTGGCTGACCTCGTCGCCCGGGGCCTGCGCTTCGAGCAGGGCCTGCTGGTCGTGATCGACGGCGGCAAGGCGCTCGCCGCCGGGGTGAAGCGGGTCTTCGGGAAGCACGCCGTCGTGCCGCGCTGCATCCTCCACAAGCGGCGCGACGTCAGCGATTACCTGGCCCCCGAGATCGCCCGCCGCATCGACCGCCAGCTCGCTGGTGCCTTCGCCGACCCCGACTGGGTCCGGGGGATGAAGGTCGCCAAGGGGCTCGCCGCCCAACTCGAGCGTGAGCACCCGAGTGCCGCCGCGTCCCTCAGGGAAGGGCTCGACGACATGTTCACCGTCCGACGGCTGGGGGCGTCGGATCGCCTCGCCCGGTCGCTCTCGTGCACCAACGCCATCGAGTCGATGATCTCGACCGTCCGGCTCGTCTCTTCGCAGGTGAAGCGCTGGCGGGACCCGGCCATGGTGCGGCGTTGGGTCGGCACCGGCATGATCGAGGCACAGCGCTCCTTCCGGCGGATCAAGGGCTGCAAGGACATGAAGCAGCTCGTCGACGCCGTACGAGCGGAGGTTGCGCGCCGGCTCACCGAGGAGGAAGGAGGCGCTGTTACACCCATCAATTACGATCAGGCTGCGGCCTGAGCTGCCGTGGGACCGTCACCCAAAACCCACAGGACTCGGGACATCCTC
>CAZAMA010000385.1:0-2429 GCA_964485645.1 uncultured Acidimicrobiaceae bacterium | reverse complement strand
CTCGGCGCTTCCTCCTCGTACACGACGGACGCCGACGTCGAGCTCTCCGGGCCGGCGGTGCGCGACGCTACGGCGGTCTTCGACCGCGACTGGGCGGCTGCGGTGGATCAGGTGCGCCAGCTAGCGGTGTGTTCGGGTCGTTCGTGACGGGCACGGCGACCCTGCCGGCGATGCTCGCGGTGATCGCCCACGCGACGAGGAGCTGCACGGTCCTCGCCAACTACCTGTCGGACTACACCATCCAGGACGCCCTCGTCGCAGCGGAGCGCCGCGGCGTGACGGTAACGGTCGTGCTCAACCCGACGGGCTACGCAGAGGCGTCGGCGGCCGCGTGGCTGCGTCGCGGTGGCGTGCATGTCGAGGTGGCACCCGCCGAGCCCTACCTGCACGCGAAGATCCTCGCCTGCGGGCAAGAGGCGATGATCGGCTCGGCGAACTTCAGCTATCACGGCATGGCGGTCAACCACGAGCTCGACGTCGTGCTCGGCGGACGGGCCGCCGCGACGGTCGGAGCGTTCGCGGCGGGCGTGGCACGGTCGGACGGGTGAGGGGAGGGTCGGCGATGCCGGGTGGCAGGAGGCGCCCCTTTCATGATCACCTTGGATCGTCGAGAGGTAGATCTCCGACGACGAGAGCCAGTCCATAGCAGATCGCCATCCAACTCGGTTGCAAACGCGCCATGACATCGTCAAGTACGGTCCCGCCCGAGCGAGGGAGCCCTGTCGCACCTCGGATGGCCGGCGTTGCGACGCGATCATCGAGGTGATCCTTGTTGGCACGCCGGAGCAGACAACGAGGCCAGGTTCCCGGCGAGCTCGCGTCTGGCGCGCCTCGATCACCGAGGAGGAAGGTGCGCGAAGGGCGCGCCGTGTGAGCGGCAGTGATGTACTCAGCCGAGATGTCGACACCGACGTACTCGCATCTACCCGGGAGTGTGGAGCGCCACGCCGTGCGGGCTCGCCGCCTCGAGGTAGGGGAGTTCGTGAGTCACGTCACAGCGGCTCACAGCCCGGTGGAGCTACCAACGTCTGGTACGCATCGTCGCAGACTCCTTGGCGTCTGGCCAGGCTCGGGGTGGCTGGTCGAGGTAGCCCAAAATAGGCGGTTCAGGTGTTGTGCAGATTCCCCTCGTGGCCGATTCTGCTGCTTCGCAACTGCGCATCAAGCCATTGCAGCACGCGTTCCAGCTGTCGGTCGTTCGGGATGTGGGGCCCGTACGGGCCATCAGTCTGGGCACCGCAGCGCCGGCAGACGGCCATCCGCCCGTTGGTCTCCGGGGTATGGTGCTTGTCGAGCCGAGAACCGAGTTGCAGTGCTTCAGGTGATACCACGATCACTCCTCGTCCAGCCTGCGCGACGATTGCCCGGTCCGTTTATCGCTCGTTGCCACTCGTTCTCGTGACTCGAGGGGGCGCGTGCTCGCCTGATGCGGCGTATCGGGCGTGACATTCATCGGCCTCGCGAGATGTCGAACGCGCCTGTGTGGCAGGAAGACGTAAGCACGTTGCGTTTGCTCGATCGACACAGCGACCGATATACCACCAAGCGGACATCAAGTACGCCTGTCGGATCGACCAGGAGATCTGGTCACCTTCGATTGTCGGTAGCGAGCCCGCGGGTACGCCGTCGCAGGGCGACTTCGACGGGTCTCTTGGGCGGAACGCCTCGACCCAAGATCGGTCGGGGACTTCGCTCAACGTCAACTGCAGATGCAGCGAGCCATCACGAAGTTCGCCGCGCCGCTCGCTGCTGATCACGAGCGGTCGGAACCTCGGCGGCACCGGCGTAGTTGGGACGGGCCCCATGGGGACCCCCGATCTCCTCCGAACAATCGGAGGTGTGCTCAATCTCAACGTGAGACGCTACACCCAGCTTAGCTCTCCAGTGCCAGGTCGTCCCGGACGGGGCTGTTAGGTGTATCCGGTGACCAGGACGCCACAGAAGGTTCAGACCCGGAAAAGCTGCCGACGGCGATCAGCCGATGCTCCTCGTCAGGACCGTCGTCGGCTTTGCACTCGCTCGTCTCGTGACGATGGCGAGCTCAGCGAGTTCGTCCAAGGGCGGTCAGATGGTCTCGGCTGCCTCGCCCACTTCACGAACGACGGGGCTTCGGCTTCGCTTCAGGATCTCGTGGCCTACGACGACGACGAGCGCGACTGGCCAATCGATGAGCTCCAGTGCGACGAGCCCGGCGATCGCACCGTAGTACGCGGCGCGCTCGGCGGCCGGGAGGGGAAGGCGCATGCCGAGAAAGGGCAAGGTCACGGTTCCTTGCTGGGTGGTCTCGTCACCACATGGTGTTGGCTTTGCTCTAGCAGGCATGAGGATCTCCTCGATCGATCGCCGGTCTGGTCGCACCGCGCCTCTTACCACACTAGGAGCGTGTGTCAGTAACAGTTGGGGATGTATGACTATGCAGGATCAGTTCA
>CAZAMA010000384.1:0-2433 GCA_964485645.1 uncultured Acidimicrobiaceae bacterium | reverse complement strand
GCCACGCAGCGAGTTCCACGAGCTTGCCGTCGAGCAGGAACAGCTCGACGGCTTGGTCCCGAGAGAGACTGGCGAGCAGGACTGCCAACGCGCCCGACTTACCCGCACCGGACTCCCCGCCGATGAGCAGGTGATGCTCGACGAGGTCGACTGCAATCTCGTCGCCCTGTTCGTCCACCCCGAGCGCAGTCGGTGCCCAGGACTTGGCGCAAGATCCAGCCGCATCCGGCCATCGAAGGCTCTCACCAGAGAGCGGATCACGCAGCGCGATTCGTAGCGCCATCCTGCCAGCGTTGCTCGGGTCGCGGACACAGCTCACAGATCGCACGTTGAGTGCCGCCGCGAGATGCTCGCTCACCTTGGCGACCTCGGTTGACGAGCTCCCCGGGCGCAGGTACAGCACGGCAACGACACCGGCTGTGGTCCGGCGGACCTGGGCCACCCTGGGTACCCGGCCGCGCAGGTGGTCCTGAGTCACGGCGACAAAGCCACGCTCGAGTCGTCGGCGCCAGTAAGCACGGGTGAACTGCTCGGTCACTGCTCGCCGGGATGCTGGCGCCACAAGCAGCGCCACGACCACGACACCGACCACTGCCGCAGCGCCAACAGGTGCGATGAGATGCTCGAGGCCCCACCATCCTGCGCTGAGCAGAGCCAACAAGACGAGCTCGACTCGGTAGGAAACAGCGCTCGACAAGACCCAGTCGACGATCTCGCCGACGACGTCCTCGTTGGGCGACGCGCCGTTTGGTGTAGACATGGTGATGGTCCTCCTTCGCTCGATATGAACGGTCGTGTGCTGCAGGGGATCTGCTACGGGCGACACCGGGACCAAGTGGGGCGAACCACCTGGTCCCGGTCTGCGCTCACGCCGGCTGGCGGACCGGGGAGGACACCTCGATGCGCTCAGCGCGGTAGCTCAGGCCTGAGCGCTCTCCCATCTGCCAGTAGGTAGCCGTGAGGCCGGTGCAGCGCACGCTCACGCCCTGGGTGATCCCCTTCGGCACCGGGCCGGCGACACGGACGGCGAGCACTTCAGCACTGCCGTCCACGAGGGCAACCAGCTGCACCACGTACAGCGCCTGGCCGTCCTTGTCGAGCTTCTGGCGGTCCGTCCCGTGCTCGAGGACCGGCTTCGGTTCGCTCGCTGCCATGTACTGCGTGCCACTGCTGTCGATTCGCAGCGTGGGGTTCATGCTTCCTCCTTGATCATCGTCGCCGTCACTTTGACGGTCGCTTTCACTATCGCGATTTCTGCGGGACACCCAGCCCACACCACCGGACTTCTCGCGACATCTGCGACATCTTCGATGTCGCAGTGCCGTGGCGTCCGATCTGCGACGGCCACGGGTGCAAGACTTCGTGCATGACCTCGCCGAAGCCACCCGGGAACCAGCGACTTGCGAAGGCCATCCGTGATCGCGGCCTCACCGTGGCCCAGTTCGCGAAAGCTATCGACGTTGTGATGAGGACCGTCGAGCGCTGGATCGCCGGCGGTAGCTCACACGCCGTGAACCGCGCCAAGGCGGCGGCATACCTCAAGATCCCCGAAGGCGAGCTCTTCCCCGGCAGCGGTCCCCTTCTCGGCAACGCCCGTGACGAGATCATCGCCGCGTGGGCTCGCCGATCGGACTCGAACCCCGAGCAGTGGTGGGAGCTTCTTGTCGCTGCCGATGAACAGATCTCGATCATTGGCTACGCGATCGCCCATCTAACAGAGCAGCACCCGGACTTTACCGACGAAGTCGCCCGCAAGGCCGCCGCCGGCGCCAAGGTGCGGCTCGTCCTCGCGAGCCCGACCGCGGAGGCGACCCGTGCCCGCGATCAAGAAGAGGGGCTACATGGCAGCCTCGTCGCACGCATCGAGAGCTCGCTCAAGTACCTGAAACCGCTACGCGACACCGATGTCGAGGTCCGTCTTCAGCAGGTGCCGATGTACAACTCGATCTTCCGCTATGACGACGACATGCTCGTCACTCCGCATCTGTACGCCACACCCGGCAGACTCGCGCCGCTGCTGCACCTGCGCAGACTCGGTGAGAAGGGGATCTTCGACCGCTTCGCCCAACACTTCGAGACCATCTGGGCTGACTGCGTCGCGTACCGGGACTGGTGATGGGCACGCGCATCGAGTACCTCGACGACGAAGCTGCTCCAGCGGCCAACTCGCTCGTACCAGCGGCGTCGTCGGTCGTTGTCAACAAGGACGGGGCGATCTTGCTCCAGCGCCGTGCCGACAACGCCTACTGGTCGGTTCCTGGTGGCGCGATGGAGCCCGGTGAAGACATCACGACCTGCTGTGTGCGTGAGACGAGGGAGGAGACCGGGATCGAGGTCGAGGTCGTCCGGCTCATCGGGATCTACTCGAACCCGCGACACGTCGTCGTCTACAGCGACGGCGAGGTGCGCCAGGAGTTCTCCGTCTGCTTCTCC
>CAZAMA010000383.1:0-2435 GCA_964485645.1 uncultured Acidimicrobiaceae bacterium | reverse complement strand
AGAGGACCCCTCCCCACAAGTTGATCGCCGGTGACGGGAGGGGTCCAAAGGCGGCTTACGCCGTTGGCCATCGTATGGCCCTGTCCCCAGTCCGTCGAGCAGTACGCAGCCCTCGGCCGAGACGTCGAGGTGCCGCGTCCGGACTGCCCGGTCTGTCTCGCTCCGATGACGCGCTGGTCGGGCTACCGACGGAATATCCGCCACGACGACGATGACGTCTCGATCTTCGTGGCGCGGGCGCGTTGTTCACCCTGTGGAGCCACGCACGCCCAGCTACCGGCGTTCGCGCTGACGAACCGGCTCCATGACGTCGAGACGGTCGGTGCGCTCCTCGAGGAGGTGGTCGACGGTCCGGCCGGGGTGCGACCGGCGGCTCAAAGTCGCGCCATCGGGCACGAGACAGCGCGTGGCTGGGTGCGGCGCTTTCGCGCCCAGGCGCTCGGGCTCGCTTCGTCCTTCGCCGCGCTCGCAGTCGAGCTCGGAGCCGAGCCGGTCGTGCCGGCAAGGGACCCGGCTCGCTACGCCCTCGACGCCATGCGTTCGGCCTTCGAGATGGCAGCCGACCTGCCGGGCTGGGCCTCACTTGGCCTGTGGCGGTTCTGTTCGGCGGTGAGCGGCGGGAGGCTGCTCGCCACCAACACGAAGTGTCCCTATCTCGTCGTCGGCAAAAGGCGTTTCATGCCTCCTGTCCCAAGTGACGACGAAAGGAACCGAGGACGTGACGGACCATGACCATCAAGAGAAGGTGGCGCTGCACCGCTTCGGCGTGATCGCCGAGGCGGCCAACGAGAGATTGACGCCAGCCGAGCGCGGCGCGCTCGTGCGCCAGATCGCCGCCAGAGCTCACTTGCACCCCGACGGTGCCGAGCGGCGCTACTCACGGGGAGCCGTCGACCGGTGGCTCCGCAGCTACCGTGCCGGCGGGCTCGATGCCCTGAAGCCCTCACCGCGATCTGACACCGGCGCGGTGCGCTCCCATCCCGAGCTTCACGGCGAGGCGGCGGCGCTTCGCCTCGAGCTTCCCTCCCGATCGGCGGCCCAGATCGCCTCGATCCTCTATCACCGTCACGGGATACGGGTCGCCGAACGGACGGTGCGCGAGCAGCTCCGCCGGGCCGGGCTGCACCGAGCAGCCCTCGAGGCAGAACCGAAGGTCTTCGGTCGCTATGAGGCCGAGAGGCCCAACGAGCGGTGGATCACCGACGTGCTCGTCGGGCCGTTCGTGCCCTTCCCGAAGCTGGAGCGGTCTGTGCGGGCGAGGCTGTTCCTCATCGTCGACGACCACAGCCGGCTCCTCGTCGATGGCAAGTTCTTCGCGCATGAGAACGCCCGTTCCTGCCAGGAGCTGCTCCGCCGGGCGATCGTGCGACGGGGAGTGCCGTCGGTGCTCTACGCCGACAACGGCGGGCCCTTCAAGAACGCCTGGCTGGCGCGGACATGTGGAGTGCTCGGCATCCGCCTCGTTCACTCAAAGCCCTACTCGCCCGAGGGTCGCGGCAAGCAGGAGCGCCTCAACCGCTACATACGGGAGGCCTTCCTCTCCGAGGCATGCCACAAGGGCATCGAGTCGATCGACGAGCTGAACGAGCTGTTCAGCGCCTGGGCCGAGATGGTCGCCAACCGGCGCATCCATGCCGAGACGGCCGAGTCGCCCACCGAGCGCTTCGAGGCCTCGGGCCCGCACCGCCAGGTCGATCCCGACCGGCTGCGCGAAGCCTTCAGGTGGTCGGCGACCCGGAAGGTGACCCGGACCGCCTCGGTGCCCTTCGAGGGCAACTCCTACGCGGTCGACCCCTCCCTCGTGGGGCGGCGCGTCGAGTTGCGCTACGACCCGGAGGATCTCACCCGGATCGACGTCTACCTGGAAGGCAAAAGCGCCGGCGTGGCAGTCCCGTTCGTGACCCGCCGCCACGTGCACCCGGCCGTCCCGCAGGCCAAGAGACCCGATCCGGTCCCAAGCGGCATCGACTACCTCGGTCTTGTCGCGGCGGCTTACGAGGAGGCTGCCGGCACCGGACAGAAGCTCGACTTCGCCCAGCTGGAGATGTTCGTCGGCGAGCCTGAGGAGACACGGTGAACCGGGCACCGTGGGTTGCCCACTTCGGCCTGGCGCGTACACCGTTCGGCAAATCGATCGCCGCCAAGGACCTCTATGGTCGCCAAGCCCATGCCGAGGCCGTCGCCCGCATCAATTTCTGTGTCGTCGAGTCGGCCCTCGGAGTCGTCACCGGTGACGTCGGGGCGGGAAAGACCGTCTCGGTGCGAGCCGCTGTGGCGGGCCTCGACCCGACCCGCCACCAGGTGATCTACATCGCCAACCCCGCCTTTGGCACCCGTGGGCTCTACGTCACGATCGTGCGCAGCCTCGGGGCCGAGCCGCGTTACCTGAAAGCAGAGCTCATGGCCCAGGCCCAGGACCTGCTCGCGGCCGAGTC
>CAZAMA010000382.1:1241-2467 GCA_964485645.1 uncultured Acidimicrobiaceae bacterium | reverse complement strand
GGTCACGTGCCCGCGCGAGCAGCCAGATTGTCGATGTCACAGTTTCGGTCGATCCGCGCAACTACAAGCGTGAGCAGAGAGCCGGCAACCACAGTGCGGGACCTGACCGGACCAGCGGAAGGGGCTGCGGTCGAGCCGCAGGGCCAGCCGCGCGGATCCCGTCTCGACGCCTTCGAGCAGATCTACCGTCGCAACGTCGACGGCGTGATGAGCTACTTTGCCCGTCGCTGCCGTGATCCACAGACCGTGGCCGACCTGACGTCGGAGACGTTCGCCCGGGCCGCTGGTGGCTTCGCCCGTTTCGACCCACGACGAGGATCGGACCGGGCGTGGCTGTTCGGCATCGCCGCCCATGTCTTTGCACACCACTGCGAGCAGACCGCAGACGGTCGGACCGCCATCCTGCGTCTCGGCGGTCGCCGGGCGCTCGACTTGGACGAGATCGAGGAGCTCACCGACCGGATCGACGCGGAGCGTGACGGTGCTGCGCTCATGTCGCGCTGGGATCGCCTTCCGGCGCTCGAGCGGGCGGCCGTCGAGCTCGTCGATCTCGGAGGGCTCACACCCATGGAGGCGGCGGCAGCACTCGGCGTCTCACGGGTTGCATTTCGCAAGCGGCTCTCGAGGGCGCGGAGCCGTCTGGGCCAACAACAAGAAGTCACCGAACAACGAAAGGGGTCACCACGCACATGAGCACGTACACAGACCATCTCTGGCAGGATCTCGTCCGGAGCCACGGCGTGGCGCTCCTCGCCAGCGAGAGCCCGGGGCGACCTCGGGCCCGCGTCCTGCGCCGCCCGCGAGTCCTCGCCGGGAGCGCTCTCGGCCTCGCGGGTGCCGGCACGGCGCTCGTGCTGGCCCTCGGCAGTGGTACGCCGGCCTACGCCGTGACGGTGAGCCCCAACGGCTCGGTCTTGGTCACGCTCGACCAGACTTCCGCCCTTCCCCAGGTCGAGGCCAAGCTCGCGTCGATGGGGACGAACGAGGCCGTCACGATCCAGATGGCGAGCGGCGCGGCATCGGCAAGCGGTCCCGTCCTCTGCACGCGAGACGCCGGTGACTCCGGTCCCGCCGTCCAGGTCCTCGTCGGCACCGACGGCACTGAGGTCATCCCGTCGAGCAACACCGGCGCCGGCACCTGGCACCTCGCGAGCTGCAGCATCTCCAGCGCAACGGCGGTACCCGTCTCGGGCAACAGCGGCGCGGCAGGACCGGCCGTGACGGGC
>CAZAMA010000382.1:0-1231 GCA_964485645.1 uncultured Acidimicrobiaceae bacterium | reverse complement strand
GGAGCGGTTGCCGGCCAGAGCACCCGCGGAAGCTCGACCCTCGCCTGCACGCTGCGGTCGAGCTGCCGCCTTCTGGCCCCGCGCGGTCGTCGCCGCCGCAGTCGGCTGGAACCTCGTGACCACGCGGGCGCTCACGGACGCGGTCGCGTACCTCAACGACAGCTCAATGCACGAGCAGATGGTCCGGTTCGCGACGGCCCAGCTGCGAGCGGGGCGCTTCCCGCTCTCGAGCTGGTTCCCCTACCTCGGTGAGGGGTCCCCACAGTTCCTCCACTACCAGAGCCTCCCAGCCATCCTCACCGGGGTAGTCGGCCTCCTGACCGGTCCGGACACGGCGTTCCGGTGGTCGCTCTACCTGCTGCTTTCGCTCTGGCCGATCAGCGTCTACCACGCAGCCCGTGCCTTCGGGGCGCGCCGGCCCGCAGCGGCGGCGTCGGCGGCGATGTCTCCATTCCTGTCGAGCACCACCGGGATCGGCTACGAGCTTCATGCCTACGTCTGGACCGGTTTCGGCGTCTGGACGCAGCTCTGGGCGATGTGGACGTTACCCCTCGCCTGGGGATGGAGCTGGCGGGCTATACGTGACGGGCGCGGCTACCTACGGGCTGTCCTCCTCACGTCGCTCACTGCCGCGCTGCATTTCGAGACGGGGTACCTCGCCCTCTCGGTGTTGCTCTTCTGGCCGCTCGCTGCCGGCCGTCCGTTCGTCGTCCACCTCCGGCGCGCAGGCATGCTGCTCGGCGGATCACTGCTCGCGGCCTCGTGGGTCATCGTGCCCCTCCTCGCCGAGCGGAACTGGGCAGCGATCAACGAACCGCTGCAGGGTACGCCGTTCGTCAACGGCTACGGAGCCCACCTCGTGACGGACTGGCTCGTGTCAGGGCAACTTCTCGACGCCGGTCGACTGCCAGTCATCACCGTGCTGGCGGCGGTCGGGCTCGGCGTCGCGTGGCTCTCCTGGCCGTCCAACCACGACGGTCGCGCCGTGCTCGTGGCGCTTGGCGCGTCGCTCCTGCTCGCCTTCGGGCGCACGACCTTCGGGCCGGCCGTCGACGCGATCCCGGGCAGCGGCGACATCTTCTTCCGCCGCTTCATGATGGGCGCCCAGCTCGCTGCTCTCCTGCTCGCGGGCGGCGGTGCCGAGCTCCTCGCCACCGCGTGCGCCCGGTTGCTCGAAGCCCGGGTCCGGCACTGGTCCCACGGCCTGTCGGTGGCCGCAGCCCTCCTCGCG
>CAZAMA010000381.1:0-2474 GCA_964485645.1 uncultured Acidimicrobiaceae bacterium | reverse complement strand
GGGGTGGGGCCAGTTTCGAGCATCGCGGTGGGGCCAAATCACGCCATCATTCCCAACGAGCAGTCGTCGGGGCGGCCAGCGCCTGACCCGAGGTGCGGGGGCCGTGCAGTGCGTGCGCCCGCGGCTCTGGGCAGCGCGCCTGCGGCTCAGGAGCGGACCAGGGCGTCGATCCTCGACCGGACGACGGACTGCTGGTCGAGCGCCGCCATGTCGCGCGCCCGCATCAAGGACAGTGCCGCCTTCTTGACTACCGTCTCGGGATCGTCTGCGACACGCTCCAACGCGCCGACGGGTCCCTACTGGTCCACGATGGTGCCGGACGGCTCGTCTCAGTGCAGCTGATGGCGACTACGACCGCACCTCCGAGCGAGGTCGGCGGACAAGGCGCACACCAAGATGACCCCCTGGAGGGAGAGGGTACGTGCCGCCCCGGCACGATTACCTCTCCAAGGCGCACGACCCGAAGCGACCGTGCGCGACGAAGAGCGCACGGTCGTCACCTGTGTCGTCGGAATGTCGATCTACAACGCGGCCTCGCAACTGGCGCGAGTGGTCGCGCTATTCGGTAAAGGCCCGTCCGGGCATTTGTCGACCTTCAACTCGCGACCACCTGAGTGGAGCTGGCGGTCAAGTCTCCCGCGCAGTCGTCGTCACGATCTCCGCGAGCGTCTTGTCACCGTCGCCCGTCAGGAGCCGTGGGCGTGCCGTTGGCCGTACTCCAGCTTCTCCGCGTCGCTGAGTGCGCGCTTGACTAGCTCCACCCGCATGGAGTCGACTGCCCGCGGCGTGCGCACTACGACGTCTTGCTCGGTACCCTGGGCCACCATTTGTTGACCGATCGGACTGAGCACGTACGTGAGCGACTTGAGATCGAACTTCCACGTATCCCAACCCATATACCACGACCAATCGGTATAGTACAACCAGCTTCGCTCGTTGAACGCTCGAACGTGTGTCGGGTCCTGCCACGCGCCCCACGAGAGGTCATAGGGCACGTTGATACGGAACACCCCGCCGGGCTTCAATATCCGCACACACGTCGACATGGCGGTGGCGAGTTGGGGCAGGTGTTCTAGCACGTCGTTGCAAATGATCAGGTCGAATACGCCGTCGACGAACTTCATATCGCCGAATCGTTGCGTCGAAAAGGCCACGCCGGATTCTGGTAGTTCCTCGTTCAGGTCGAAGATGATGTCGGGATCCCATTCATCGGATATATCGAGATTGAGGCACTCGGCCTTCCAATCCTTACCGCTGCCGATGTTGAGGATCGTCGGATGAGTTGGTTGATCGGTGACGGTCGATGTCAACGCTCGAACGACCGGTCGCAGGTACCTCTCTTGGGCTCGCTCGCGCATGAGCTCACGGCCCCTCCGCCCGTACCCCTCACGTAGCGCGTCGTCGGCAAGCAATTCCACGCACCGATCAACCAGCCCGTCGTAGGACGCGAAGGCGACGGCGTCACGGAAGTCCTCCTCGATCGAGTCGTCGCCGTCTTCGGAGACAACGCACGCCCCATTGGCCAGCAAATACGTTACTCGCACGATCTCAAAGATCTTCGAATCGTAGAAGTGCACGTTGAGCACGATGCGCGCCCTCGCAATCATCGCGTCACGGTCGGCACCGTAGGTACCGAAGACCGTCCGCACATCCACTCCTGCCACACGAAGCCCTTCGATGACCTGCTGCCGTCGTGAGTTCATCGACCCATAGAAGAGGACGTCGATGTCCTTCGGGGCGACGCCGATCCGCTCGAGCTCCGGCACGTAGCCGATAGGCACGTGCTGGACGTCATCGATCCCTTGGGACCGGAACAGCTCTACGTTCTGGGTCGAGTAGTCCCACACCCGATGCGTTCGCAGGAGCGTCAAATAGGGCTCGGTCATCCATGATGATGACTTCTCGGTCTGCTCGAGATTGTAGATGATGGCGTTCGCTGGAATCTCCGCCGGGTGAGAAACGAGGTTCGCCCCGAACACGATCGGAATACGTCCCCGCACGAAGGCGGTGTCGGACCAGACGACATCTTCACCACCAGATTGCAGCCCGAAGAAGATGGTCTCGGCGATCTCGCGAAATGCCTCGCTGTGGACATAACCCGGACGCGTGACGATCACAACGGCGAAGGACTGCTTGTCCATGACCAGCCTCCAGGTAGATATCGGAGCGTGGGCCCGAAACGCCATGCTGGCTCGTACGTGATCCTCGGGCACGGCTGCGCTCCCGCTGTCACCGAGGAATCGCCCAACGCACGACAGGCACTGCGGTTTCGTCGGCTGCAGTGGCGTAACGACGCTTCGGCGGGAGGGGTTGAGCAGGACTGGGGCCGAGACCACGGCGACACGGGGTCGAGCGGCATGCCCGTCGCGGCCATCAACTTCCGCGCGACGCTGTCCACCTCAACTCGCGCATCCCCCTTACCGTTACCACTGTCGTGCGGCCCATCACGACGCCCGACCCGTCGAGGTGTCGCG
>CAZAMA010000380.1:0-2485 GCA_964485645.1 uncultured Acidimicrobiaceae bacterium | reverse complement strand
CGGAGGGCACCACGGGCTGCCGGTTGAACGGTGGCCGGGTCTGCTCATCTGCCATCTTCAGAAACAGCAAGTAGGTGAGTTGCTCCACGTAGTCGCCGTAGGATAGCCCGTCGTCGCGCAGCACATTGCAGTAGTTCCAGAGCTTTTGAACGAGGGCCTTGGGGTCAGTCATGCTCGCTGCCTCCGTCGGGGCGTGGCGGTCTTCCGGTAGTCCGGAGCGATGCGGACGAGAAGCTCGAATGCCGAGTGGTCGCGAGGGACCTGTGGCACCAGCTTGCCGGTGAAGGCGCTTTCAAGGATGGACCGACGAAGGTGATCGGATCGTGCGAGAGCGTGATCGATCGCCGTCGAAAGTGATGCGAGGATCGTCAACCTCCGCTCAACCTCGGCCACTATGCGATGTTGGTCCTCCAGCGGAACGTCTGGTACCGGGAACGACTTCAGAGTCTTCAGGTTGATCGATGCCAGGTTCGTTGTCTGCTTGCCCATCCTCTCAAACCACTGCTGGCCGAACGTGTTGCCATGCAAGGATATGTACTTCGGGTCATCTGCGTTCGTGAGGAGGCGGGCCCTGAAAACATGGTTCTGGTGGATGCAGTTGTCGATCTCGCCCTGCCAGATCCATCCCCGACCAAGCTTGTCGCGGTCACCGCCCTCGTTGAACAAGATGTCTCCTGGTTCAAGGCGAAGGGCCTTCGCCTTCTCGGGTGACACCCGGATAGAGGCGATCTCGCGTAGGTCCAGGTAGCCCCGCTGCACGTTTGCGACCCGGAGGTAAGGCAGTTCGAGGAATGACGGGTCAGATTGGCGCTTTGAGTCCTTCGTGACGCCGCCAACGATCTCCGCGATCTCGCCAAGAGTCTTCCACTTGCAGTCCGCCGGAGTGGCTGCCGCCAGCGCGGAGGCGCGCATGAGGTCTGCGCGTCGGCGGGCGCTCCGAAGTAGCCTCTCCGCCGCGTCAAGGCGAGAAACATGCTCCTCGATGGCCGCGACGATCCGCTCCTGCTCAGCGTAAGGGGGAAGAGGAATGGGCCAGGCCTTCAGGATAGTCTGACTAATGTTCCTCTGCGTAGCGCCTTTACCCGACTTTGTGAGTGAACTGCGTTGCCAGCGCAAGAACCAGAAGATGTACCTGTTCGTAGCGATGCCAGGGTGACCGTTAGCGAAGGCGATCGCCTGGTTGGTAGCCATTCGGCAACCGGCAATGCCCAGCTTGCCAATTGAGCCGTACATGGCAACAAGGACCGTGCCCGGCCCGACTATTTTGGCGCTGCTGCTCGCAAGGCCGAGAGCCGTGACGGCACTGGCGGTCTCCGTTACAGCCGAATCGTTGAGGTCACCGATCACGGCCCACGGGATCGTTCCGCCATAAAATGCCGGTTCCGTCGCTCTAGGCGTGCCACCGCTGCCCCAGGTCGCCACTTGTCCCAGCGTCGTCTGGATCCAGCCGATGGGCAGTTCGTTCACGCCGCCAGCACCTCGGTCAGCTCGTCGAGCAACGGCACAAGCTCCTCGCCGAATAGCTCGTACGCCTTGCCGAGGCCACCATGCTGCACGAAGGGGACGCCCTCCAGGTCCGCCGCGCTGATGGCCAGCGACGCAGCTATGTGGTCTCGAATGCGCTCCAGCCATCCACGCTGCCTGTCGGTGAAGCTGCGGCCGGCGGCTTCCTGCTGTGCCATCCAGGCAGCGAAGCGCTCACTCACCACGTCGGGGAATGGGACCAGCTCGTCGTCGTGCGCGAGAGCGAAGCGGACCAGGGAGACGATGTTCGTCAGGACGCGGCCCGGTGACCCGTGGACTTTCGAGCGGTCGAGGGTCTCGTACGCCTGCCAGAGCTGTTCTGGTGTCCAGAGATACGGGGGCCGGCCGATGGCGTGAGCCAGCTCCTTGATCTCCTTGAACGTGAGGCGCTGCGAGTACGGCCGGCTGTAGAGGATCTGCAGGGCGGTGATCTCGTCCTTGTGCTCCTCGATGAACGCCTGGAACGACTCGACGGTGTGCCGGGCACGGTCGGTGGCGTCGAGCGAGAAGCCGGCGTCGAGGAGGACGTCCTTGGAGGCCTCGTCGATGAGCTGCTCGTAGGAGCGACGAACGTCCACGAGCTTGGTGCGCAGCACCGGGTTGTCAAACGGCCGGGCGGCAGCCTCGATCAGCTCGGCCTTGGCCGTGACGACTTCCTCGAGGCTCGGCTCGTCCTTGCCGGTTGCCCGGCACGCTTCGGAGAGGTGGCGGTCGGGGTCGAGGGCGTCGACGAGGAGATGGGCCAAGTCCTGCAAGCGGACACCGGCCGTCTCTTCGAGCTCGGCCCTGTCCTCCTTGGTGATGCTGCGGTCGAGCCGGGCGATGCGCGCTGCGACCGAGGAGATGAGATCGGGATCGCGCTCGCCGTAGGCGAGGCGCTGGAGGAGCTTGTCGAAGGGCACCCCGGGCTGGCGTTCGAGCGGGACCGTGTCGTGGAGATCGGCCTCGGTCACCCCGACGG
>CAZAMA010000379.1:2114-2495 GCA_964485645.1 uncultured Acidimicrobiaceae bacterium | reverse complement strand
ACCGCAACAAGCCCATCTTCTATGGACTGGGATGTTTCAGCTTCAAGACCGGGCACCTCGGCATGTCCCATGGCGATTGGATAGGTCTCGTTGTCCAGGTGGACGACGATGACGCTTCACCGCGCTGCAGCTTCAGGTTCGTTCGGCACAACGAGCAGAACGAGACGTATTTCCGAGAAGTTGACGACGAGCAGTCCGCGCTCACCTGGCTCGCCGACCATTCCAAACCGTTGGGATCCGATCTGCGCGCGGATGGTCCGGTCGTGAGGGTGTCTCCGCAATGAGCGGACCTACGCTGGAGCTCGCCGAGTTCGTGGCCACGCTGCGAACTCGGGACATTCCTGACCATGTGCTGCAGCGGGCACGTGCCTTCATCCTCGA
>CAZAMA010000379.1:0-2104 GCA_964485645.1 uncultured Acidimicrobiaceae bacterium | reverse complement strand
TGTGACTGGCTGGCTTCATGCAGTCGGTGTACCACGACGTAGATATCGCTATGCGCACTGCGCACTCGAGGTACGTCGACTAACCAGTCCTGGCCGGAACGCATGGTGCGTCCCTGAGCGCAGCCGTCATGATGAACGGACTGGCAATCGGCGACTTCGAGTTCGAGCATGTCGGCCACAACAGCCACCCGGCAGCAAGCGTCTTCCCGACCGTCATCGGGCTCTCGACGCTCCTCGAGCCGGATGCCGACGATCTTCTCGCCGCGCTGACTGTCGGCTACGAGGTGGCCTCACGGATCGGACGGGCGTCGACCGGCGAAGCGGAATCGGTGCGCGGTTTCCACAACCCGGGGCTCAACGGAACGCTCGGGGCGGCCGCGGCAGCGGCCCGGCTTCTTGGGCTGACCACCGATGGGACGGCTTCCGCTCTTGGAATCGCCGCGTCGAGTTCGGCCGGGCTGATGGCCTTTTCCGGATCCAGCGCGCACACCAAACGCCTGCACCCGGCGAGAGCCGGCCAGCTCGGCATGGAAGCGGCTCTCATGAGCGCCAGCGGAGTCACCGGGCCGAGGGACGTGCTGGAGAATCCACTCGGCTTCTTCCACGCGTTCTCGCCCGAACCTGCTGTCGACCAGGTGGCCTCTGGGTTGGGATCCGAATGGCTCGGAACGCAGATGATCGTCAAACTTGCCCCGGTTCACGGTCACGCGCTGCCGTTCGTTCATGCGATCGACGCCCACTTCGGCACACGTCCCCGTCCGGAGGCGAACGACATCGGTTCGGTGGTGGTGCGAGGAGGCAAGGCCGCTCTCCAGGACCGGCACATGCACTCGCGGCCGAACTCTCTCGTCGAAGCCCAGTACAGCGTGCGGTACTCCATCGCAGTGGCACTTGTGACGGATCTCGCCGCACATCCGCTCCTCTTCGACGGCCAGCTGGCTCGCTCCTCCGAGGTTGCTGATCTGGCAGAGCGCATCGACTTCGAGCTGGACCCCTCACTCCCCTTCGGCGGAACTGTGGCCATCGACGGTCACGAGGAGATCGAAGCGCGTGCGTATCCCTTCCCGGACTCGCCCGACGAACTCTGGAAGCTGGTGGATAACAAGTTCGACAGGGTCGCCGATGGTGTCCTGGATCAGGAGGCCCGAGATGCGGTCCGTTCCAGCATTACGACTGTGGATCTTCCGGCCCTCACGACTGCGATCGCCTCACGAAGCGCATAACTGCCGATCCGCACCCAGCCTCGGTCGGCGTCCCGGCGACCGCGATCCGCCCCGGTTGGTATGCGCAGGGTGTTCGGCCTTCTGCGTTTTGACGCTCGGGCGTGAACAGTACCTTGGAGCAGACAGTTACGTCAGGCCTCCAGGGAGGCGATCCATTCGTCGGTCGTGACGACACGAGCCTGACGTTGGAACACACTGTCCATGAGAAGGTCGTGAACGTCCGTCTCGCGGTCGGCACACGCGTCGGACAGGACTACCAGTCGGTAGTCGAGATCCGCCGCCTGTCGCAGCGTGGAAAGGACCACTCCACTCGTGGAGATCCCCGCAAGCACCAGTTCCTCAGCTTGGGTGGCCCGAAGAATGGCATCCAGATCGCTGCCGCTGAACGCGCTCACCCGTCGCTTTACAACAACCGGATCATCGTCACGCAGGTGCAGTTCCTCGACGATCTGTGTCGATGCTTTCTCTTCGTTCATGAAGTCGCCCAGCCCCGCAATTCCTCCGAAGATCGCATTGTTCACTGATACTTCGGGGTAGCCAGCACGAAATGCAACGCGCACAAAGACCACCCGCACATCGGTCGCGCGGGCCGCGTCGACCGCCTTGGCCGCCGCAGGCACAACTGACTCCGAAGCGACTCCGTCAACAATGCCCTGCTGGAAATCCATCACCAGCAACACAGTCCGCTTCAACATGCCGCACTTCCTTCGTTCGCGATCGAATCGATGACGTCAGTTAGGGCTCGCGCCGAGTTGGATTGAGCAAACCCAGCCTCGTTCGCGCTGGTCGCGGCATCGGTACTGCGCAATCAATCTGGCCTCGGGGCCTTAGATACCGTTTGGATCGAGCGCCGAGGCCTCGATTCTGCACTTGGCCCGATC
>CAZAMA010000378.1:0-2501 GCA_964485645.1 uncultured Acidimicrobiaceae bacterium | reverse complement strand
GGGATGTTGCGCATGCCGACGACGTTCAGGCTGGCGATGTCGATGCCGAGCTCCATGGTCGGCGAGCAGAAAAGCACGGGTAGCTCGTCGTTACGGAAGCGGTCCTCGCGCTTTCGGCGTTCATCGGCGGTGACCTGGGCGGTGTGCTCGCGGGCTTCGAGGCCGGCGAGCGTGGCCGCAACGGCCTGGTAGAACTCGACGAAGAAGGCGTTCGATACCCGTCCCACCACCCCGGCGCGTGGGACCCGGATGAGGTCTCGTGCCGGCTCGCTGCCGTCGCCGGCCTTCCAGCGGAGTGCGGTGGCAGGGATCTGGTAGCCGGTGTCGGGCCCGTCGTCGGTGTCGCGCTGGAGGACGGCTTGGATGAACCCGCCGACCTGGAACACCTCGAAGAGGTCGGTGAGGACGGCCTTTACGTCGGCGGTCTTGAGCGTCGTGGCGAAGGCCCGGCGGCGCAGGTGCTGGCCGATGAGGCTGCGGGTCGACACGCAGATCCAGTTCTGGGCGTCGTTGCGCGCTCGTGGCCGGAGGAACACCACCCGGCTCTTCTCCAGCTGGTAGCGCTCGGCCTCGTCGATCGCCCACGGCGCGATCAGGTTCTGGTTGGAACGGTTGTAGAGGATGTCGTGGTTGACCGGGTCGAGCTGGTCGACCTTGACCGCGAGCTCACGGCGGAGATGGTCGAGCACCGCCCGGGCGACCTCGGCCCGCACCGCCGGCTTCGCCGCCGCCAGGACCTCGTGGCGGCCCGCCCACTCCTCCTCATTCGCGCACATCTCGTCGAGATGCGCGTAGTCGACCTTCAAGAGGCCGGCCTGTTCGAGGTTGGGTGCGGTGACCCGCCACCCGGCACGTAGGTCCACGTAGAGGCGGTAGGAGAGCACCTCGCGCAGCGCCCGGTCGATCTCGTCCTTGGCGCCGTAGCGGGCCTCGGGGTTCTGGGCGTACTCCTCCATCGAAAGCGCGAGTGAGTCTTGGACCGCCGGGGCGAGCTCGGTGTAGTCGAGCCCGGAGTCCCCAGCCGCGGCGATCGCCCGGAACAGCGCCGCGCGCAGCAGGCTGACCTGGACGAAGTCGTTGAAGTGACCGGCTTGGAGGGCGGCGTCTTGGCGGTTGTCGGTGAAGTTGAGGAGCTTGCGGGGCACGTCGCGGCCATGGGCTTCCAAGAACCGGAGCACCGCCAGGGTGAGCATGGTGGTGGCCGTCGAGCGGCCCTCGAAGCCGAGGGTGCTCATCTTGGTGATGTCCGAGCGGAGGTTCGGCGCGTAGGTGGCCCCCGACCACAGGCAGAACCGGAACGGGGTCGGGACCATCCAGGCCTTCATCGCCCCGGGCGCCGATCCTGGGTGCACCGCACCGTCGGGGGTCACCCACAGCGCCTGCGGGAGGTGCTTCGTCACGTCCTTTCGGATCCGGGGATTGCCGTGACGGTCCTCTTCGACCCAGTCAGACGGCAGCCGGTCGAGCTCGGCGGTCACATCGTCGGGCCACGGGTCGGTCGTCGAGGCGTAGAGGAAACCGAGGGTGCGATCTCCGTCGAGGTCGTCGGTGTCGCCGAGGTCGCGTGGCACGAGCCGATCGCCCTCTTTGTCGCTCACCCGCTCGACGACGAAGTACTCCTGCCCGCCGTCCCGGCAGAACGCCAGCGGGTAGAGACGCTTGGTGCGATCCCCAGGGGAGTACTGCTGCTCGGTGAGGGTGACGACGCGTTCGTCCTCGGGCTCGATGGTCGCGTACGCGCTCGATCCCCGAGAGACGAACTGGTGCAGCTTGAACGCGAACAGCGGTCGACCGGTCGCCGGGTCGAGGACCTGGCTGCCGGCGATGAGCGCGGCGCGTAGCGCCGCTGCTGCCTCGTCAGGGGACGCGCCGGTCGCCTTTGCGAGCTCGGCAGCAATTCCCTCCTCGCCGCCGAGGGTGCGGGGTTCGGCACGCACCAGCCTGCCGTCGGTCTCGGCGAGCCCGATGGTGGATTCGACCCAGCGGGTGAGCGGGTCGGCGGCAAACGCCTCGTAGTCGCCGGGGCCGTAGACGGTCGGGTTGTCGACCGCGGCAGTAAGACCCGAGGTGAAGCCGGGCGTAGGCTCGGGCGGCCGGGTCGCACGCTCGAGGGTCTCGCCGATCACCCGGTCCGGCCGGACCACCGCCCCGAAGAGGTGGCCCGCGACCTCGGCGACCTCCTCGCGCTGCTCGTCGAGGCTGCCCTCACCGGCGAGGGTCGCCGAGGTCCCGACGCACTGCAGGCGCTCGGCGTTGCACGCATCGCGGACCCTGCGGCACAACAGTGCGACATCGGCGCCCTGCCTGCCCCGGTAGGTGTGGAGCTCGTCGAGGACGAGGAAGCGGAGATCCTGGGCCTGGGCGATGAGCTGGCGCTCGTCGGTCCGGGTGAGGATGAGCTCCAACATCACGTAGTTCGTGAGCAGGATGTCGGGCGGGTCGGCGATGATCGCCTGGCGTTCCTCGTCGCGCTCCTGGCCGGTGTAGCGCTTGAAGGTGAC
>CAZAMA010000377.1:0-2508 GCA_964485645.1 uncultured Acidimicrobiaceae bacterium | reverse complement strand
CCGGCGCCGGCTTTGTCGTTTTCAGCCGCGCGGAGGCGATCGCCTTGCACCGCGGCGGGTGCACCAGATGCGGGTCGAAGCCGTAGCCTTCCAGCAGCTCCACCAGCCACCCCGTGCCGAACGCCGCCTCGAACGCCGCTGGCGTCCCGGGCGCAGGTCGCCGATCACCAAACCGCTGCCAAGCACGCGCTTCTCCTCTACGAGTACGAGCACGGGCTGAGGCCCACCGCCCCGACCCCCAATTCTAGGACCGAGCGGCAACGGTGGAGGCGCTTGGCGTGGTCGGTCCTCAACGTCGCGTCCTACCGTCTGGATGTCGCTCGATCTGCACCCGATTCTGCTGTCCGGATGGCCGAACGGTCCCTCGGGCCGCGTTTGATCGTGACTGCCACCGGTGCGCTATCCGGTAGCGAGGGTATCGACGCCCTGCTGCTGCTCCAGAGCATCCCGGCGTCCTTGATCTCACTTGACGCTGTCGAGGCGTCGCTTGAGCTGGTCCGCCACTCCGTTCGTCTGGGCGAGCCTGCCGCCCTGGAGCTACTTGGCATGCTGCGTGACGCCGTCTCTCGGCGGGCCGAGGCGAAGGGTGGTCGTTCAGTGCCGCCGGGGGTGACCGCGAAGCTGTTCACTCTGAACACGATCCTGGCCCGTGAGCGGCGCGACCCGTCAGCCATCCCCGCAGCACAGTGGGCATTGGACTGGGGCGAGCAGTGGCTGAGAGGGGCAAGCCTTGGCGAAGAGCGCGACGCAGTGCTCACCGACACCCTCCGTACCGCGCAGGAGCTGGCTGAGCTCTTCGACGCATTGGGCATCTACTCGCAGGCCTGGCTTTCACTTCGTCGGATGCAGGGACTACTCCGGGATTTCGGAGACCCCGAACAGGAGGTCGAGCCGGGTGGTTGGCTCCAGCAGCTCCTTCTCACGAACTCCAGTGTGAGCCGCCATCTCGCCCGCCGTTCCCGGCACGCCGCGGACTGGCTCCGACGATCATCCGTCGAGGCTGATCGTTCTGCCGACCTCGTATTCGCCACTCAGGCTCTGCCGACGCCGTGGGGAGTGTCGGCTCGGAATCAGCGCATCAACGGTTTGCTCGACGCCATCGACCTCGCCGGTCATGACGAGCGGGTCGGGGCCAGGAGGGCTCTCGAACGCGCCACCGCGATGGTGGAGGAGCTCCTGACCGAACGTGACCTGTGGTTGGATACCGATGCCAGGCCCGTCCGATCGGCTTTCCTTGGCTTGCAGCTCACCTCGTGGAGGGCTGCCGTCCTCTCTGGCGACTCGGGAAGGGTGGCTGAGGCCCGGTCGGTCGTGTGGTCCACGACCGACTCGTGGCTCTTGCCACGCGACAGAGACAAAGTTGCTCGCTTCGAGTTGGCAAGCGTCGCTGGGGGCTTCGTACCGCCGGACGACGCCCGAGAACTGCCGGCGGCGGCGATCATCGATCGGGGCTCCCTGCGTCCGGTCCATTGGTAGGTGGTACGGCCAACCAGGCTCGAAGGCTTCACTACCGGATCGCGAGTACGGCGACGAGCGCGCCAGCGACGAGGAACGGCCCGGCAGGCAGTGCACCGGTTTCGTCGGCACCGATGAACATGCGGCGGAGCGGGATCGCCATGGCCGCCAGCACCCAACCGAGCAACGTGCCAGTAGCGAGGGCCGACCATCCGATCCACCCGAGGTAGAGCCCAAGGAGACCACCGAGCTCGATGTCGCCCATGCCAAACTGGCCAGCAAAGGCCAGACCGAGCATGAGATAGAGCCCGCCGACCGCGGCCATAAAGATGCCGGCGCGGACAAGTAACCACCAGTCGTGGTCGCTCGCGGAGGTTATGGCCAGCAGGGCGGCGGCAAGTGGGTAGGCCGGGAGGACGAGCCTTGCAGGGATCTTGGGTGCGGCGAGGTCGGTCACGACCACGATGGCGCCGACAGTCCCGAAGACCAGGTAGGCGAGTAGAGCGAGGCCAGGGCCGAATCGCCACACAAGGGCTGCGTCGACGGCCGCGGCTAGCACCAGGGTCGTCGCGACCCGCATCCGGCTGTCGACGCTCGGAATTACGTAGGCGACGTTCACGAGGACATCCGGACCGGTCCTGGCGTGTCCTGGGCCGTGGTCGTGAGGGTGTTGTAGAGGTGCGTGGTCGTGTCGTCGATGTCGGCGTCGATCTCGGCGAGGGACCGATGCAGCGAGTGCCACGTGGCGCGTAGTGCGTCGGTCCGCCCCGTCGCCGCGTAAAGGGACATGAGGCGTCGGTAAGGCTCCTCGGCGTAACGGTCGAGCGCGATCACCCGTACCAGCGCTTCGATCGCTGCGTCGGAAGCGCCTGCTTGTTGCTCCAGCTCGGCGAAACGGAGATGAGTGTCTATGGCGCGGCGGTGCAGATCTTGGCGGGCCGGTTCGACCCAGGAATGGTCAGCGCCAGCCAACAGGTCGCCGTCGTAGGCGGTGACGGTGTGAATCACGACCGAAAACGGCAGCGCGTCATGGCCGAAAACGGCAGCACTGCG
>CAZAMA010000376.1:0-2512 GCA_964485645.1 uncultured Acidimicrobiaceae bacterium | reverse complement strand
TGGAACGGCGAACTCGGCGACGCGGACCAGCCCCTCCGGCGGGTTGTCCAGGGCAGCCATCAGGTTGACGGCCGGGGTGATCGGGCGGGTCGGGCTGCGAGTCCAGCAGCGGTGGCACACACCGTCGCCCTTCTTGCGGGCGAGTGCTCCGCACTCCGTGCACGGGCGCGGCGTGAGCGGTGGAGCCGGGCGGCGAGAGCATGACCCGCACCAGCCGGTCTCGGGCCGAATGAACCCGAGCCGACCGCAACGGGCACACGGCGACTTGGCCGCGTCGGCCTCGAAACGACGCCTGCATGCCAAGCAGCGCACGCTCGTCTTGAACCGCAAGACGTGTCCACACTCCACGCACGTGCGCGAACAACGAACGCACCGACGGGTGTCGGGATCAAGACGGAGGGTAACTGTTCACGTGCCTGCAGGGCGCTCGACGGACCCGTGAACTGACGCCGGGCGAAGAAGTTCGCAAACTTTCGCGCTACCAGCGCGGATGCACTCGCAGGGTGCTCGCGATTTGCGCTCCGGTGCACTGGACTTGTCGGCATGCCGGACGACGAGCAGCGAGAAGAGGAGATCGCTCGGCTCCGTGCGGAGAATGCAGCGCTCCGAGAGCGGGTTCGAGAGCTCGAGTCCCGCCTCGCCGATCTCGAAGAGCGCGTGCGCCGGACGCCACGCAACTCGTCCATGCCGCCGTCGGCAGAGGGGTTCTCCAAGCCGCCGGTGCCGAACAGGGCCCAGCGTCGTGCCGAGAAGCGGCGTCAAGGCAAACAGCCGGGGGACGAGGGTCGGCACCTCGCCCAGGTGAACGACCCGACAGAGATCGTCGTCCACGAGCCGGTCACATGCCCGGACTGCGGGGCGGACCTGAGGGCGGCAGAGGTGGCGGGTGTTGAGGTCCGCCAGGTCTTCGAGCTCGAGGTCCGACGCTGCGTGACCGAGCATCGCATGGAGGTCCGGCGCTGCTCTTGTGGCTGCGAGGTGAAGGCGGAGGCGCCCAAAGAGGCGACCGCCCCCGCCTGCTACGGGCCGGGCATCCGGGCGCTCGCCTGCTACCTGGCGGTCTTCCAGCACATCCCCTACGACCGCATGGCCCAGTTCTTTGCCGATGTGCTCGGCCTTCCGGTCTCCACCGGCGCGCTCGTGAAGATGGTGCACGAAGGCGGGGGCAGGCTCGGCTTCTTCTCCGACGTCGTGCGCGACCTGCTGAAAGAGGCACCCGCCGTCCACTTCGACGAGACCGGGGCGAGGGTCACCGGCCGCCTCCACTGGGTCCACGTCGCCTCGAACGCCCTCGTGACGCTCATCGAGTGCCACGAGCGGCGCGGCACGGTGGCCATGGACGCCATGGGCGTGATCGAGAAGATGACCGGCGTGGCCGTCCACGACGGCTGGAAGCCCTACCGCGCCTACGACGTCGTCCACGCCCTGTGCAACGCCCACCACCTCCGGGAGCTCGACAACATCGGGGTCGTCTGGGACCAGGGCTGGGCGAACGAGATGATCGACCTGTTGATCGAGGCACGTGACGCCGTCGAGAAGGCGAAGGCAGACGGCAAGGACCGGCTCGATGCCTCGGTCCTCCACTCGATCCGCGTCCGCTACGGAACGCTCGTGCAGAAGGGGTGGGCCGCCAACCCCGCCCCCGAGGTGGGCAAGCGCTCGGGCTACACCAAGAAGGCGGCGAACCTGCTCGTCCGGCTCGACGGCCAGCGCCACGACGTGCTGCGCTTCACGACCGACTTCAGCGTTGGGTTCACGAACAACCAGGCCGAGCGCGACGTCCGGATGGTGAAGGTGCAGCAGAAGATCTCGGGCTCCTGGCGCAGCATCGAGGGTGCTCGTGCCTACTGTGCCATCCGCAGCTACATCTCCACCATGAAGAAGCAGAACGCCGACGTCCTCGACGGCCTACGCCAGCTGTTTGACGGTCATGCCTGGCTGCCCGGGGGCACCTGAACATTTACCGTTCGCAGTTGTGTTTACCACTGCCACCGGTTGACATCAGCGCGGGTGTCCGGGGTCCCGGGTCGTCAGGCACAGCTGGTCGACTGCCCTCCAACCCCGACGAGGGAGACGCGTCGAGATTGGCCTCTCAAAATCGACGACCGCTGACGAAGTCGGCGACCGCGCGCGCTGGTCCGCTCAGCCCTGTGTTAGGAAGCTCACGGTCTCGGTGCCAAGTCGTTCGAGGGGTTCATCATGGTCGGAATGCGACGGTGGGCAGTTGCTGGCTTCCTCTTGACGGCGAGTGTCGGGTTGGCCACCGTCGGCCTCGCGCCAGCAGCCAGCGCGCAGGGCGCGGCTCCATATGCACCGACGTACTCCCAACTGCCGACGTTCCCCTTCGGTGACGCGATGTCCACCTGCGGCGCGACCTCCTCGACGGACATCAGCAGCGATGCACCGATCGTGGCGGTCGCTCTGACCAACGACAACGCCGGCTGTTGGATGACGGGATCAGACGGGGGAGTGTTCACCCACGGCGACGCCCAGTTCTACGGCTCGATGGGCG
>CAZAMA010000375.1:0-2528 GCA_964485645.1 uncultured Acidimicrobiaceae bacterium | reverse complement strand
GATCCGGAGCGCCCTGGCTGCCGCGGCAGCAGCTCGTGCCGCGGCAGCAGCTCGCGCCGCGGCTGCGGCAATGGCCTGCTGGCGTTGGACGACCATCGTGTGCAGGCGGCCGCGAGCCTCGCGGAGGATCGCCGTCACCTGCGCGGTGGCGGTCTCTGCGGTCCGGCGCGCCCTCGCCTCTGCTGTCACCGTTGCCGCCGCCGCCCGCTCCTGGGCACCTTGGAGCGCCGCCTCGAGGTTGCGACGCTCCCTCGCGAGCGCGATCGAGATCTCGTCGTTTTTGAGCACATTGGCGACGCTGCCCGCATATGCAGCGATGCTTCCGGCGTCCGCGACGGTCCCGTCGATGACCGCGAACGCGGCAGCAGCTCCGTTGTCGCTTACATAGGCATCGATGGCGGCGTTGCGCAGGTTGGTCGCCGCCGTGGCGAAGTGCCGGCGCAGGACCACGAGCCCCGCGGTGGTGCGGGCCAGCTTGGCCCTGTCGTTGCCGAGTGTGATGACCGCCTCGTCGTAGGCCTCGGCGGCCGCTTGGACAGCGTTCTGGTCGAGGGTGAGTTGCCCGGCCAGAGCGTCTGCGCGTTGCCGCTGAGCCATGATCTGGCTCGGTGTCGGGGCCGAAGCGGCGGCTCGGCTGATCGGTTCGATGACAGCGAGCATGCTCGAGGCGCTCAGCATCGTGACGATGACGAGCGCGACCCTCGAGCTCTGCTGCCACCGCCTCTTCATCAGCAGTCAACTTTGGCCACATCAAGAACAAATGTCAACATGAGCAACTTGCATGACAGGCTTGTCACAGGCATCCCGCTACCGTGAGATGAGCGCGTCGTTGCTGGGCGACAGCGAGGTGAGATGCCAGGACCGGTAGTCGAGACCCGATACGGGCGCATTCGTGGCACGGTGCAGGGCCGTCTCACCGTGTTCCGCGGCGTCCCTTATGCCGCCCCACCGGTCGGCCCCCTGCGCTTTGCCGCACCGCAACCCCACGACGCCTGGGCCGGAATCCTCGAGGCGACTTCGTTCGGCCCGATGTGCCCGCAGCCGCCACCGTCGCTGCTCGAGTCGGTTCCCGGTGATCCCATGGAGCAGTCGGAGGACTGTCTCACTCTCAACATCTGGACACCGGGGCTAGACGAGGGCCGTAGGCCGGTGATGGTCTTCCTCCACGGAGGGGGTTTCGTCGGGGGCTCGTCGTCGGTCGGCGTCTACGACGGGACAGGGTTGGCCAGCCACGGCGCCGTCGCGGTGTCTGTCAACTACCGGCTCGGTGCCCTTGGCTGGTTGGCTCACCCCGAGCTGGCTGGAGGGCCAGGTGCAGGGGCAGGCTTTGGCAACTGGGGCCTGTTGGACCAGATCGCCGCGCTCGGTTTCGTCAGGGACAACGCCGCGGCATTCGGCGGCGACCCGGGCAACGTCACTATTTTCGGCGAATCCTCGGGCGCGATGTGCGTGGCGGCGCTCCTGGGCGCGAGCACGGCGAGGCCGCTGTTCAAGCGAGCAGTCATGCAAAGTGGCGCTGCCATTGCTATCGGTCCAGCAGAGGCGCAGAGCGTCACAGAGGCGCTTGCCGCCGAGCTCGGCCTCGGCCGGGTGTCGCGAGAGGCGCTCCAGCGCGTGCCTGTCGCGGATCTGCTCGCTGCCCAGGGCCGTGTCGGCGACGCCAAACAGGGCGACGCGTTGCTGTTCCAGCCCGTCGTCGACGGCGGCGTCTTGTCGCGCCATCCGGCCGCCGAGATAGCGGCGGGCTCGGCGAGGGGAATCGACGTCATGGCTGGCACGAACCGTGACGAGTGGGCCTTCTTCACCTTCAGCGCCGGAGCAAAGGCGTCTATCGACGAGGACCGCCTGCTGGAGCTCGTGCGGTCCCAGGTCCAGCTCGCGGGTCTCGGCGATCCGATATCGGCCGAGGAGCTGATCGCGATCCACCGCGCCGCCAGGCGGGATCGGGGAGAGGCGGTCGACCCGTCGAGCATCTACACCGCGATCGGGACAGACTGGGTCTTCCGCCTCCCAGCGGCGCGGCTGCTGGCAGCTCATGGGTCATATCATTCCGGCACCTATGCCTATCTCTTCGACTGGGAGACGCCATTTGCGGGAGCTTCGCTCGGCGCCTGCCACGTGCTCGAGCTGCCGTTCGTGTTCGACACGGTGCGCAACCCGTTCATAGCGATGTTTTCCGGCAGCGGCCCTGAGGCCGAGCGGCTCGCGAACGCCATGTCGGCGGCGTGGGTCGCCTTTGCTCGCACCGGTGATCCGTCGAGCGGTGTCGGCGTGACGTGGCCGCCGTACTCGGCAGGCGACCGGGCGACCATGCGTCTCGGGAGCGTCATCGAGCCGGTGCACGCTCCGATGGAGGCCGAGAGGTCATGGCTCGAGGAGCGCCTCGGGCCCTACGGTGAGATGGAGACCCGCAGTCTCGACAACGTCAGGCCGCTGGCGCCGCGAGACTAGCTTCGGGTCCCAGCTCGGCGGGGACGTAGCCCAACGGCAGAGGCAGGGCGCTTAAAACGCCTCCAGTGAGGGTTCGA
>CAZAMA010000374.1:2223-2565 GCA_964485645.1 uncultured Acidimicrobiaceae bacterium | reverse complement strand
GCCGACGCGCTCATGGAGGTTCACGAGGGAATAGTAGACGGAACCGCCGCGAGCCGGGCCCTGAGCATCAAAGGCAATTTCGAAACGGAAGTGTGGCCTGAGTTCTGGTTCCGGACCGGGGCGTGTCCATACGCGGCAGATGACCGAACCAAGCTCCAGCGCTTCCGTGTTGAAGATTGGCCAGACGAGTCCGGCTCCCGGGTCAATGTGAGCGAAGTCGGTGACGCCAACCGCGATGTGCGGAGCCCGGTGCTTGTCTTCGTTCCAAAGCCGGTCAAGAACCCATAGGGGATTCCACTCTGGGTCGGTGCCGTTGTTCGGATGAAACGGCTGGAGGTCGTA
>CAZAMA010000374.1:0-2213 GCA_964485645.1 uncultured Acidimicrobiaceae bacterium | reverse complement strand
CTTCCAGGCAGTTCGCTTCCACTGCGCGCTGGTCTTGCAGATCACGAACTCAGCGTGGTCGGTCGGACATAGTTGGTTGGACTGCCCTGGGTTTAGTGGAGGCTCTCGCGCTTTGACTCGCGCGGTACCGGTTGGTTCCTGCGGAGTTCAGTATGCACGATCGAAGCGGTGTTGTGCAGAGCCGGTTGCCGAGAAAGAAAGGCAATCAGAGCGGAAGCGGCCTCTCGTGCCAGACGGCCCCCGTCGCGCGGCTGTAGCGGAGCCAGCGATAGCGCTGGTGGGCGGCCTGGGGGCTGCAGCCGAGCGACCTGGCGATCTCGGACCAGCTCGCACCGCTGTCGATGGCTCGTGCGATCGCGAGCTCGCGCTGGTGGGTGAGCTCACCGATGCGGTGCGTGAGGGTCTCGACGCGCCGGAGCTCGTCTGCTGGCATCGGAGCCAACCTAGTCGCCGCCGTCAAGACTTCTTGATGAAAGCGGTGGCCTCCCGCTCCCAGTAGGCAGCCTCGAACTCTGCCGGCGCCAACTTGTCGATAGAGCCGTGGAGGCGTTGTTTGTTGTAGAACTCGACCCAAGTGGCCGTCGCGATCTCGAGGTCGCCGGCACTGCGCCACGGTCCCCGCGGGATCGTGCACTCGGTCTTGTACAGCCCGTTCACGCTCTCTGCGAGAGCGTTGTCGTAGCTGTCGCCCACCGAGCCCACCGAAGGAGCCACCCCGGCAGCTCGCAGGCGCTCGGAGTAGACGATCGCGAGGTACTGCACGCCGCGGTCGGAGTGGTGGACGAGGGCGTCGAGCGACTGGTCCCGGCGCACCCAGATCGCCATCTCGAGCGCGTCGAGTGCCAGCTCGGTCGCGAGTGTGGTCCCGACCCTCCAGCCGACGAGGTAGCGGCTGTAGACGTCGGTGACGAACGCGGTGTAGGCGAAGCCCTCGAAGGTCCACACGTAGGTGATGTCCGCGACCCACAGCCGGTTCGGACCTCCTGCGGTGAAGTTGCGCTTGACCAGGTCCTTCGGCCGCATGACGTCGGTGTCGGGCGTCGTGGTCGAGACCTTGTAGCCCCCGCGCCGCACTCCGCGAAGACCGAGGTCGCCCATGAGGCGCGCGACCCGGTCCCGGCCGACGTCGAAGCCCTCGCGCTGCAGCTGCCACCAGGTCTTCTCGATGCCGTAGACGTCGTGATGCTCGCGATGAACGCGCACGATCTCGACCTTCAGGACCTCGTCGGCACGCAGTCGCGCTGACGGCGGACGGGACCGCGTGGCGTAGTAGGTGGAAGGGGCGAACTGCAGTGCTTCACAGATCGGCTCGACCCCGAACCGGGACCGGTTCTGCTCGATGAAGGCGACTACCTCGTGCGTCGGCGGTCGAGCTCCGCCCCGAAGAAAGTCGCCGCGGCCTGGAGGATCTCGTTCGCCCGACGCAGCTCCTTGACCTCCCGTTCGAGCTCGCCGACCCTTGCCTGCTCGACGGTCGTCACGCCGGGACGAGAGCCGACGTCGATGTCAGCCTGCTTCACCCAGGAGCGGAGCGACTCCTTGCCGACATCGAGCTGACGGGCCACCCGGTTGATCACCCCCTGGTCACCGGGGTCCTCCCGGCGCAGCTGGGTGACCATGCGGACCGCCCGCTCCTTCAGCTCGGGCGGGTACCTCCGCTGCGAGGCCGACTGGCGCGGCTCCCGCTCCTCCGGTGTCGGCATCTTCTTCGGCGTGGACATCACTCTTTCCCTTCCAAGCGAAAGAGTCTCCACTATTCCCAGGGCGATTCATGTCGCGATGATGATGGAAGCGTTCAGCCAGGTCTGGGCAGGAAGGCTCGGCGGCGGACCGCAGAGTGACTCGCCGCTGGCCAAAGATCGGGAAGCCGAGGAGCGCTTTTCGACCACACGCCGACCTATGCCGCTCGGGCAAGCCTGGACGTATGCCCAGACGCTTGGTCAAGTGGCCCTTGACCACGAGCAGATCCTGCGTGAAGCGCTCCAACGAAGCGCCAATCACGAAGGCGCCCGGCCAGTTTCCACGATTGACACGCTCACCCGAGTAATCGTGGAGCTTCTGGCACGTCAGGTGTGGTTGACGGACCCCGCACTGACGACTGAAGAGCGATTCGGCCGCATGCTCGCGCTTGAACGAGATGCGGTGAAATCAGAGTGGAGGCAGGGCTTCGGCAAAGTTCTTCTGGCAGCCGCCTGACCTGAGCTGACGCGGGA
>CAZAMA010000373.1:0-2596 GCA_964485645.1 uncultured Acidimicrobiaceae bacterium | reverse complement strand
GAGCTGCTCGCTCCGGAGCACTTCGCACGACCGTCTTCGCCAGGGAGGAGGATCCAGTCCTGACCGATACAGCCACCGTCTAACCTCACAACGAGGAACCTACGCCAAGCTGGCTTTTACACCGCCGTTGGGACGCCACCGCCGAGCGGCTCGCCGACGCTGAGATCGTTGCATCGGCCAATTTCATGCGGTCACAGTGACCGAACCCGGCGCGGTTCATGCGCTGCTCTGCATGAGCGAAGTCAGCCAGCTCAATGGCGCTGTCCGAAGAGCCGGTCCAGGAGAGTTCGGACGCTCGCGCGTGGGATGATGGCACGAGGTTCAGATCCCGGGAGGAACGCAACGGTGCCGCTCGACCTCAAGCGGATCAACGCGGGCCAAGGCGACAAGCTGATCGACCCGCGTGACATCTTCAACTCGCTGCCGAACAAGCCGTGGCCTCGCCTTCGCCTCGAGCAGGGTGAGGTCCTCAAGACGTGGTTTGACCGCCGTGATGAGCGCGACCTCGTGATCAAGCAGAACACCGGCGGCGGCAAGACGGTCGTCGGCCTCCTGGCCGCGCAGTCGAGCCTGAACGAGGGTGTCGGTCCCGCTGCCTACCTCGTTCCGGACACCTACCTCGTCGAACAGGTGCTCGACGAAGCCCGCCAACTCGGCGTGCCGACCACGACCGATCCGCATAGCGCCGAGTACCGATCCGGTGCCGCCATCCTCGTCACGACCTTCCACAGAGTGGTCAATGGCCGTAGCACGTTCGGCCTTGTGGGCCAGACCAAGTCGATCCCCCTCAACACTGTTGTTGTCGACGATGCGCATGCCGCGCTTGCCGCCGCCACCCATCAGTTCACCGCGACGATCCCAGCAGGCCACGACGCATACCGCCGACTGCTGTCGTTGTTCCAGTCGGACCTGAGCGGGCAGAGCTACAAGAACACGGTGGCGTTGCTGGAAGGCGACCGGTGCACGCCGATGCGGATTCCCTTCTGGGCATGGTCAATGCGCTACCGGGAGGTAACGGACATCCTGAGCGAGCACGGTGATGACGACACCCTCAAGTCGCTGTTCTTCGCGTGGCCCGTCGTCGCCGAGCACCTTCGCTTGGCTGTGGCGACGATCTCACACCGGGACATCGACATCAGGACCCCGTGCCCGCCGATCGACATGATCCCCGCGTTCGCGCAGGCCAGGCGAAGGATCTACCTGACGGCGACGCTGGCCGACGACGGTGTGCTCGTCACCGAACTCGATGCCGACGCCACGTCGGTGCGTCAGCCGATCACCCCCGACCGCGCGGCTGATCTGGGCGACCGGCTCATCCTTGCGCCGCTCGCGCTCAACCCGAACCTACTCGACGAGTCGGTGCGCGAGCTCGCGCGATCCTTCGCTGATGGCGACAGAGACGGGAATGGCGACGTCGAGGCGAATCCCATCAACGTCGTCGTGCTGGTGCCCAGCGACCGCGCCGCCGCCGCCTGGTCCACTTACGCCGACCACACGCTGCACGTGCACGACATGAAACCGGTGATCGACCGGCTCGTCGACGGTGAGCACGTCGGCCTGGTCGTCCTGGTCAACAAGTACGACGGTGTCGACCTACCGGACACGGCGTGCGAGTTGCTGATCATCGATGGCGTCCCTACCCCTCTGGACACCTACGAGCAGCGAGAGGCGGGCGCGTTGGCCGGCAGCAGGACTTACCGGGCGCGAACGGTGCAGCGGCTCGAGCAGGGCATGGGACGTGGCATCCGGGACGCGGAGGATCACTGCGCCGTTCTACTGCTCGGCCATGACCTGGCGCTGTCGTTGGTCGACCCGGCGGACCGTGCGCTGTTCTCACCCGCCACCCGGGCCCAGATCCAGCTCAGCCAGGAAGTTGCTGACCAGATCGTGCGGGAGGGGCTCGACTCCATCCGCGAGGCGCTGCAGCTGTTCCTCGGCCGCGACGCTGACTGGAAGGCGGCGAGCTCACGCGCCACGGCCAGCGTGGCGTACGACCGCGACGGTCACGTCTCCGACGTCGCAATCGCCCGACGAAAGGCATGGGACCTCATCGCGGCGGGGGACCCTGCGTCTGCCGCCGTGACGCTGCGCAATGCGCTTGACGACGTCGACGAGATCGAGCGGGGGTGGCGCCTCGAGGAGGTCGCGGCGTACCAGCACGAGATCTCCCCGGAGGAAGCCCAGAAGACTGTCCGCGCCGCTCGGATGATGAACTACAGCACGCTGCGGCCGAATGCGCCGCTCCAGCCAAAGCCGTTGACCGGACCGGCTGTACAGGCTCAGGCAGCCGCCGCCGTCCTGTCCGAAAACTTCGACGACGCCACTGGGTTGCAGCTCTCCATCGGTGCCGTCCTTGGCGACATCACGTGGGACGAGAACCGCACGGAGCAAGCCGAAGCAGCATTCCAACGCCTCGGCGAACTGCTCGGCTTCGTCTCCACTCGGCCAGAAAGGGAATACGGCGCCGGCCCTGACAACCACTGGGCGTTGACGCCCACCATGAACGCCGTCATCGAGCTGAAGACCGGCGTGACTCGGCCCGACCCGGAGTTGATCAAAACGGAGGTCGACCAGCTGTCGGGCTCGCTGAACTGGG
>CAZAMA010000372.1:2216-2613 GCA_964485645.1 uncultured Acidimicrobiaceae bacterium | reverse complement strand
ATCTGGCGTACGAGCAGGCCGGCACGGACGCCGAAGGAGATGTGCAACGTGGAGGCATACGAGTCGGTCATCTGCTGACCGTCCAGGGGTCGGTACACGCCGTGATAGATGAGCTTGCTCCCTGAGGGCACGTAGTAAAGGGTGAGAAAGATGCCTGTCGCCACGAGCACGATGAACGAGTACATGGCGAGCTCACCCAGCATGAAGCTCCAATGGTCCGGAAAGATGTGGTCGAGGACCTTGCGCCCCCCTTTGGCAATGCCGACCCTGTCGTCGAGTTCGCCGACGGCGCGCTCGGCAGCTTGTGCGGGCGACGGCACTGACCGAAGCGTGGCGCGCAGGCGTCGGGCCGGGTGGGGGATCGCGGCGCGAACTCGCGCGACGGGATGAGGAATCT
>CAZAMA010000372.1:0-2206 GCA_964485645.1 uncultured Acidimicrobiaceae bacterium | reverse complement strand
TGGCCGGACAACGTCCGTCTCACTGTTCCGCGCGGCCCGGCCACGAGGACCTCTCAGCCTGAATCAGCGCCGGTCTTCGGCCGGTGGCGCGTCTGCTGGCACCTGCTTCGGATACCCGGGCCCGCTTACGTTCAATCTCGGTCCCTCGCCGATTCGGGATACCGCGGGCAGCACTCCGCCGCGGGGACTCCCGTTTTTGCCGCAGATGTGCGGGGTAAGACCCGAGCACTACCGAGCGGCGAGAGACCGGACCCCCTTCCCGTGCCCTACCGGCCCACCTTCGACAGCGAATTCGCACTCGAGCTGATCATCGCCGCCGTGATCTTCGGCATCGTGGTGTTGCTCATGGTCTACGCCTTGCTGCAGTCGCGCAGGCGAACCGAGCCGTCGCAGCGCTCCGAGGCGAAGGGGCTCGAGCGGACGTACGTGCTCGTGCTGATCGGCCTCGCCGGGTTCATCCTCTCGACCAGCCTCATCTCGAACGCGGACGTGCAACCGTCTCGCGCAGCGGACGGCCCGAAGCCGCTGGTGGTACAGGTGAACGCCTTCCAGTGGTGCTGGCGCTTCACATATCCGACCCGGCACATCGTCGTAACCGGCACGTGCATACAGGGTCACGATCTCCCCACACTCGTGGTACCAACCGGACGACCGGTGAGGATCCACCTGACCTCGGACGACGTGGTGCACGAGTGGTGGGTGCCCCACCTCCGCTACAAGGAGGAGGCGTTCCCGAACTGGACCAACACGTTCCAGTTCACCCTCAGCTCGAAGGGCGATTGGATCGGGCGCTGCTCGGAGTTCTGCGGCCTCTTCCACAGCTTCATGGACTTCCACCTCGAAGCGGTCAGCCCGCAGCAGTACCGGCAGTGGTCATCCCAACATGCCGGGACGACCCTCACGTGAGACCGGTCGTGACCTGCCCCGCTCCCGGACCGGCTCAATGACCGCCATCACCCGAGAGCCGGGGGACCCGGGGGATTCCTTCGAGCCGCGTGACGTCGAGCCACTCCCGCCCGGAGAGATCGCAGCGGCTCGATTCGAGCGGGACAAAGGCCTGCTGGCGTGGGTCACCAGCACGGACCACAAGCGCATCGGCATCCTCACCATGGCGACCTCGCTCGTGTTCCTCTGCACCTTCGGCATCTTGGCCCTCATCATGCGGACCCAATTGGCGCAGCCCAATGGCAAGGTGATCTCACCTGGCGCCTACAACGAGCTCTTCACACTCCACGGCTCGGGGATGATCTTCCTCGTTCTCACCCCGCTCGCCATGGGCTTGTGCCTGTACCTCGTCCCGCTCCAGATCGGTGCTCCCATGGTGGCTGCCCCGCGGCTGTGCCTCTTCTCCTACTGGCTCTATGTCGCCGGAGCGATCGTCTTCCTCCTTTCCGCCACGACGGTCACAGCACCTCCTGATGCAGGTTGGTACGCCTACATGCCGCTGTCCGACGGGCAGTACACACCGGGTGTTGGCATGAGCCTCTGGATCCTCGCCTCGATGCTGGCGGTGGGCGCGATGATGCTCATGGCCGGCGCCGTCCTCTGGACAGCGCTCCGCATGCGGGCTCCGGGCATGTCCCTGATGCGGATGTCGGTCTTCACGTGGTCGGCTGTGGTCACGTGCCTCATGACGGTCGCCTCCTTCCCGTCGCTCATCGGAGCCATGGGACTGCAGTGGGTCGGTCGAGTCGATCCGAACCTCTTCACCCACGACTCCTGGGACATCGCCTACCAGTATCTGTTCTGGTTCTACGGCCACCCAGTCGTCTACGTGATGTTCTTCCCCTTCGTCGGTTGCGTCGCGGAGGTGCTCGCTGCGTTCACGGGCCGCAAATACTTCGGCTACTCGTTCACCGTCTACGCGCTCCTCGCTTTCGCGGCCGGATCCATGGCGGTGTTCGGTCACCACACGTTCACGACCGGCCAGACCGCCAACGACTACTTCTCGGTGACCTCCATCATGCTCAGTGTCCCTGCCGGGGTCGAGTACTTCGGTTTCCTGGGCACACTCATGGGAGGACGGATCCGCGCCACGGTTCCCATGCTGTTCGCGTTGGCCTTCATTCCCCAATTCCTGATCGGGGGCCTGACCGGCATCATGCTTGCAACGCCCGTGCTCGACTATCACTTCCACGGAAGCTATTTCGTGGTGGCGCACTTCCATTACACCCTGTTCGCCGGCAGCCTCTTCGGTGCCTTCGCC
>CAZAMA010000371.1:0-2615 GCA_964485645.1 uncultured Acidimicrobiaceae bacterium | reverse complement strand
ACCTATACCGGCGACCGGCGGGGAGCATCGGTCTGGGTGACGCCGTTCGTGATCGAGGCCAAAGGCCCCGGCTCTCCGCCGGACATCCCCTCTGGTTATGCGATCACCCTGGTTGTGGGCAAGCTCGTGGTCCAGGGCGTTCGGTTCACCACGCCAGCGCTGCAGGTGGACCTGGTTACGGAGTGGGGATTTCTGGACATCTGGCCGCCACAGGACACGTTCCCCTGGCCCGCCCGTGGATTCGCGGACGACGACACGGTGGACCGGATGAATCAGACGAAGACGTTTGTAGTCCCGGAGAAGGGGGTCCAGTTGTCGCCGTTCAAGCCTGCAACCGAGCTCCCACCGAGCAAGCTCGAAGGCGGCGACCTGATTCGCCTGCCGCTCTACTGCGGCAAGCACGAGGCGTTCTATCCTGCGGCGCTGGCAGGCGAGACACTGCGCACAGGCCGACAACACGTGTTCCATACCAGTTGCGAGTGCCCGGTCGGCTACATCATCCGGACCGAGTCAGATGGTGCCCACATGAAGAAGTGGGGAGACCCTGCCGCGATAGTGGAGGCTTACGAGGCGTGGCCAGGGGAGGAATACGCCATCGAAGACGCCAATGGAGTGTTCTTCTTCAAGGAGGAGCAGCCCTAAGCACAGATGAGGGCGCAGTCGTACCCGGTGCGATTGACGGCCCCGGCCGAGCACCACTGATCGCCTGCTCAGCGGACTCCCGCAAGCCAAATCCCAAGCTCTACTCTCCCCAGGTGTTGTCTAGCGAGAGTTCAGGTACAAAGGTGGGACCGGTGAGCCAGGGCGAGTGGTGTCTTCAGCGCATGCCAGCTAGCAACGCGCCGTCGAGGCCCGTGTGACTAGTCCGCACTCAGCGGCCGCCAGCGCCGCGGGCTACCAGTACCAGACCTGGTGGAGTCTTCTCGCCATGCTGCGTACCGGCCCCGATCGTCCGGATGCCACTCTCAGCATCGAGATGCACGATGACGTTGCCTGGCAGGAGAGCGGCTCCCCGACAGACCTGCTTCAGACGAAGCACCACCAAGTCACGAACCGCACGCTGAATGACATGGGTGACGACATCTGGAGAACGCTTCAGGTTTGGCTGGACACAGCGATGCCAAGCGATCCAGCTGGCCCGCTCCTCCACCTCGTGTCCACGGATGAGGCCCCCATGTCCTCAGCGGCGTACGCCCTGCGGCCTCGATCCCGCGACGTCCCAGCCGCTATAGCAAAACTGACGAAGGCGGCTCAGGACTCGACGTCGACAACCACCCGCAGGGCTCGCGAGCAGTTCTTGGGCTTGGGCGACGCGGGAAGGCAGGCGTTTGTCGAGAGGATCTCCGTCCTTGATCAAGAGCCGTATCTGGAAGATGTCGATGCGCGCGTAAGACGCGAACTGATCTGGGTGCTGCCGAAGGGCCACGAGGACCTCTTCATGGAGCTCTTGTGGGGATGGTGGGATGCCCAGGCGGTCGGGATGCTCCGCGGCAAACGCCCTGGCGTCAGCGTGGCAGAGGCTTCTCAGAAGCTGGACGATCTCAGAGACCAGTTCACGCAGGATCGTTTGCCGACCCTTGTGGACCTGAGCGATGTCGACGTGGAGAGCGTCTTCGCTTCCTACAAGGACCGACCATTCGTCGCCCAGCTGGGTTGGATCAATTGGCCACCTTTGAACCTTCAGAAGGCTGTCATCGACTTCTTTCGCGCGTACACGCAAACAGCACGTTGGGTTACGGAGGACCTCATCGGCCTTGACGAGCTTCAACGCTTCGAAGACGAGCTGGTGGACGAGTGGCAGCGCGAGTTTGAGTTCATGCAGATTGAACTTGGAGACAGTGCCACTGCGGAGGAGAAGCAGCGCGCTGGAGTGGCGCTATTGCGTGCGCTCCTCGAAGCAACTGAAATACGCGTGCGTGACCGTTACGACGACCCCTTCTTCGCTAGAGGCAAACGGCATGAGTTGGCGGATGGGGGCCGCGTGGGCTGGCACGTCGACTTTGAGGAACGCCTGCGGCTGCTTCTGATGCCCAGTTGACCAATCCGCGTCTCGCGCGGTCTTCTGGGGCTGGCATTATGTCGGGACATGACGGAGTGGTCGGCTCGGTCCAAGATCCCAGCGGCACTGCTGAACCCAGCGGTCCTGGCCGCGGTGGTCGCTGCCGGAGCCGGAGGATATGAGCGGGAGACACACATCCCTATGCCGTGGCCCTTGTCGTTCGTCATCGCGCCACTCGCGCTGCATCGAGGAACGCGCGAGGCTCTGCCCTCCACGCTTGCGACGCATCTCGGCGCCTGGGTGTCTCGTAATCCGGTTCTCCGTGCTGGTATGCCTCTCCGCGCCCGGGCTTTGGTCGAGCCGGTGCGTGAAGGTGTTCGGTTCGGCCTTCGGCATGGGCTGCTGACGGCGGAAGATGGCGGAGCTCTCCGGCAGGGCACCGCTGGTCCTCTCCCTCCAGATATTGGAGACCTGCGGGACATTCTTCGGAAAGCTACGTTCGCGGGTCGTTGGGTTAGCCGGATGGAGCAGCCGGGAACTGTGTTCGCCCTCTTCGGAATCACCGTCTAAGCCGATGCAACTTCTCTTCCTCGCCGGCTACTCGGCATCTGGGCAG
>CAZAMA010000370.1:0-2632 GCA_964485645.1 uncultured Acidimicrobiaceae bacterium | reverse complement strand
TGTTCATCGGAGCGTGGATCGTGTGGAAACTGCGAATCGTGTGGTGGTCAATCTGCTCACCCGTGACCGACACATGCGACATCGCCCAGCGGAGAAGGCAGCCATCGTCAAGCACGCCGCTCGAGTCGTTCGGCTCGAAGCTCGACAGCCGCTCAACAAGTGGGGACAGCTCGAGATCGTAGCGAGCCAGTGGCGAAGGCTGGAGGAACTCGCCGACTTGCCGGGGCCCTGGGTCTATTCGGTAAGTCGGACCGGGGGCGCTCGCCGTGAGCCGAATGAGTAGCCACAGGATCTAGGCCCATATGCCTTCCTCGGCCTCCCGGAACATTGGGGGTTGACCAGGGCATCTCGATCCTGCAGCAGACCCAGTTCACGGCGGCTGTGGTGAGGTTGACCTGGTGGCCTTAGGGTCCGGGCACCGGACGGTCCTGAGCATGAGTACATCCACTGATGTAGATCCCGTACCTGCCGCCTTCACCTCCACCGGCTTGGCGGACGCCATCGACGCACTTCTCGCGTGTGATGCGTCCGAGCTTCGGCGAGCGACCTTCACCGTCGTCGAGAGCGCGCTCACAAGCACTCATTCCTACGAAGACTCAGGGTCGGCCAAGTCACAGCCTCGAGTAACCATGGGAAGAAATGGAACGGGAATGCGGTGTCGAGAACCGACGGCAGCCCACGGTGGAGGTCCTCCCGGAGAACAGCCTGCGAAGAGCGCAGTGCGTCGAGGCGTGGGCGGTCCTGGCGCAGGCCGGACGCGCCACGAGGACGGAAGGGATGGCCACTCATGACGATCGATGACGAATGCTTCGACCTGACCGGCGATGAGCCGGTCCTCGAGTTCTCCTCCGAAAAGTTGCCCGCGAACGTGGCGAGCTTGATCCCACGGCTGGACAAGCGCATCGGCGACCTGGTGGTCGTCCGTGAGTCGTGCGTCTACGACCATGTGCTGATGGAGGGCTGTGTCCAGCACACTTTGAGTTACTGCAAGTCGGTCCCCGGCTATGAGACTGCTCGAGCCGTCGGACTCGATCCGCTGCTCGACCCCGGCCGCCTTCCCAACGACGTGTCGGTGATCCCACTGTCCACGCGAAACACGAAGGCGGTCCTCTGGACGGCCAGCGGCTCGGGTTTCCTCTACTCCGAGGCATCTGCTGCCGCACAGAACCTCAAGGGCGAGAACGGTTGGACCCTCATCCTCAACGATGTGCTCAAGAGGATGAGGCCACTCCGGCTGCACACGGTCGCCCTCTCGCGACTGGTCCGCTCCTTCGCCATGGCCGGCCTCGTGCAGCACGCGGTGACGACGTCTGTCGACGAAGTGATCGCCGGGGGCAAGAGCATCGTCATGAACGGCGAGGGCAGCGAGCACGGGCAGCTGATGTGGAGCGTCCTGGCCACGATCAGCTCCAGTGAGCGGAACCTCATCGTGCAGCGGCTGACCGCCGGTGTGGTGGCCAAGTACCGGCGCGGCCAGTGGGTGCGGGGGAGGGCGAGCCAGCCACTCGGCTACGTGTTCGACGAAGGAACCGGCAACCTGTGCATGGACCCGAGCAAGCAGGAGCAGGTAGCCCTGGCCTGGACGCTCCTGGCGGACCCGACGATGACGGTTGAGAAGCTCGTACGAATCCTGGGCGATGCCGGTGTGACGACGCCCCAGATGCAGAAGAGGGGAGCTGGAATGACTGTCGGAGACATGAGCGATCCGGCATCGTTCGTCGTGCACCTGTATCGGTACGCCGACCTCTACCGCACGGGATGCCACGTGCAGCGCCTGAAGAACCCGTTCCCCGGCGCGGAGCACATCTCGACGCTCCCGGTCCACCCGGCATCAGCGGCCTACCCGGCTGGTCACATCGAGTTCGACTACGAGTGGGGCGCGCCCAAGGGTGGATGGGTCGACGATGAGGTGATCGCGGCCGCGCTGGCGCTTCGCCACCAGCCGAACGAGCGCAAGGGCGGCCGGGCGCACAAGCGTGTGGCTCCCCTGGCCGGGGCGCACTGGGTCCAGGACGGGTCTGAGTACCTCCTGCAGGGCATGGCGTCCGACAGCTACGAGCTGCGAGTGCGCTCGGATAGGCACTCGTGAGCTCGGCGTGGCACACCGGAAGCGCGGCGAACGGCTTCAAGCTCGGCGTGATCAATCGCGTCGATTTCCACCGGGCAATCGTCGAGGCGACTGCCTTGGCGTTCAGGGAGGGGATCTGCGGCATCGCCTTGGACGGCCTGGCCGCGCTCGACGCCAAGAACCAGTTGGTGGTCGTGGACAGGAGCCAGATCCGGCTCGGCAGTCTGAAGGTTCGCGTTGTTGAGGAGCGCCGCCTGGCCAAGAAGCTCCGGTCGCTTGCCGCCAAGGAGAAAGAGGCCGATGTCGCAGACGAATACCGCGCTGATGCCCGCGAGCACACCCTGGCGGCGAAGTCGTTGGAGAGGGAGATTGGGCGCCTGGAGTCAGACAGCCACCAGACTCCACTGGCCGCTCAGTTCGAGGGGGAAGTGGACTACCTGCTCACGGCACTCGCCGCGCTCCTCGATCCTGCAGGAACGGTGGATCGGGATGTGGCGCAGGGCCTCGACAAGGTCCTGGATGGCCTGATGCTCCGAGAGTTGGACGACGACCGGCTGGAGTTCT
>CAZAMA010000369.1:0-2633 GCA_964485645.1 uncultured Acidimicrobiaceae bacterium | reverse complement strand
GCGCCCGAGAAAAGGGCGCGGCTGGGTGCCAGCAGTCGGTGCCATGTCATCGACGTGGCGTCCAGCGCTTCCTCGCCCTCCTCGTTCCCGCGCGCCGCGAGCCGCTCAAGTTCGCGGGAGATGCCGTATCCCTGCTCGAATAGCTCACCGGACGGCAGGAGCCCACGCTCCTCGGCGAAGAGCAGGAACACCGTGCGCATCATCACGGTGACCGCAGCCTCGTAGACGTCGTGCGCGCGGGCCGGGAGCGGGTCCGGCTGACCGCGGCGCTTGGCGTCTGAGGCTGACTCGGAGAAAGACTGGATCAGGAGTTCGACGGCTCGGCGTACCTGGGAGCCGAGTGCTTCGGTGATCTCCTCAGCCGCGGCGACAGAGTCCTCGAACAAGGCGGGGAGGCGTTCGGTGGGGTCGCCGCCAATGATGTGCTGGCGGCCGATCAAGGTGAGGAACGCGTCGCGGGCTCGGGGCTCCTCGATCCAGGTGAGAGCATCAACGATGCCTGAGGCGGTCATACGACCTTTGCTTGCACAGACCAAGCCCCACCACCGGCCGTCAGTTACGATGCCGATCTCGACATCGTTCTCCCGCAGCAGCGCTTCGAGGCGATCCACTGGGGTCGCGGCCCACAAGTCATTGGGCGTCTGCCGCAACGAGTCAGTCGGATCGACTACGTGGACCAGCGCGCCGATTCCGTCGGTACCGTTGAGCGCCGCCTGCGCCGTAACTGTGACGGCGCGGTTGGGTGACTGGGCTTGCACTCCCGCAACCGTTCCCCACTGAAGTGATCCCGCCCAGCCAACGACATCGCGCAGAACGGTCTCTACCCACTTGTCGCGGTACGTACGGTAGGCGTCGAGTCGGTTGTCGGTGTCGGGGTCGCGGTCGAGCGCCTCCCATGCCTTCTCGAACTCCTTGCGGGCGTCCAGCAGCGCCTGGAAGCGGTCAGGGTGGGCGGAGCTGAAGTCGGGGATGCCATTGGGCCAGACTCGCTTTAGTGGCGGGATAGCCAGGAACGGCCCCTCCATGTCGACCAGCTCAAGCCACCGCCGATGCAAATCGGCAGCCGAAATAGTGGGTGCCGTTCGCCGGCGAAGTGGTTTTGCCATCAGTTCGTCCACCCGTCGGCGTCTTCGCGGGTGAGGGCGAAGACGATGGCAGCAGCAGTTGTGTGTGGCTTGACGTCGGCATACCTCTCAGTGATGGCGGATATCTCTCGCGCCTCCTCGTCGTCGAGCTCGTCGAGCCTGCGTTCCATCCCTTGGATGTCACGGCGACGCTGGCGTTGCTGATCATCGGGAAACAGCATCGCTGCGGCTTCCTCCTCAGCCCTCTGTAGCAGGTTGAGCGACTCGCGAAGGTTCGTCCGGAACGCCGCAAAGATTTCATGCGCGCGCCTCGTGTCCGCCGCCTGACGCCGGGCTAGCTGCTCCATCACGAGTTCGTGGCGACGAGACGCCCGTGCCTGCATGGAGTCCTCGAGACGGACTCGCAGCGGCGCGTCCGGGACATTCCAGAGTTCACAGAGCTGGCGGCGGACCGCCTCTTGAGCGAGCCCCAACTGCGCGCCATCGAGCGCCTGGTCGAGTGCAGACTCGGCCTTCTCCTCGGCCATTGCCCGACGTCCATGCAGCCGGACACCGGCCAGAAACACGTCCTCGTGTAGCCGGAGGCCGCCACGACCTACCAAAACCATCCGAGTCACGGCCGCAACGAAGGACTCAGCGAGGTCCTCCACGACGACGGCAGTGACGCGGTTCAGGGGTGAATCCGCGCTCCAAAGGGACCGGCGTAAGAGTCGCTGTGCCCTCTGCAGGACCGGGTGGCCAAGGTGCACGTAAACGACGTCGTTGCGATGCTCGGCCGCATCGGGATCGAACGTGACAGGACGGAGGACGCCGGGCTTCAGTCTCGTGTCCAAACCCTTGAGGGTTCCTCGCCAGCCGGCCGTGACAGCCGGCATGTCGAACACCTCCGCGTCGGTGTCCTCCGCTAAGTCGTAGTTGCGAACGAGCGGTTGCTGGTGGTTGACCCGCAACGCAGTGTCGACCACGCGGCGCAGGTTCGCTGGCTTGAGGTGCATCTCGGCTCGTGAGGCTCCGAATCCTTGCTCCAGCTGCGTGAGTCGAGCGTTGAGCTCGATGCCACCGGCCAGCGCCGCGTTGATAACTTCGTTCGCCGCGACACCCGCGGCCCTCCTTCGAGTCGGCGCCCGCTTGGTGAAGTGCCTCTGGACCTCGTCGCCGATCACTTGGTTCACCGACCCCAGATCAGCCTCGACGTTCGCCACCTTCTTGGCGATCCGGGCCATGAAGTCATAGTCGTCTGCGAAGATCGACGCGCTCGCGACCGGTATGAAGTGGTACACCTCTGGTTCGTGGGCTTGTCCATAGCGGTCGATCCTGCCGATCCGCTGTTCGAGCCGTGATGGGTTGAACGGTATGTCGAAGTTGACCAGTCGATGGCAGTACGTCTGCAGATCGATCCCCTCACCCGCGGCGTCTGTGGCCAGAAGCACTCTGACCGGCTCGACGGTGGGGTCCTCGGTGAACTGGGAGCGGATGTACTCTCGGCCCTCTGTCGGTGTCGAGCCCTGAATCACAGCGAGCACCTCGCCGTACCCCTGCTGCGTCAGC
>CAZAMA010000368.1:0-2636 GCA_964485645.1 uncultured Acidimicrobiaceae bacterium | reverse complement strand
ATCCCCGACACGCCCGAAATCCCTGAAGCACCCGAGACTCGCAATACACCCGACACAGAGGAGACGAGAAGTGACGTCCATGCCAACATCCGAGCCGACGCCGGTCGACTTCTGGTTCGACCCGATCTGCCCCTGGGCGTGGATCACCTCGCGCTGGATCCTCGAAGTCGAAAAGGTCCGCCCCATCGCCGCCCGCTGGCACGTGATGTCCCTCTCCTATCTGAACGCGGACAAGGACGTCTCCGCGGACTACAGAGCGCTGCTCGACATGGCCTGGGGGCCGGTACGAGTTGTGACCTCAGCTCGCGAGAGATTCGGTGACGAGATCGTGTTGCCGCTCTACAGCGCTATCGGCAGACGATTTCACAATGAGCATCGCCGCGAGGAAGCGTCGGTCGTCGAGGCGATTGCCGAGCTCGGGCTTCCCGCCGACCTCATCGATGCGGCCGCGACCACAGAGTACGACGAGGCGATCAAGAAGTCCCACCATGCGGGCATGGATCCGGTCGGATACGAAGTCGGCACCCCGGTCATCCACGTCCAAGGGGTTGCATTCTTCGGGCCGGTGGTGACGCCGACCCCCCGTGGCGACGCGGCTGGCAGGTTGTGGGACGGGGTGCTGCTCGTGGCTGGGACAGACGGGTTCTACGAGCTGAAGCGGACGAGGACGAGGGACCCCATCTTCGACTGAGCTACCTCGAAGCCCTCGGCGCCGTGAAGAGGGATATGTTCTACTCGGCTGAACGACAAACGAAGGGAACAACGAGGTGTCAGACCTGGAGAAGCCGGGCGGCCGAACCGCAGTGGTGCTGGGGGGTACCGCCGGGATCGGCAAGGAGGTCGTGAAAGCTCTTGCCCGACGTGGTCGGGTATACCTCACCGGTCGAACGATCGACTCGGCGAAGGCCGCCGCCGGCGAGATCGGACTCGGCACGGTCCCTCTCGCGCTCGACCTCGCCGAGCCCGAGTCGATCGCGAGCGCTCTGGGAAGCGTCGAGCAGGTCGACGACCTGGTGATCTCGGCAATCGAGCGTGACTCGAACTCTCTCGCGCACTACGACATTCGAGCGGCGATTCATCTGGTCACGCTGAAGCTCGTGGGCTACACCGAAGTGGTCCACGCGCTGCACGACCGCTTCACGCCGCGCGCGTCAATTGTGCTGTTCGGCGGACTTGCGATGGAGCGTCCCTACCCCGGTTCCATCTCGGTGTCGACCGTAAACGGTGGTGTGACTGGGCTCGTGCGCACGCTTGCGAGCGAGCTCGCTCCGCTGCGGGTGAACGCCGTGCATCCAGGCATTGTCGGTGACAGTCCCTACTGGGAGGGCAAGGACAACAGCAACGTCGTCGCCCGAACTCCACTCGGACGCCTCGTGACAATGCAGGAGATCGTTGGGGCGGTGGTCTTCCTGCTCGACAACACAGGCGTCAACGGGGTGAACCTGGCCATGGACGGTGGGTGGCTGCTCAGGTGACGGGGCGAGCTCACGACCTGGAGGCCCGAGAGCAGATCCGAGGCGCTTGAGGCGATATGTACTGCGTGACCAGGGTAGACGACAGTCTCGCGACCACGCCTTCTCACTACGTTGGTTCAACTGATGGCTACTTTGAGCAACGCCTGATCGATCGGTCGACGGGCTCACCTCACATGGGGGTCTCGATCGCCCGGCTGGCCCCGAATGGCCATATAGACCCCGTCGTGCACTCGTTCGAAGTAAGTCTCTACGTCTTCTCGGGCCAGGTCGCTCTCACTATGCTCGGCTCGTCGACGCTGCTATCGGCGGACCACTGCGTGGTGATTCCCGTCGGTACGACCTACACCATCTGCTCCTTTGGTGAACCGGCCCGATGGCTGCGCGTGACCGCCCCGTCGGAGCTGAACGACGGGCGACGTCAGGACACATTCTTCACGAGGGAGAAGATGGAGGAGCTCGGCGCCACCGTACCCGACGTTCGCGATCCGCGTAACCGGCACGCTGCGCGCTTTGACGCAGCATCGATGGACCTGAGCAAGCTTGCCGCCGGGGCCGACGTCAACGCGCCGACCACTTCGCCGAGCATGGCGACGGCGCTGCTGGCCTACAGCGGTATAGGCGTACGGATGCTCATCGACCGGCTCGTGGGCGCGCAGTCACACACGATGTTCGTCGTCGACTACCAGCCGACAGCGATCGCCCACCCCCACGACCACCCCTTCGAGGAGACGTACGTCTTCGTCGAAGGCGAGGTGCACGCACTCGTCGACGGCGACGAGTTGGTTCTGCATCCGGGCGACGTGCTATGGGCGGGAGTCGGAACCGATCACGGCTTCGAGAATCGGAGCGCGGGCCTCGTTCGTTGGATCGAGATGCAGGCTCCGCAGCCGCCCGCGCAACACTCGTACCGATTCAGCCGAGAGTGGGAGCATTTGGCGCAGAAGCTCTACGGCGACAAGCAGCTTCGGCCCGGCGAGGAAGTGCGCGGGAATGGCGAGTGAAGTGGCGGTCTTTCTCCCGCCACCCGGCCAGCAGAGCGGCAGACGCCGGGGCCTTTGCCCAAGCACCTTGACCGGGTCCTCGACCCATTCGGATGCGGAAATCGGGCCTAGGTGGCTGGTGTCTTTCGCGCCGATCTCGATTCGCGATCCGCGCCCAGAT
>CAZAMA010000367.1:0-2646 GCA_964485645.1 uncultured Acidimicrobiaceae bacterium | reverse complement strand
GGTGAGGTCGATCATCTCGATGGCTGCTTGCAAGGCCCAGAGCTTCGTTTCGCGCTTGATCGAGCGGGTGGCCAGCATGGCGGCCCGCCCCTGCGCCCCGACCTGATCGATGCCAGGAAGACCGTGCAGCACCTGGCGAAGTGCGGCATCCGAGGTCACCAGCTCGCCGGGCCATGGCCGCCCGGCGACGGTGACCGACCCGGCGGGCTCAGCGTCCATCATAGGGATGGTAGTACTCGGCGGCTCACATACGGTCGGGCGGCCGTCGAGCCAGGCTCATCCGGCGGGGAGTTCCACCTGTGACCTGGTGGCAAACGCAGCACGACGCGGCCCTGCCGGTCACCTCGACAAGGCACGGCAGTCCCAGCGAATGCACTGAGGTCGGGTCGACCTGCCCGGCGCCAGGCCTGATCGTGGCCGTCGCACAGACCATGGCACTTTCGCGCGACCAGACGTTCGCAGGAGACGACCGCGCAGATCCCGAACGACGCCCGAGGAGATGCCGGGGCGAACGAGTCGTCGCCCGCGATGAACAAGGCCACGCTCTGGTGCCGAGAGAGCCGCACGCGGTCACAGCTCAGGCAGAGGCCATTTGCCGCAGCAGGCCGGGACGCGCCTGGGAGGTGGCACACGCTGCAGAGTCGCTCACCGGGGCGACGTCCGCTGATGCCTGCGGACAGGAACTCCTCGAAGCTCTGATCAAGATGCTTCGCCCGACGCGTTGCGCACCCGCCACAGAGACGACCGCTGCACCACGCCTCGCTGCCACAGCCCGATACAGCGCACACCTTGTAACCGAGGAGGCGATGGTCGGCAGCGGGCGTGAACACCTCGGTTGCCGGATCCCAGCCGAGCGCGACGAGGCGGGCCATGTCGATTGCGAGCGTGAGCTCACCACTACCGGGGTGGCACGGTCCGATCGGCCGGGATGCGACACCAGCTCTGCTCACCTCTTGGCCTGCTCGGATCCAAAGCGAAGTGGGCCGAGGCGCTCGACGGCTTGACGCTGCGCGTCGATAGTGGGATGGAGGTAGGCCTCAGTCGAGCGGATCGAGGCGTGCCCGAGCAGCTCCTTCACGACATCGAGTCCTGCACCTCTTGCGAGGAGCTCGGTTGCCGTCGCGTGACGGAACAAGTGCGGGGTGATCGTCCGTTCGAGCCCCGCCTTCTTGGATAGAGAGGCGAGCCATTTGCGGACGGTGTCATCGGACATGGGCTGGCCGAGGGGCTGATGCGAGCAGTTGACGAGGACGAAGTCGCAGTCCTTCGCCGCCGGGCAGGCCTCTCGCTCTTTAAGGTAACGGTCGTAGCAGGAGAGCACCTCGGAGCGGACCGGCACCGATCGGTCTCCCGTCTTCGCGCGAGCACGGTTCTCGTTATCGCGCCTGACGACATGAAGGTGCGGCCCTGGCACCGGGCAGCCGAGGCCAGCGGCAGAAGTAACGAGATGTAGATCTGAGCGCCGGAGTCCAAGGGCTTCGCCTATGCGAAGTCCGCAGAACCACAACAAGACAAGTAGATACCGGTCTCGCCACGAGCGGGCAGCCCATAGCATCGCCTCCACCTCCTCGTGACGAACCGGCACGGGCCGAGGTCCCCGCCGGCAGCGCTGGACGTGCCGGGGTCTAGCGACATAGCGAAGGCCCGAGCCCTCGGGGCGGAGCTCGGCCGGAAGATGACGGTCATCGCCCACTTCGTAGAGAGCGGTGAGCACTGAGGCGTCGAGAGTCCCGTCGGCGACCGCGTGCTTGTAGAGCTCCCGCACGACGGCGAGGAGATGGTTGATCCGGCCTGGGCTCCGGACCTTGCCCTGACCGGCCCCCGCTCGTGCGATCGGTGTCGTCTTCAGCATCGCGACGAACAGTCCGAGTGCCTGCACCCCGGCCAGTAGGTTCCGCCCGCTCGCCTCGCACCATGAGAGGTAGCAAGCGAGATCACCGGCATAGGAACGGGTCGTGCCCTCGGCGCGATCAGCGCCGAGCCGGAGGTGTCGCAGGTAGGCATCGGCGACCTTGACCGGCTGCCAGTCATCGTCGACGACTGTCCAGTAGGCGAGCGTGCCGGTCAGCGTGACGCGAATCGCTTGCACGAGATCCTCCCGCGGTGCTCATTTCTCACGTGGCGCACAGTACCCAGAGGGTGTGTCAATCACTGTGAAAAAACGGGGCTCCGCGCGACACCCACACACAGATCTGGCACTCCAGAAAAGTGGCGCTTCTTATACGAGATCTCGTCGATGCCGATCCGCCGAAGGCCGTCGAGCGGGTCCTTACGGCTATGCGCGTCGGCCACCACCCGAGTCACGATCGCCCCGACCGTCCGCCACGCGACGCGCATCAGCTCTTCGACCGCGGAGCGGCTGCAGTGCGCGGCGAGCCAGGCAACCTGGTCCTCGAACATGAAGGTGTGGCGGGCCCGGTGCCTCGCCCAGGAGAAGCTCACCACCACGACCGCGTGCTCAGAACAACGCACCCTCGGCGCATCAGCCTCCAGGTACGCAGGGATGCAGCCCAGATCGAGGGTGCGCCAGCGCCGTCGCCCCTCTCCCTTGTCCTCCCACCGGCAGCGGCGGCCACAGATCCCACAGCGGCGGGTCGCACCCTTGCGGGGCCGAACCGACGCCACGACCGCCCCGGACTCCTCGTC